>NZ_JARVRI010000029.1:0-195547 GCF_030209785.1 Arthrobacter sp. efr-133-TYG-120
CACAGAAACGGACCGGTGGCAACACCGGCACCGCGCTGTGGGCCGACTCAACCACCTCATGACCCAGCGTGCCCGACCGCCGCCGGTCGGATCAAGGGACCTGGTGACCAGATACAGGCATTTCAGGGCAGCGGCCTCGTTTGGAAAGTGCCCGCGGGCCCTCACTGCCCTGCGGTAGCGGGCGTTGATCGACTCGATCGCGTTCGTCGTGCAGATCACCCGCCTGATCTCCACGTCGTACTCCAGGAACGGCACGAACTCAGCCCATGAGGACTCCCAGAGCCGCACGATTGCCGGATATCGCTGGCCCCACTCGGCCGTGAACTCGGCGAACCGGTCCTTCGCCGCTTGCTCGGACGGGGCCGTGTAGACCGGCTTGAGCGCCTTGACGATCCCGTCGCGGTGCTGGCGGCCGGCGTAGCGGAAGCTGTTGCGGATCAGGTGCACGATGCACTGCTGCACCACCGTTCGCTCCCACGTGGTCGTGATCGCCTCCGGCAGGCCCTTGAGCCCATCACAGACAGCGATCAACACATCTTCGACGCCCCGGTTCTTCAGCTCGGTAAAGACCTGCAGCCAGAACCGGGCACCCTCGCCGCCGTCGCCGGCCCAGATCCCCAGGATCTCCCGCTCCCCGTTCACGGTGACGCCCATGACGACATAGAACGCGGTGTTGCGCACCTGCCCGTCACGGACCTTGACCACGACCGCGTCGACGAAGAGCACCGGATAGATCGGATCCAAAGGCCGGGCCGACCATTCGGCCAGTTCCCCGGCGACTTTCTCCGTGATGCGGCTGACGGTGTCTTTGGAGACCTTGGCCCCGTAGACCTCCTCGAAGTGTGCGGCGATTTCCCCGGTGGTCAGCCCGCGGGCGGAGAGCGAGAGCACGATCTGGTCGATCCCGTCCAGGCGCCGTTTCCGCTTGGGCACGATCACCGGCTCGAACGAGCCGTCCCGATCCCGGGGCACCTCGATCTCGACCGGGCCGATCTCGGTCAGCACGGTCTTGGGCCGGGTGCCGTTGCGCATGTTGGCTGCGATCGGCCTCTGGCCATGCTCGTGCCCGAGGTGCTCGGTCAGTTCCGCTTCCAGAGCGGTTTCCAGCACGTTCCTCGTGAGCTGGTTCAGCAGCCCGCCCGGGCCAACCAGGCTCACGCCCTGCTCCTTGGCCTGCGCGAGCAACCGCTCCGCAAGCTCCTTCTGATCGATGATCTCTCCCGTCACAGGATCGATCATCACCCCTTCCATCTCGGTCGTGGACTCTGACACGGCCGTCTCCTTTCGGATCAGGCCGGACCCTCACACACCGTTTTTCTTACAGTCCCCGAACTGACAGCAGATGCCCTCAAAAAGCAACGCAGAGGGCATCTGCTGCCAGTTCGCGCTTAAGTTCAGGAAGCTGGAGCGGTGGGCGAGGGGGACATGAGCTGGGCCGGGGTCAATTTCGCCCAGGGGGAGTCCGGGGCGCCCTGGATTGCGGCTTCCGGGCTGTCTCCCTGGGTCCACCACTTGGCCTCGAACGCGGATCCTTCGAAGAGAATGCGGTCGCCCTTGTGATAGATCGTCTCCGGCGCCCATGCCGGGAAAGTTCCCGCAGGCACGGTTGTTTTGGGGCTTGGCCTGTCTCCGGGCAGCACCGGACCCACGAGTTTCCACGGGGTGGCACCGCCCTGCAGAACGGGGTTGTCCGGGACGTCGGCGCGGGTCCACCATTTTGCCTCGTAGACGCTGCCGTGCCACACCACCCTGTCCGCCGCGGTGTAGGCGGCGTAGCTGCTCCACACCGGATAAGGGCTGGTTGCGGGATCGTCGGTGGTGGGCGTGGCACTGATTGAGGCAGTTGCAGTGGGCGATGGAGCCACAGCCGGCGTAGGCAGCCCTACATCATTGGCAAGCGTGGCGGAAAACAGTTGGGAACCCTGGACCACCCCGCTGCATCCGTCCGAAACCTTGCTCACATCCGGGTAGTTGGGGCTACACGTCCGGTCCCTGTTCATGGACCACATCGACAACCTACCGAGGCCCTTGTCCTTGACGAAGCTGTTCATGGTGGCGGCATCGTCGAGCGTGAATATTTCGCCGGCAATGTCGTTCTGGCCCACCATGACGGTCAGGCCGAGCTTGCGCCAAAGGGTTTCGCTGCCAAAGTCGGTTCCAGCGTTGCGGTAGAGGGCGGCGAGCTGTCCGTGGGCGGCATCCGCGGCTGATTCCGCGGCCCGGGACATGCTCCAGGCCGCTGGCTTGCTGGCGCCGAAATCCATCGTCATGATGTTTACGCCTTCCAGTTCGACGCCGCCCGCGAGGGTATGCGCCACGATGACCTGGCCTTGGCTCGTGAGGCCGTCCGGGTCGGCCGCAAGGGTGAGCCAGACGGCGAGGGGCTTGCCGCTGGCTTTGCGTTCCTTCTGAAGGGCGGCGATGGCTTGCGCACGTCGGTCGGCAGCGGCTATGTCGCCCAAGGCGGCGCCTTCGACGTCGAGATCCACCGTCGCGACGTCGTAGCGATCCACGATCTGCCGGTATGCGTCGGTCAGGGACTTCGTGTCCTTGCAGGAAACTGCGAGTTCGCTGTTGTTCATCCCGCCGAAGGAAACCGCCGGGGCCCCTCCAAGCTGGCGGAGCCGGGCGATCCTCCGGTCCAGATCGAGGTCGGAAGCTGCCTGGTCCGGGCTGTACGCCGCACCCCAGGACGGGGCACAGCCCTGCTTCGGATCGGCGACGACGAAGGACAGCACCACGGCCTTCGCGCTGGCCACGGCTGGATCTTCGAACGCGAACCGCGGCGTCGCCGTCACGTCCACATAGCCGGAAAACACCGAAGGCATGGAGGCCGCGGCGCTGACGTCCTGGACGTTGCGGAGTCCGAGGTAGCCCGCCGTGACCGCCGCCACCACGATGACGCAAAGGATGCCCAAACGCAGGACGGACAGCCGGCGGCCGGGAAAGCGTTTCGACACAGAGATACCCCCAGAGCATTGGAATAGGACTTCGCGGATGTCCGGGAAAGAACTCACTCCGGTGGTGGCTGCGCAGCTTGGCGTAGCATTTCCACGAGTCTTATCCCAACTACGCGTCGTTCGCCTATCATAGGGGCGCACTGTAGTGCGGGCCGTCACATTACGCCTGCATTGTGCCGCGCGTCCGCTGGGGGCGCACGGACGGCGAATGGGGATTCATGTCGGACCAGATCGTGCTGCTACGCCCCGATGACCAGGGAACCGCGGACGGGCAGTCTTCAAAAGCCCGGAAGCGTCAGTGGGGCGCGGAGAAACGCTCTGAACCGCTCTCGATCGTCCACCCAGCACCGTCGCGCCGAAAAATAGTCCTCGGCCGCGTCGGCGTCCTCACCACTGTCCTCGCCTGGCTCGGCTATGTGATCACGACCGTGCTCAAGCAGCTCGTGGACAACCCCGGCGCCGGATTCCGCTTCGGCGCCGAAACCCTCTCCTACTTGGTGGTGGTGTCCTTCCTGACGTTCTCGGCACTGATGTACCTCACCGCCCGCCAGGGCGCCCTGACCCGCTTTCGGGCCCACCGTCGGGTTCCCCGAGGGGAGCTCGACCGGCACTTCTTCGACTACTCCGAGGGCATCACCGTACTGATTCCCTCCTATGCGGAGGAACCGGAAGTAGTCCGCGGCACCATGTGGTCCGCGGTCCTGCAGGAATTCCCGGACCTCAGCGTCGTGCTGCTCCTCGATGACCCACCCTTCCCTGCAGACCCTGACGTGCTCCGCCGCCTCGAAGCCACCCGCGCGCTCGCCGGCCAGATCACGGAAACCCTCAAGGAACCAGCGGCGAGGGTCAACGCCGCCTACGCGAGGTACCGCCGTCGTCGTCGTGATCAAGAAGCTGAACTGGATGCGGGCACCGAAGTTGAGCGGCTCATCGCCGAATACCAATACGCCGCGGAATGGCTCGAAGCTATGGCCGAGACCGAGTCCGTCGAGGACCACGTGGACGAGTTCTTCGTCGATCTGGTCCTCATGGGCCTGGCCCGGGAACTGCGCCTGGTCATCCTGGCCCTGACGGCCGCGAACGCGCAGCGGACCTCGCCCGGCCCGGAACGCATCGCTGAACTGTACGCGCGGCTGACCTGGATCTTCAACGCCCGGGTGTCCACGTTCGAGCGGAAGCGATTCGCGAGCCTCTCCCACGAGGCCAACAAGGCCATGAACCTGAACGCCTACCTCTCGCTCATGGGCGGGACGTGGCACCCGGAACAGACGGCGGACGGCACCGTCTTGCGGCCCGCAGGAGTCGACGACGGCGATGTGCTGTCCGTCCCGGACACCACCTACGTCCTGACGCTGGACGCCGACTCGATGCTGCTGCGCGACTACTGCCTCCGCCTGGTTCATCTTCTCGAATCCCCGGGCAATGAAAAGGTAGCCGTCACCCAGACCCCGTATTCCTCCTTCCGCGGGGCACCGACCCGGATCGAGCGCATCGCCGGCGCCACCACGGACATCCAGCACATCCAGCACCAAGGCATGACCCAATACGGCGCCACGTTCTGGGTGGGAGCGAACGCCGTGATCCGCAAACGCGCACTGGAAGACATTGTCGAGATCTCGACGGTGGGTGGCTTTGAAGTCAGGACCTACATCCAGGACCGCACGGTCATCGAAGACACCGAGTCCAGCGTGGACCTTGGCAAGCACGGCTGGACCCTGGCCAACTACCCGGAGAGGCTCAGCTACAGCGCCACGCCGCCGGACTTCGGATCGCTCGTGGTGCAGCGACGGCGCTGGGCCAACGGCGGCCTGCTGATCCTTCCCAAACTCTGGGAACAGATCCGCAAGCGCCGTGGTCAGGCCCGGCCGGTCCTCTTCCGCGAGATCCTGCTGCGCGTCAACTACATGGCCTCCATCACCTGGGCGAGCTTCGGGCTGCTGTTCCTCCTCGCGTACCCCTACGACAGCCGCCTCCTCAGCCCCTTGGTCTTCCTTGCCGCCCTGCCCTACTTCCTGGCGATGGGCAGCGACCTGCGGGACTGCGGCCACCGGTTCAGCGACATCTTCCGGATCTACGGCTTCAACCTGGTGCTGCTGCCGGTCAATCTTGCCGGCGTCCTGAAGTCCCTCCAGCAGGCCCTCACGGGAGACAAGATCCCGTTCGTCCGCACCCCGAAGGTCAAGGACCGCACCGCGGCCCCGGCCCTCTATGTCCTGGCTCCGTACTTGATCGTTGCGTTCTCCTTGTTGACCGTCTGGCGCAACTGGCAACTTGGAAACTGGGGCAACGCCGCTTTCGCCGCCTTCAACGCCATCATGGCCGCCGGCGCGATCCGGGCCTACATCGGACTGGCCAACTCCGGAGTGGACATGTACCTTGGCGTGCTGAACTGGCTGTACGTCGAGCCCAAGAAGCCGAAGGCGCTGCCGCCGGCCATCATTCCCAAAACCCCGGAACAGGTCGACTGGGAGTCTCTGCTCTACCACGGTGACCGCCGCCTGAACCGGGACCTCCGCGGCAAGAACGACCGCCGGAAACGGGCCGGATCGGTGTAGGGCTACGCTGGCATAGGGCGTCGGCGTTCCGGCTCCGTAAGGGCATCCGGCTCCGCAAGGTCATTCGGAAGGGGCACAATGAATCCACTTGCAGTGGTATTGGGATCCACCGGCTATATCGGCGGACGGCTCGTTCCCCGATTGCTCGACGCCGGTTACGACGTCCGCGTCCTGGTGCGCCATGCGAACAAGCTCAGGGACGTCCCCTGGGCGGACCGTGTGAACGTAATGATCGGCGACCTCGAGGATGTCGACTCCTTGCGGGAGGCCTTTGCCGGGGCCGACGTCATTTACTACCTGGTGCACTCGATGGGTCCATCCGGCCAGCGGTCTTTTGAACAGACCGAAAGGCTCTGCGCCGGCAACGTAGCACGTGCGGCAGCCGACGCTGGCGCCGGACGGATCATCTACCTGGGCGGACTGCACCCGGAAGGAACGCTCAGCCGGCACCTCCAATCCCGCAAGGAAGTGGGCGACATTTTCCTAGCGGAACCGCGCGTGCCCGCGATCGTCCTTCAGGCCGGCGTCGTGATCGGTTCCGGTTCGGCGTCGTTCGAAATGATCCGGCAACTAACCGAAGTGCTGCCCCTCATGGTGGCCCCGCGTTGGGTGCGGAACAAAGTCCAGCCGATAGCGATCCGCGACGTGCTCTATTACCTGGTCGCGGCGGCCGGGCTCCCGGCTTCGCTCAACCGCACCTTCGACCTGGGCGGCCCGGACGTCCTCCCGTACGACGAGATGATGAACGGTTATGCCGCGGAAGCGGGCCTCCGGCGTCGTCCGGTGATTGCCCTGCCCGTCCTGACTCCATGGTTGGCATCCCAGTGGGTCAACCTCGTCACCCCCATTCCGCGGTCCTTGGCCGTGCCGCTGATCGGATCCCTGCAGCAGAACTGCGTGGTCGCGGAGCGGGACATCCACCAATACATCGATCCGCCTGAAGCCGGGCTGCTTGGATACCGTGAATCGCTTCGCCTGGCATTGGCGCGGGAGGCCGCCGGGGAAGTGGAAACCAGCTGGCAGAACTCGTCCGTCCGCGGTGCTCCAAGCGATCCGCTTCCCAGCGACCCGCAATGGGCCGGCCACCTGGTGTACCAGGACAACCAGCAGCAGCTCACGACGGCGACGCCGAAACAATTGTGGCAAGTCATCGAAGGCATCGGCGGGGACAACGGCTGGTACTCGTTTCCCCTGGCCTGGTCCGTGCGCGGCTGGATGGACAAGATCGTGGGTGGAGTGGGGCTCCGCCGCGGCCGGCTCAGTCCGACCCGCCTGAATACGGGGGACGCGCTGGACTTCTGGCGTGTGGAGCAGATCGACCGCGGCTCGCTGTTGCGCCTCCGCGCGGAAATGAAGGTCCCCGGGCGGGCCTGGCTGGAAATGCGCGCCGAAGAAGCCGAAGGCGGGGCGCTCTATCAACAAAGGGCGATCTTCTTCCCCAAAGGTCTGGGCGGACGCTTGTACTGGCTTGCGGTATTGCCCTTCCACGGCGTCATCTTCAAGGGAATGGCCAACCGAATTACGGCAGCGGCGGCGTCGATGGCGGACGACGATCCGGCCTTGCCTTAGCGGCCGGAACCATTCGCTGCCGCGACGTACACGGTTACGCCCAATTCTTGGATGTTATCCCGGGTGTCCCGCTCCAGTTCATCGTCGGTGACGACGGCGTCCAGTTGCTCGATCGGCGCGACCCGGAACTTCGCAAAGGTTCCGAACTTGGTGCTGTCCGCCAGCAGGAAGCAGCGCGACGCTGCCTCAAGAGCGGCCAGTTTCATTTCCACCTTGTCCATGGACGGCGTAGTGACGCCGCGAGAGAGGCTCCATGCGCCGGTGCTCATGAAGAACAGATCGATGTTGATGTGCTTGATGGCGTCGGCTGCCATGCGGCCTGAGCTTGAAGCGCTGGAAGCATCCACCACACCGCCGGTATGGATGGTCTCAACGTTGGGGTATGCGAATAAAGACGTGACCACGTAAAAATCGTTGGTGACCACGGTGATGTTCTTCCGGGCACCGAGATAGGGGACCACGGACTGGCAAGTTGTACCGGCGTCGAGGAACAAGACCATGTCGTCCTCAACGAACTGGGACGCAAGCTCGGCGATTGCTTTTTTCCGAGGCAGCTCTAGCTGAGCCCGTGATTCCCGCTCCCGTGGAGGTTCCTGGCTGGTCCTCTCCGCCAAACGCACGCCTCCCTGGACCGACAACACATGACCGGCATCTTCGAGGGCCGTAATGTCGCGCCGGATGGTCATGTGGGAGACGTTCATGGATTCCGTGAGGCTGCGGATGCTCAGCACTCCCTCGCGGCGAAGCAAGCGAAGAATCTCCTGATGGCGCTGCTCCGGGATCAGGGGAGGTGATGTTGACGAACTCAAGGTTGCTCCTTCGCGGTGACAACCCCATCTTAACAAGTTTTCACACAGTGTTCCGATTTGTGTTTGCCGCCGGAGTCGGGAACCTTCTTGATCGCCGCGGCCTTGCCTTAAACGGCCTTGCCTTAAACATCGACAAGTGTGAATATTTACGTGTGTCTATGTCCTTGCAGTTGACGCCCGTCGAGGCGGTGGCGTGTTGCTCGCCGCTGTCCCGGGAGCCCTTGTCTGAATCCGAAGCCGAAGGAATCGTTCCGCTGCTGAAAGCGCTGGCCGATCCGGTACGGCTGCGGCTGATGTCCTTGGTGGCGTCCCATGAGGGCGGCGAAGCCTGCGTGTGCGATCTGAACGACGCGTTTGAGCTGTCACAGCCGACCATCAGCCACCACCTGAAGGTCCTGCACGAAGCAGGTCTCCTGGAACGCGAAAAGCGGGGAGTCTGGGTCTACTACCGCGCCCGAACCGACGCGCTGTCCGGCCTGGCGGCCTTGATCGGGGGACAGGGCCAGTGAGCGTTCTGACACGGCGGGCCGTGGCGGAGTTCGTGGGTACTGCCTTCCTGGTCATGGCCGTGGTGGGGTCCGGCGTCATGGCCTCGCGACTGTCCCCGAACGACGTCGGACTGGAGCTCCTGCAGAACAGCGTCGCCACTGGCGCCGCGCTCGTGGCGTTGATCCTGGCGCTGCAGCCGGTCTCGGCATCCTTCAACCCGGTGGTCACTTTGGTGGAGCGCGCCCTGGGGATCCTGGATACGCCCACTGCGCTTGCACTGATCGCCGCACAGTTCGTAGGAGGCCTCGCCGGGACAGTGCTGGCCAACCTGATGTTCGGCCTCGACGCCGTGACGCTCTCCACGCATGAACGCGCCGGGGGAGGGCTGTGGCTCGGCGAAGTCATCGCGACCATCGGGCTGCTCTTGGTCATCTTCGGCACCATCCGTTCCGGACGCCCTGAGCGCGTGGCGTTTGCAGTCGGCGGCTACATCACGGCCGCCTACTGGTTCACCAGCTCCACCAGCTTCGCGAATCCCGCCGTGACCGTGGCCCGGACCATTACCGACACCTTCGCCGGCATAGCCCCGGCCTCCGTTCCGGTGTTCATCCTCGCGCAGTTGTTGGGCGGCGCCGTAGGGTTCTTCCTGATCCGTGCCCTGTACCCAGGCGTTACCGCGTTGCCTCCGTCTCTGTCAGCTCCCGCACCCGATCGAAAGGTCCTCTCATGAGCGCTGAAACCGTCAAGAAACCCTCCGTCCTCTTTGTCTGTGTCCACAATGCAGGCCGTTCCCAGATGGCTGCCGCCTTCCTCACGACCCTCGGTGAGGGCCGGATCGAGGTCCGCTCGGCGGGTTCCCAGCCCGCAGACAAGGTCAACCCTGCCGCCGTCGAAGCCATGGCCGAACTTGGCATCGACATGTCCGCCGAAATCCCCAAGATCCTCACCACAGAGGCCGTCAAGGAATCCGACGTCGTCATCACCATGGGCTGCGGCGACGAATGCCCGTACTTCCCGGGCAAGCGCTACGAGGATTGGGTCCTCGAAGATCCGGCCGGCCAGGGGATTGAAGCCGTCCGGCCGATCCGCGACGAGATCAAGACCCGCATCGAGGGCTTGATCGCATCCCTTAGCCCTGCTGCGTAGCGCGGAACGCAGGGAGAACTGGACAAACCGAGGACAGCATGGATTCAGTGAAGAACCTTCCCATTGCAGTGATCGGCGCCGGACCTATCGGCCTGGCCGCCGCTGCGCACCTCCTTGAACGTGGCTTGGAACCGGTGGTCTTCGAAGCAGGCCCGACGGCGGGGGACGCGATCGAACAATGGCGCCACATCCGCTTGTTCTCACCCTGGCGGTTCAACCTCGACGCCGCTTCCCTCCGCCTGCTCGATGCATCCGGGTGGGAGGCACCGCGCCCCACGGCACTCCCGTATGGCGGGGAGCTCATCGACAATTACCTTGCACCTTTGGCCGCCCTTCCTGCCATCGGCTCCCGCCTCCAGACGGGTGCCCGAGTTGTGGCGGTCACCCGTGCAGGCCTGGACAAGACCCACGTCAGTGACTGTGACACCACGCCGTTCGTTGTGCGGGTCGAGCACGAGGACGGCGAAATCCGCGACCACACCGCGGCAGCCGTCATTGACGCTTCAGGAACCTGGTCCACCCGCAATCCACTCGGCACCTCCGGCCTGCCCGCCATCGGCGAGAACGCGGCCGCTGAGCGGATCTCCTCGCCCCTTCCCAACGTAATGGGCCGGGACCGCGCCGCCTTCGCCCGCCGCCGTGTCCTCGTGGTGGGGGCAGGGCACTCGGCCGCGAACACCCTGATCAACCTCGCGGACCTCGCCAAGGAAGAACCCGGAACCACGATCCTCTGGGCGGTCCGGGGCGCCTCCGCGGAGAAGGTCTATGGTGGCGGCGACGCTGACGGTCTTCCCGCCCGCGGCCAGCTCGGATCCCGGCTCCGCCGCTTGGTCGAGGCCGGCACCATCGAACTGCACACCGGCTTCGGCATCCGCACCTTGAAATCCCTGGATACCCATGTGAGTGTCGAAGCCGCCGATGGCCGCACGCTCGACGCGGACGTCGTCGTGCCTTGCACCGGCTTCCGCCCCGACCTGGACATGCTCCGCGAACTCCGACTCAACCTTGACCCCGCCGTTGAAGCACCTACAGGGCTCGGCCCGCTGATCGATCCTGAATTCCATTCTTGCGGCACGGTTCCTCCGCACGGCGCGAGGCTTCTGGCGCACCCTGAGAAGGACTTTTACATCGTGGGCATGAAGTCCTACGGCCGGGCCCCGACCTTCCTGCTGGCCACCGGTTACGAACAGGTCCGCTCCGTCGCTGCCGCCCTCGCCGGAGACCAGACAGCCGCTGACACCGTCCAGCTTGAACTGCCCGAAACCGGGGTGTGCTCCACGGATGCCGGCGCCAGCTGCGACGTCCCCGTCACGAACACCACGGCATCATCGGAGGACGCCGGCTGCTGCGCGGCTCCCGAGCCGGTCCTCGTCGGGTTCCCCACCGGGCTGACCCACGGACGCTCGGGCGCAGCCTGATGCAAGAATCGGCGATCTCAGATGCAAGAATCACAAGCATGATCGAGTCAATCAAGACCCCGAGCGTCCTGTTCGTCTGCAGCAGGAACGGCGGAAAGTCCCAGTTAGCCGCCGGGCTCATGCGTGACCTTGCCGGAGACGCTGTCGCGGTTCATTCCGCGGGCACCAACCCATGCGAGGCACTGAATCCCGAATCCGTGGAGTCCCTGAGCGAACTCGGCATCGACGTCACCGGCGAGCACCCCAAACCGGTCACGAACGAGGTGCTGGACGCCGCCGACGTCGTGGTTGTCCTGGGCACCGAAGCCAAACTCGAACGCCACGGCACGGCCCGCGTCCTGACCTGGGAAACCGACGAACCCTCCGCTCGCGGAATAGAAGGCATGGACCGCATGCGCCTGGTCCGTGACGACATCAAGGACCGCGTCCAAAAGCTCTACGCCGAACTCGTGGAAAACTAGGCCCCCGGCGTTTCTTCGGCCGCCGATTACGGGACAGGCTCCTCCGCCTCGCACACGGCCTCAACCGGTCAACTCCTTGATAGTCACAAGCGGAGCCCGAGGCGCTTTCCGTGAAATCCCGACTAAACCGGGTCCAAGCGAAGGCTCGGAGACAAGTCTTCGCCTTATGCTGGCTGAATGGCACGTACTGCAAGAGAACGCATTGATGGCGATCCCGTTTCGTCGGGCGTTTACGGTGCCCTCCTCGATCAGATTTCTGCGCTTGACGGGTGTGAGCTGCAGGAGAACGCCTCGTCGTTCCATGTCGCTCACGGGCGCGCGTTTCTGGGGATCCATCCCCGCCGAGGCGGGATTCTGGTCAACATTGTTTTGGACCGGCAACTCGAATCTGATCGTGTGCACCGCGCCGAGCGTGTATCTGCTAACCGGTGGCATAACGAAGTCCTCCTGAAGGACCCTTCAGAGCTTGATGCTGAGATGCTGGCCTGGATCCGCGAAGGATATGCCCTCACTGCCTGAAACAGGATGAACGCAGGTTCGTTTCCGAGGGCATGAAGCTTTCGCGGGCCCTGCCCCACCGGACCAGATTTGGCCGGCCCGCCCGGGCCGAAAAACTTGACACGATCGGCGTTCCTTCGGCGGTCGATTGCGGGACACTTGAGCCATGGATCCGGGCCGGGAAGCAACCGTCGCCGAATACGGGCGTGCCTGTCTTCAGCTGAAAAGTTGGCTGGCGAACGCGACGCCATCGGATTTGAAGCGCAAGAGCAACGGGACCCGCTGGACCAACGAGGAACTGCTTTTCCACATGGTCTTCGGATACATGATCGTCCGGTCCCTCTTGCCCTTGGTCCGCGTCATGAGTCGCCTGCCCCGATCCTGGGGCAGGGGGTTCGCCGCCGCTTTGAACGCGGGAACCGGCCCGTTCGACTGGGTGAACTATTGGGGTTCCCGGGCGGCCGCCACGGTCTATGACCGGCACCGGATGGGCCGGAAACTCGAAAAGACGATCACGGTACTGGCGCACCGCCTCGAACGCGAATCCCCGGACTCCCTGGCCAGATCGATGCCTTTCCCGACCCGGTGGGACCCCTTCTTCACAGCTGACATGACGCTCGCGGATACCTATGCCTATGCCACCCGGCATTTCGACTTCCATGCGCAGCAGCTGAGCCTCCGGCCGCCGAAGTTTTAACAAGTTTTCACAGACTGTTCCGATTTGTGAATATTTGGGGTAATCTCTTAATCAATGTTAACCAAATTTGAAGTACTAGAGACCATCGTCCGCACCGGCGCCTTGCTGATTGCCCGCCTGGACAGTGCCGACGAGGCCTACCGCGTATCTGAAGCGGCCATCGAGGGCGGCATCCGTGCAGTGGAGGTCCCGTTGACTGTTCCCGGCGCCCTGGGAGTCATCGAGCGGCTCGCCGATAAATACGGGGACCAAGGCATTGTGATCGGCGCCGGTACCGTGCTCGACGCAGAAGCTGCTTTTGCGAGCATCTCTGCGGGCGCCCGGCTGTTGGTCAGCCCGCAGTTCAATCCGAAGATGATCGCTGCAGGAAACCGCTACCAAGCCGTCACTGCCAGCGGAGCGTTCACCCCCACGGAGGTCGTCAACACCCTCGAAGCCGGGGCGGACATCATCAAGCTGTTCCCCGCTGAACTGGGCGGGCCTTCATACGTCAAGACCATCCTGGCGCCCCTGCCGCAGGCACCCATCATGCCTTCCGGCGGAGTTGCGCCCGCGAATGTCGGCGCCTGGTTCGGCGCGGGTGTGACCGCCGTCGGCGTGGGAAGTTTTGTGACAAAGGCGGCCCGGAACGACGGCGACTACGGACTAGTCGCCCGCGCTGCGCAGACCTTCCTCACAGCGATCGACGAAGCCCGGCGCTAACCGAAGCCCGGCGCTAGCCGGCAAGCAAATCCGGCAGGAGCCGGCGAAAGCACAACCCGACAAAGACTGTCGGTCAGAACACAAAGGAGTGAGCTGCATGAGCCAAGCATCAGCAGATATAGACGCCACGGATACCAAGCCCCTGAGGCGCGTGAGAATCAGGTGGTACCTGGTAGCTCTGCTGGTCATCGGCGGGATCGTGAATTACCTGGACCGAAACAACCTGAGCATCGCGAACACCACGATTGCCAAGGAATTCGGCCTTAACGCCCTTCAGATGGGGTTGCTGCTTTCGGCGTTCTCGTGGCCGTACGCTATTGCCAACCTGCCTGCCGGCTACCTTGTGGACAAGTATGGTCCCAAGCGCATGTTCGCCTGGGCCGCCGGACTCTGGTCCATCATCTCGATGCTCTCCGCCCTCGCCAATTCCTTCGGCTTCCTGTACGCCGCCCGTGTGGCCTTGGGTATTTCGGAGTCCCCATTCTTCACTTCCGGGCTGAAGGTCGCCGACCGTTGGTTCAACAAGACCGAGCGCGCCCTGCCGGTCTCGATCGTCAACACCGGCTCGCAGATTGCCAACGCCATCGCCCCTCCGCTGCTGACCTTCCTGTTGCTGACCATGAGCTGGCGCGGCATGTTCATCGTCATCGGCGCACTCGGCGTGATCGTCGCCCTCGTGTGGCTCCGCGTCTACCGTGACCCCACGCTCAAGGAACAGTTCCTCATCAAGGGTGCCGAGTTCGAAGAGCAGTCGAAGCCCAAGGAAAAGCAAGCCGGCTGGGGCGAACTGCTCAAGCAGAAGAACACCTGGTTCATGGTCCTGGGCGCGTTCGGCATCTTCTACACAGTGTGGGTCTACCTCACCTGGTTGCCGAGCTACCTGCAGACCGCCCGTGGCTTCAGCCTCAGCCAGAGTGGCTGGCTCGCGGCCCTGCCGTTCCTCTGCGGCATCATTGGTGTGCTGACCGGCGGCGTGATCTCCAGCAGGGCCATCCGCCGCGGCATTCCTACCGTCACCGCCCGCAAGCTCCCGATCGTCGGAGGCGCGCTCCTCGCCGCCGCAGCCGTCCTGCCCGTTGCCTATGTTGATAACTCCGCACTGGCTATCGTCCTGCTCTCTGTCGGTTACTTCGCCGCCCAAGTGCCGATCGGTGTCCTCTGGACGCTGGCAGCGGACATCGCAGAACCCTCCCAGGTGGCTTCCTTGGGTGCCATCCAGAACTTCGGCGGCTTCCTCGGTGCGGCACTCGCTCCGATCGTCACTGGCTTCATCCTTACCGAAACCGGCGGCAACTACACCCTGGTCTTCCTGATTGGCGGAGTCCTGCTGGTGGTGGGCGCACTCTCCTACGGCTTCTTCGTTAAGGACCGCCGGACCACAGTTTCGGCCTAGCCTCGGCGCTGTGGCGGGGACGGCAACAACGCCTACCCGCCACAGCCCTTGACTGAAAGAATTTGATCCAGGGTTCAATGCAGAACAGACAGTTGAAGACAACCATGCCGCAGGTATTTTTTGTGATCGGGCCGGCGGGCTCCGGCAAGTCGAGCGTCAGCAAGCTCCTCGCCGAACACCACGGTGCCGCTTACATCGACAAGGACACCGCCACCAAGCGATTCACGGAGCTGCTGTTGACACTCGACGGCTCCGATCCGAACGAGCGCGATAATAATGAGTTCTACCAGCGGGCCATCCTGCCGCTGGAGTACGCGTCCATTTTGGACCTCACCCGTGACAACCTGAGCGTCGGCCGCTCCGTGGTCCTGGACGCACCCTTTGGCAAGTTCTTCGCCGATCCGGACTACCTCATCAACGCCGGGCGCGAGCATCATTGGCCCGAGGCCGAACTGATCGTGGTGCATGTTCGAACCGATGGGGAGGCCGTCAGGGCGCGCCTTGTAGCCCGGGGATATGAGCGCGACGAATGGAAGCTCAATAACTGGGAACAATTCTGGGCCGCATCCCAGGTCAACGCCTGTGAGTGGAAAGGTGCCCGCCACGTCGAACTCGACAACAGCGGCGACGCGATCGACGTCGGGCTTCTTGACGTTGTGTTCGGCATCGGCGGTGTTCCGACGTCCGACCCGCCGGCTTGAGCGACCGCCAAAAAAGGCTGTCCGAAGCGCGCGGCACGCCCGCTATGACGGGTTTGTGACGGTCTCCACCTAGAATTGCTGGTTGAAGCAATTCAAACGAGAGCCGCGGCGCACAACGCTGCGAATCCTAGGGGACAAGACCATGCCGGATTCCGTGGAGAACGAAGCCAGCGCCGCTGCATCTATCGAAGGGCAGCCCGAGCTTCGTCGACGCCGCGATCGCCGCCGCGAAGAGGGTGACCCCTGGACAGGAACTATGCCGATCATCACGCCGAACGATTCCGACGCACCCGCATCCACGCCTGCCCCGCTGCAAAGCAGATCGTGGGCCGAAGCGGCAGCCGCAGCCGACGCATCCACCGGAGCGGTCACCGACCCGGCCAGCGGTGACGCGAGCCGTGAGGAACCGCGCCGCGAGATCCCGGCATCCGCTCGAGCCGGACGGGCCGCAGCCGCCAATGCTCCGATTTCAGACTTCATCTCGTCCCCGGGTTCCTTCGTGAGGGAACAGAAACCGCGTCCCATCGGTGGCTTCCGCGGCATGCTCTACCGGCTGACCGGCGGCGCGTGGAACCTCGGTCCCAGCGCCAAGCAGCGTGAAGAGGACGAGCTCGCGCGGCGCATTTCCCGCCAGCTTCAAGGCAGCTACAACACCGCCGTGCTGAGCCTCAAGGGCGGGATCGGCAAGACCTCGACGACGGTCGGCGTGGGCCTCACCCTGGCGGAATTCCGCGGCGACCCGCCCTGCGCCATCGACGCGAACCCCGATTCCGGCGACCTCGTGGAGCGTGCGCTGGGCGAGGGCATCTACCAAAAGGCCACGCCGCGCACCATCACGGACCTGCTCAAGAACGTGGAAAACGTCGATTCGCTCACGGCGCTGGCCCGGTACATGCACCATGCCGGCCGACTGCACCTGATCGCCGGTGAACAGGACCCGGAAGTTTCGGATTCGCTGACCGCCGAGGAATACTTGCGGATCCGCCAGCTGATCTCGGGCTACTACTCCATCGCGCTGACCGATTGCGGTACCGGCGTCACGCACAATGCCATGAGCGGCATCCTGCAATCGGCCGACAACCTCATCATCGCCGCCGGCTACGCTGTGAGCGGTGCCAAGCGTGCCCGCAGCACCCTTCAGTGGCTTGCGAGCCACGGCTACGAGGACCTCGCCCGCAACGCGATCGTGGTGATCACGGACAAGGACGAGGTGTCGTCCCGCGTGGACAAGGATGCCATCGAGGAACACCTCGCCGGGATCTGCCGACAGTTGATTGCCGTGCCGCACGACAGGGGAGTGGCCGACGGCGACCTGGTCACCCTGGACGTCCTGCGCCCCGACACCCGGCGTGCGTACAAAGAGATCGCGGCCGCGATCGTGGACGGGTACGTGTAGCGCCTCCCTTTTCGGCGGGCCCGGCCCAACTAGCTCGCATTAGATGTCGTTTTGAGCGCTCAAAACGACATTAACTGCGAGTCAGTTGGGTGGGGCTACTTAGTTATTGCCTAGCGTGACGCCCGCGACACTCTATTACTACTTGTTTTTGCCCGGGTAAGAGCGGGTTCTTACTCGACTACTACGCGGATTGCAAATTGTCGCTTCCGCCGGGATTTCCCTAAAGTTGCACCTGGACGTCATTCGCTTTGCGGGGCGACCTCGCCATGACCGGGAACTGGGCCCGGGCATGGTGCACCCAATTCCGTGCCTTCATGACACCCTGCTGCGCCCGTCTCTGAACCCGAGGCCAGCACCCAGGAGCCTCTTTTGATTCCCAAAAAACTTGCCTTGATGTTTGCTGCCGTGCTTCTCCTCGGAGTGACGGGTGCCACGGGCGCTCGGCCTTCCGCCAACACAGCGCCCGACGCCGGCGCCGCACCAATCGCCAATGCCGCACCCGCCGCTGAGGTGGCCCCGCTCGCGACGCCGGCTCCAGCACCGCCCGCTGCCCCCACTCCAGCACCGCCCGCCGTTCCGCAGCCTGCCGCCGCTCCCGCGCCCGTCGTCGTCGTGCCCCAGGCTGCCGCCGTACCCCAAACGGATCAGGGCGGCTCCGTCAAGGTGCTCGACACCACCGCGGCCATCACCGACCCCAACTGGTTCCGCCAGGCCTACGCCGAGGGCTTCCGTCTCTACGTGATGCACTCCACCGTCTGGGGCACGTGCACTCCGTGGCAGCAGACCCAGGCCCAATTGAAGATGGCGCTCGACGCCGGCCTCAAGATCGCGGTCTACACGCGCGACGCGTCGTGCTGGTCGAACGGGATCAAAGCGGCCGGTCCGTACATGTCGCAATTGCAGTTCTTTGCCCTGGACATCGAACCCGGTGGATCCCTGGTGACGCGGGCCATGGTGGATGGCGTGCGGGGCCTCGGCGTTCGGCCCGTGATCTACAGCGGCAGCGGCATGTGGCCCGGGCTGATGGGCAACAGCACCGCATTTGCTGACGTGCCCCTGTGGGATACCGACACGAGCAATCTCAACTACGCCAACTGGGTCCCCAACTACCTGGCACCGAACCCTGTGCAGTACGGCGGCTGGAACACGGCCGGCACCATGCGTGTGGGCATCCAGCAGAAGTTCGAACATACCCTGAACGGCATCAACGTGGACCTGAACTCGTTCAACGCCAGCTTCCTGAAGTAGTCGCTGCGCTTCGTGCCCTGCGCTGCGCTAAATTCCTGACGCAGGCGGAATTCCGGGGGCGCAGGGAACACACCGTGTCGGAGAGCACGGGAGTTGTCCACATGGGGGAATTCGGTGCTGTCGCGGGCCTCAATCGCCGTGGCAGGTTCTTAGGCATGACCCGCTTGCCACGCCTGATACTCAGCCGAGATCACCTTTTTCACGGAACGACCCTCAAGGAACTCGCCCGCAGCGCCAAAACGGGTGCCTTGCATCGCGTCCGCCAAGGCGTGTACGTCGACGGCGCTGCGTGGGCAGCGCTGAAACCGTGGGAACAATACCGTGTCCAGATCAGCGCGGCGGCCGAAACCTCCAGAGCGCGGACCATTTTCGCCAGGCACTCGGCGGCGTCAGTATGGGGGATCCCCACCATCGGCCTGCATCATCCGATGCAGGCCGTGACCCTGAGGAACGACGGCGGCCGCTCGCGGGCAGGGATAACCCGCCACTACGCGGACCCCTCCGGCCTCAACGTATGTCGCCGCGAGGGACTCCTGGTGACTGACAGGGTTCGCACCGTACTGGATCTGGCAGCGTTCACCCCGTTCGTCGAAGCCGTCGCTCCCTTGGATCACGTGCTCAAATCCGACCGGAAACGGGGATTGCCTGCTATCACGAAAGAGGCGCTTCTGGCAGGAGCGGACGGAATTTACACGGCGGCGGCCATCCGGAGAATCCAAACGGCGGTCGAATTCGCAGATCCCCTGTCCGGATCCGCGGGGGAATCCTACAGCTGCGCCTTGATGCATGTCGGCGGCTTTGAGGCCCCGGTTCTTCAACGCGAATTCCGCGACGAAGCGGGCCTGGTGGGCTTTTCGGACTTCTATTGGAAGGGTGTGCGGGTGGCCGGGGAGTTTGACGGCATCGACAAGTACCTGAAACCGGAATTCCTCAAGGGACGGACCCCCGCTCAAGCCGTCGTCGAGGAGAAGCTGCGCGAAGACCGGATCCGTGCCACGGGGTGCGGCGTAGTCCGTTGGGTGTGGGCGGAACTCATGGCGCCCGGCGTGTTAGAACGGAAGCTGGCAGCGGCAGGCGTGCCCCGGCGTCGTCCGCGCGGAGGCTTTTGACGACTCGCTGGATGCCTGGCGCTGCGCGAAATGCCTGGCGCTGCGCGGAATGCCTGACGCAGCGCTAAATGCCTGGCGCTGCCGGAATTCCGTGCGCTACAGGTATTTGGCGCGTCGCAAATGGAGTGGCGGCCTAGGATGAAAGGGATGACGACAACCAGCACCGTTCAGCCCTTCAATCTCCGCAGCATCGCGTTGCCCGCCTTTGGGCCCGCCCTGCTGTTCTGTATCGGCGAAGGCGCAGTGCTTCCGGTGGTGGCATTGTCCGCCCGAGACCTTGGTGCGTCCGTGGCTGTTTCCGCGTTGGTGGTCACCTTGATCGGGCTGGGATCATGGTTCTTCAACCTGCCCGCCTCGCTGATCACCATCAAATTCGGCGAACGATGGGCCATCGTGGCCGCAGGCGCAGCCGGAGCGTTGGCCTTGTTGGCCGCAGGATTCGCGCCGCTCCTTGCGCACAACGGAATCTGGCTGCTCGCCGCGGCGATGACCGTCGTCGGGATGTCCACGAGCGTCTTCAACCTCGCGCGCCAGAAGTACCTGACGGAAGCCGTCCCCGTGATTTACCGGGCCCGTGCCCTGTCGACGTTGGGCGGAGTGACCCGGATCGGCGTGTTCATCGGCCCGTTCGTCGGTGCGGCCGTGATGCAGTTCGCTGGCATCAGCGGGGCGTATTGGGTTGGGGTGGTGGGTATGGCCGCCGCCGCGGTTCTGTCCCTCACCATCCCGGATCTCGTCTTGCCGGACGACGTCGACGGCGGCCGCAAGGGTCCGGAGCCTACCCTCCGTGGCGTTGCGGTTTCCCATGCGGGCGTGTTCCTCACGATCGGGACCGGGATCCTGCTGCTCAGCGCCCTGCGGGCCTCACGCCAAGTGGTCATCCCGTTGTGGGCGGACCACCTGGGATTGGACGCGACACACGCGTCGCTGATCTACGGCTTGTCCGGCGCGATCGACATGCTGGTGTTCTATCCGGCCGGCAAGCTCATGGACCGCAAGGGGCGCATGTGGGTCGCGGTGCCGTCCACCCTCATCATGGGCGCGGCGTTGTTCCTGATGCCGTCCTCCGCCGAGTTCGTGGGGCTCCTGCTGGCCTCGCTTCTGATCGGCTTCGGCAACGGCATCAGCTCGGGACTCATCATGACTCTCGGCGCCGACTTTTCCCCGGAGAAGGGCCGCGGGCAATTCCTCGGCCTGTGGAGGTTCATTTCCGACGCCGGTGCCACGGGCGGGCCAGTGCTGCTCTCGGCGCTCACTGCCGCAGTATCGCTCGCGGCGGGCGTCTGGGCCACGGGCTTCCTGGGCGTGGCGGCGGCGGCGGTATTCGCCGTCGCGCTCCCGAAACTCAAGCACCGCAGGAACTACTAGTCCCCAGCCGCCCCCTAGCTTCGCAAGCTCAGCCAGGGAACCCCGCGGCTGTGGGCCCACCCACCGGCTCCCTCGCCGGTGGCGGGGCCCAGACCCCCTCGCTTTGCGAGCCACCACCGGCGGTGCGGGCCCAACTGGCTCGCAATTAATGTCGTTTTGAGGGCTCAGAACGACATTAACTGCGAGTCAGTTGGGTATGCGGCTCCCAGATTCCGGTCAGGTGGCTCCGGTATGGTGAATTGGATGTTCTCAGTCATCGCGCCTCCGCATCGTGCCCCCACTGCGAATCCGACCCCTGGGAATCCCGCCAAAGACGGCGCCCCGTCGCTTGGTTCAGGGGCACAGAATCGCCTGCCGAAGAGCGACGCGAAGCAGTCCCGGCCTGATCTGGCGACGCTCACCGCACTGCGTTTTGTTGCCGCTCTGTGGGTGGTGTTCTTCCACCTTCAAGCCATGCAGCACACCTTCCTCGCCCCCGTCTACGAGCTGTTCCGACCCATCATTGCCAACGGCGACCTCGGTGTGGACGTGTTCTTTGTTCTCAGCGGCTTCATCATCACCTACACGTACCTGGACCGACTCGGCCCACGGTTCAGCTGGCGAGCTTCAGCGGACTTTGTCTGGGCCCGGTTCGCCCGGATGTGGCCCGCGTTCGCTCTGGTGGTGGGCGTGTTGGGCCTTTGGTTGGTGTATGGGAGCGCGCAGGAATCCGTGCGGGAATGGTCCCTCCAGACCGAGTCTCCCGACCTGTCGCCGTGGGGTCTCGCCAAGCAGCTGCTGATGATGCATCTCTGGTTCCAGCCGGGTACCGACGGCGCCAGTTGGTTCGGGCCCGGATGGACGGTAAGTGCCGAGTGGCTGGCCTACTTGGCATTTCCGCTGCTGGCGCTGGTCCTGTTCCGGCTACGCCGTCTCCATCCGCTCGCGGCGCTGGCCGCCTCTGTGCTCGTTCTCCTGCCGACGGCCGTCTGGGGTCCGGACTTGCCCATCGCCACGGATGAGCATCAGCCTTACGAATGGCTGCTGCGGATCGCATGCTGCTTCATTGCCGGAGCCTTCGCTTGCATCGCCGCACGCAATGCGGACCGTATGAAATTCAACGCTGCCCTGGCCGGTCCGGGCGCCCTGCTGACCGGAACCGCCGTCGTCGTCTTTCTGGCCACGGCAGGTAAACCGGGTCCGGGACGGCTGGCCGTGCTTGCCTTCCCGTTGCTCATTGCCCTGCTTAGCCTGACCCGCGGCTGGCTCCGCTCGGCATTGTCCGCCCGGTGGCTGCAGTATGGCGGGCACAGCTCCTACAGCCTTTACTTGGTCCACATGTTCTTCATCTACCTCTTCTACTGGCTCATCAGGGACTGGCCGAACGGCGCCGGACCTGTGGCGGAGAACGAGCTCGGGGTGGCATGCTTGCTCGGGATTGCCTTGGCCACCCACCTGCTGTACAAGTATGTCGAGGAACCGGCCCGACTCCGGTTGCGCGCATTGGTGCCGAAGGTCGGTGCCGCGAGGCCGGGGGCGTGATGCCGTGCGTGAACCTCAGCCGCGCGAACTGAGGAACGCGATGGTGTCCGCTGCAACTTGGTCCGGACACTCCCACAAGACCAGATGCCCTACCCCGGGATAGACCTTCAACACGGCGCCTGATATTCGCGCCGCCAAGGCCTCTTGGTGCCTTCGAGGCAGTACGCCGTCATGCGCGCCCCACAGGATCAGGGTGGGCGCGAGAATGGTTCCTAACTCGGTGGGCGGAGTTGCCGTACGCAAGCCATTGAGGATGAGCTTCCACGCATGCGCGGGCATCCTGAGTCCGTCGCGCACCCGGTCCTCGATAAACCAAGTGGGAACCGCATGCAGCAGTGGGAACCAAGCCAAGGAATTCCGGACCCAGTTCTCGTCGACGGGGTCCTGCAGAGTGGCGACTTCATCGGCGAAAGCAGTCCGACCCCGAAGGCTCAGCGGCGAGCCAACCAGCACGAGCGCCGCGACGCGACCAGGGTACGCGATGGCTAACTGCTGGGCCACGTAGCCGCCGCTCGAGGAACCAAGAACGGACGCCCTGTGCACACCGAGCGCATCCAGGATGGCTGCGGCGTCCTCGGCCTGCTCCGCCAACGAATAGCCGAGCTCCGGTTTCTCGGCGTCGCCCTGCCCGCGGAGGTCGGGCGCGTAGACCCTGAAGTCCGTCAGCAGGGGTACAAGGCGGTCGAAACTACGGCGGGATTCGCCCCAGGCGTGCAGAAGCAACACCGGCTTCGCATCGGCGTCGCCATGGACCAAACACGGAACCCGAATACCCGTGGTGAGCCTGAGATCCAGGACTTCGGCGCCCATAGCATCAGGGTACGCCTCGCCGCACTAAGGTGACTGCCGCCGTCCGGCATTCAGACCAAATAGCCAAGTGGCCGCGACCGTCGCCAGATAACCGGTGATGACAATCAAGGAGACCCCGGCCCAGAAGTAGTGGGTGGTGCTCTCCTGCCCGAAACCGCTCGCGATTCCGATCAGCGAGTACACCGCAACGGCCGCGGCCACCACGCCCGCGAGGGTCGACAGCGAAAGCCACAAACGCGACGACGCCCAATGGTCACCGCGGCCGTCCTGGACGTTCCAGCGCTTTCCCGTGCGCAGCACCAGCCAGCCGGCCGGCAGCATGACCGCTCCCACCACGAGGAACGCGGCGACGACGTCGGCGGGCCTGTGCCACTGGTTGATCAAGGTGGAAACTCCGGCCGCCACAGCGAAAGTGCCACCGAGGAACCCCGCCAGGGGCCGCCAGCGGGGCGACACCACCAGGAACACCGCAGCAGCCGCAGACGCCGCGAGCGTGGTGTGACCGGAGGGCAGCGAGTTCAGTTCAATGGTCTGGACGCCGCGGAACGGCCTGTTCGGGAACCAGTCCTTGAGGAGCTGGGTGGCCAGGTTTGCCGCGACACATGCGGCCACCGCGATCCCGGCGGACTTCCAGCGACGGCGCATTAAGGTGACGAAAAGAACGACGACGGCGGCAATCGCCACCGAGGTGACCGGCAGCCAATCGAGGAACTGGGTGGTCGCCCGCTCGGTGGGACCGTTGATGGTCGCGGCCTCCACCAGGGCGGATTCGTCGATGTACTGTCCGGTGGTGGTGCGAACAAAAAAGTAGTAGGTGGCAACGAATGCGGCCATGCATGCCAAGGTTGCGAGCACAAAAAGCAAGCCCATCCCAGCGCTCGGCCAGCGCCTAGTAGCGGTTCCACGTGTGGCCGGCAGCCGGCTCGTCTTAGGAAAACTCATTGCTTTCAGGGTGTCATATTTGGCTGGGAGGATCACTTTTGCTCGGCGAGGAGCTCCTCGTAGAGCGTCAAGTGTTCGGCGACCATGCGCTCGGCACTGAAGTAGTTTTCCGCGGCGTGGCGGCACTCGGCGCGATCCAGCGCGGCGGCGGCGATGACTGCCTCGGCCAGCTCCGGAGGGCTGGAACGAAGGTAGCCCGTGACGCCCTCGGAGACGATTTCCGGGGCGGATCCGCGGAATGTTGCCACCACCGGAGTCCCGGTCGCGAGGGACTCGATCATGGCCATGCCGAAAGGTTCATCCCACTGAAGCGGATTCAGCAAGGCCACGGACCCGCCCAGGAGGACGAACTTGTCCGCAGCGTTCAGCTCGCCGAGGTATTCGACGTCGGGCCCCAGCAGCGGCGCGATGACCGCGGCGTAGTACTCATGTTCTTCCGCGCTGTACATCTTGGCCGCAATTCGCAGCGGTACCTGGGCCAGGCGGGCGGTCTCTATTGCTTCCGGCAGGCCCTTTCCGGGATGCATCCGGCCGAGGAAGCTGGCGTAGCCGCCGTCGCCGGCTCCGAGCGGGACGGATTGCGTGTCGATGCCGTGGTGGATGACCCTCCTTATCTTGATTCCGGGGGCAGTTTCCGCTTGATGGTGCGAGATGGCAATGATCGCGGTGTCTGTGGCCATGGCCTGGTAAATGTCATGGTTTTCTTCTGAAAACGGAAGGTGCGCCGTTGCGACGATGGGCGTTCCCTCCGGCCGATGCCGGTACAGCGGCCCCGCCAAGGTGTTGTCGTGGATGAGGTCGACGTCGTGCATGGCCGCGAAGGCGTACACGCTGTGGCGGAGCTCGTCCGTCCCGTTCCCTATCCGGGAGCCATCGGCAAGCGGCGGGCCGGGGACCTTGTCCACTGGACACGTGCTTCCGGACGCCGCCGCGAGGAGCACATCGTGGCCCGCGGCCGCCAGGCCGCGAGCGAGGATATCGATGATCGACTCCGTCCCCCCGTATGCAGGCGGTGGGACTGGAATCCAAGGCGGCGCAACCAAGCCGATGCGCACCTAGTGCCCCCGCCGCAGACCAGAGGTGACGTGGTGGACATCCAAGAGATCGGACAACGGCTTGCGGGCTTCGCGGTGCAGCGCGACATCCTCGGGCAGGTCCGTGACCCGTGTTTCTCCGTTGACCACCTCCACGGAGATCCGGGAGCCGGCAAGCGGGATGTTCCGCATTTTGATCCGGCCGAAGCCTTCGGGAACCACCGGTGCCAGCCAGAGGCCGCCGTGAGTGAGGCAAGGATCGAAACGGAGCAATACGCGCAGCAAGTGAACAGGTGTGGCAGCGGCCCACGCTTGCGGCGAACAGGACGAAGGGTAGGGGACGGGCGTCCCGTAGGTTTTCCTGTCCAGGCCGCAGAACAACTCCGGTAGCCGTCCGTCGAACGCCTCGGCCGCATCGAGAAGGCCCGTGACGAGGCGCTGGGACTCTTCGACGAAGCCGTAGCGCATCAATCCGCCGGCAATGAGGGCATTGTCATGCGGCCACACCGAGCCGTTGTGGTAGCTCGCCGGGTTGTAGGCCGCCATGTCCGAGGCCAACGTCCGGACGCCCCAGCCCGTGAACATTGTGTCCGACATGAGCCGCTCCGCGACTAACCGAGCCTTGTCGTCGTCGACGATTCCGCTCCACAGGCAGTGACCCATATTGGATGCGCAGGCGTCTACCGGCCGCTTGTCACGATCGAGGGCGATGGCGAAATAGCCGCGTTCAGGGAGCCAGAACTCCTCGTTGAACTTTCGCTTGAGTTCGGCCGCCCGCGCGCCCCACACCGCAGCCAGCTTCAGGTCGCCCTCCTCCTGGGCCATCAAGGCCCGGCTGAGATAGGCGGTGTAGACGTAGCCTTGGACTTCGCACAAGGCGATCGGCGGCTCCGCCAATGTGCCGTCGGCGAAGTTGATCCCGTCCCCGGAGTCCTTCCAGCCTTGATTGAGGAGGCCATGGTCCGTGGCCCGCGAATACTCAACGAACCCGTCGCCGTCGGCGTCTCCGTAGTCGCGGATCCAGTCAAGGGCCCGGTCCACCGCCGGCAGAAGGGACTCCGAGACCTCGGAATGGAACCCCCAGCGGGTGAGCTCCCCCGCGAGCGTGACGAACAACGGGGTGGCATCCACTGAACCGTAGTACGCACTGCCGCCGCCAAGCGCGAGGCCTGTCGTGGCGCCCAGGCGCACCTCGTGCAGGATCCGGCCCGGCTCCTCTTCGCTGAGCGGATTGACGGTCCGGCCCTGATGGTCGGCCAAGGTTTTGAGCGTTCCCAACGCCAGGGACGGGTCCAGTGGAAGGGTCATGAAGGACGTCAGGAGGGAGTCCCGGCCGAAAAGTGCCATGAACCAAGGCGATCCTGCGGCCACCACCGTCCGTCCAGGATGGTCGGGGTCGAAGATCCTGAGGGAACCGAGGTCTTCCCTGCTCCGGGCCAATGCTTTGTCGAAGGCCTGGTTGGCAAGCTCCGTTATGGGAACCCTGCCGTGCCACTCCTGAAGCCTTTCTTCAGGAAGATCGTAGGCGCGCTGGTGGCCCCAAACCTGGGCGTCCGCCTCGGGTCCAACTCCGTCGATGCGGGGCGTGGCCGTCACACCCGTGGACCAATGGCCTTGGGGCTCAAGAGAGATGTCGTAGCTGACGACGTCTCCGTCAACCTCGGAATTCGGTGCGTCAATGGTGACAAGTACGTGCCGCCCCTCCCGCTGGGACTCGAGGACTAACGAACCGTCACTGGCCCGCGTCAAATGCACGCTCTCGTGGCGTGCCCGGCCTTCCTTCACTTCGAAGATGTCCGCAAAGTCCGCATTGACCGTGAGTGAAACCGTGGCGTGGGTGGGCTTGCTGGAAAAATTCCTGATCGTAATCTCTTCGTGCACCCCGCCGAACAGGCTCCGCCGGCGCTCGATCAGGAGATGGCTGTCTGCCAAGCCATCGGTGCGAGACGCTCGGCCGACGAAATCGGCGCGATAGGGCTCTGGGACAGGGGAACCCAAGGCCTCGATGGGGTGGCCGTTCACCTCCAACGCCCAGTTCGAAACGAACCGTGTGTCGCGGAAGAACATCCCGTGCGGGCGCAGTTGGTCCATATCGCCGTTGGCCGCCGAGACGCAAAACGATGTTCCTGCCAAAAGTGTCACGGCACCTGCGCCGGCCGAACCTGCGAGGTTCTCGGCATTCCAACCTGTCATTAATGGGCTCCAAAGCTAGGGACGGGGGAATGGGGCAGCTTGCTTCAGCGTATTCGCCGCGTCTTCGGAAGTGAACCCTCCTGCAGATATGGGGGCTCTTGGGTGGACGCTCGCTCGGATATGGCGGGTTGTGGGTGGACGCTCGCTCGGATATGGCGGGTTGTGGGCCTGGGGTTGGGCGCGGTTGGTGAGCGAGGGTTTGGCCCCTAGGCCACATAGGTGAGCGAGGGTTTGCCGGTTTCGCCTTGTATCCGAGCGAGCGTCCGGGAAAAAGGGCACATACGTGAGCGAGCGTTTGGTCAAAAGGGCACATAGGTGAGCGGGCGTCGGGGACAAGTGAGGGAGCCGTAACACGAATGTGACGCTTGACACGTGTTAGGTGATGGATTTACGCTACCTAACACGTGTTAGGAAGGAATTGGACATGGCAGGAAGCAATGGGACGCTGCGTGAGATCTCACGCAGGACAGCCCTTGGTGCCTTGGGTGCGGGAATTGTCGGAGCAACAGTGGCGTCGTGGCCGCGGTTGACCGGCATGGACATCCCGGGCCGCGGGGACAACAGCCTTAGCATCGCCATCTTGGGAACCGCAGCGGACGCAGCCGCCCGCCAGCGGGTCATCGATGCATTCGCGAAAGTGCACCCGGAGATCAAGGTGAAGGTCCAGGCCATCCAGGCCGCGGACTGGAAGGACTTCTTCACCAAGATCCTCACTATGGTGGCAGCAGGAACGCCACCGGATGTGGTCTACGTGGCCACGGAAGGTGCCCAGCTCTTCGCCGAGAAACTGGCGCACCCCTTGGACGAGTACCTTCGCCGCGACGCCGCGGACATGAAGGAGTACTTCGCGGACGTCCACCCGAGCCTCGTGGAGGCGTTCATGTACAAGGGCAGCCTGTTCCAGCTTCCCATCGACTGGAACGCCGCCAACATGTACTACAACACCTCGGCGCTCCAGCAAGCCGGACTCGAACGTCCGGCAGACAACTGGACCCAGGTGGATTTCCGGAGCACCTTGGCTTCGATGCGCAAAGCGAGGCCGCAGGACTTCACTCCGTACTACTGGACCAACAGGCTCTTCGGTGGCGTGGTGCCCTGGCTCTATGCCAACGACACCAGCTTCCTCAAGGAATCCAAGTCCACCGGCGGCGAATGGCTCTGGGACAGCTTCTACGCCCAGGATCCGTCACGCGGGCTGCGCTCCGGCGGCTACCAGTGGCTTGAGCCCAACGCGGATGACCCGCGGGTGTACGAATCGTTCGACTACCTCCGCGGCCTCGTCAAGGATGGCCTCGGCGTTCGTCCCGAGGAGGGCGGCGGAAATTCACTCGTCGGGCTGTTCGCCTCCAACAGGATCGGCATGACCCCGGCCGGCGGCTACTGGGTGGAAGGCCTCCACGAAGCCGGAATGAAGGAAGACGGCTTCGACGTCCAGTTCTTCCCGCGGTGGCGCACCCAGCGGCACCAGTTCGGCACTGCCGGCTACGCCATCATGAAGACCGCCAAGGACAAGGACGCGGCGTGGGAGTGGCTCAAGTTCGCTTCCAGCCTGGAAGCCATGCGCTTGGTCTTCCCGACGCCGAACACCACCCCGGCGCGCCGTTCCATGGTCAACGAGCAGTTGTATGCCGGACGCGGACCCAAGCATTGGAAAGTCTTCTACGACACCCTCGACAAATTCCCCACCACAGGTCCCATTCCGGCACCGCCCCAGCAGGCCGCCGTCGAGACCGCCCTGATGAAAAATGTATCCCTGGCCGTCAGCGGTGATGAGAACCAGCTCAAGCAGGCCCTCGCCTCCATGCAACGCGACCTTGAGATCGCCTTGAGGAGGCAGGCATGAGCACGGCAACAACGGGCACGTCCACCAAACGCCGCAACGGCGCGGGGCCCAAGCGCCGAAACGGCGCCGGAACCGGGGGTGAGACTACCGGAAGGCAGCGTCAACGCTGGCTGCCCTGGGCGTTCCTCGCTCCCACCATCCTTGGCATGGGGCTGTTCACGCTCGTGCCGATCGTTGCTTCCGTGGTTCTCGCTTTCTTCGGCTGGGACATTATTTCGGCGCCAAGTTTCGTCGGGTTCGACAACTTCGCCGAAGTGGTCCAGGACCCCACGGTGCGTGTTTCGTTCCTGAACACGATCCTGTTCGTGGTGGTAGCCGTCGCGCTTCAGCTCGGCCTCGCGCTAGCACTGGCGATCATGGTGCAGGAGAAGCTCCCGGCCTGGCTTCGTGTCTTCTTCCGCAGCGCCTTCTTCTTCCCGCTGATCCTGTCCGCGGCGTCGGTGTCCATCTTCATGCGCTACCTGTTCAACGAACAGTTCGGCGTGGTCAACTGGCTCTTGTCCTTCGTCGGCATCCCCGCCGTCCCCTGGCTGACGACGCCGGCCGGTTCTGCCGCCGTCGTGATCCTCGTGTACGTGTGGCAGAACTTCGGGTTCTCGTTCCTGTTGTTCATCGGCGGACTGGCGTCCATCCCCACCGAAACGTACGAGGCCGCGTCGATCGACGGCGCCACGGGCTGGCGCAAGCACCTCCACGTGACGCTGCCCCTCCTGAGCCCCACCACCTTGGTGGCGTCCGTCATGGCGATCATCAACGCCCTGCAAGTGTTCGACCAGCCCTACGTCCTCACCCGCGGCGGCCCAGGCGACGCCACGCGCACCGCAGTGATGGTGATCTTCGAGTCCGCGTTCCAGCGCCTCGAGTTCGGCCAGGCCTCGGCGATCGGCGTCATCCTCACGCTGATCATCATGGCCATTACCGCCGCCCAGTTCCGGCTCAGCAAACGATTCGTCTTCTACCAGTAAGGCCCGCCATGACTACAACCTCAACCCAGCGCGCCGCCGTCGATCGCTTGGCTCCCCAGCGGCCCGCGCCGCGAAAGAAGCGGAACTGGAGCATGGCGGGACGAATCGTGCTGCTCCTGATCGCGTCCGTTTTCATCCTCGGTCCGGTGCTGTGGACCCTGTCCACCTCGCTGCGGCCACCGGCGGAATCGTTCCAACTGCCGCCGTCGTTCCTTCCCCTCAACCCCGATTTCTCGTCGTACGACCAGGTCTTCAAGCAGCTCAACATCATGCTTCTGGTCCTCAACAGCGCCCTCGTGACGGGACTGATCGCCGTCGGGCAGATGTTCACGGCGGCGCTCGCCGGTTACGCGTTCGCGAATCTCAAGTTCCGCGGCCGCGGGGCACTGTTCTCGATTGTGCTGGCCACCATGATGGTCCCGGCGCAGGTGACGATCGTTCCGGTCTTCATGCTGATCCGCGGCATCGGTCTGTCCGACACGCTCCTCGCGCTCATCCTTCCGGCGATCCCGACGGCGTTCGGCACCTTCCTGATGCGGCAGTACTTCCTGGGGCTCCCGGCCGATTTGGGCGAGGCCGCCGCGATCGACGGAGCCTCGCCGTGGCGCACGTTCCGTTCCGTGTATGCGCCGCTGGCGATGCCGGGCATGGCGATCGTGGGCATCCTGGCCTTCAATTACCACTGGAACGAGTTCTTCCGCCCGCTCATCCTCACCATCTCCGAGCAGAACTTCACGCTCCCGCTGGGCCTGGTGTCGCTGCAGGGCAACCTGGGCACGGGCAGCATCTCCGTGGTGCTGGCAGGCGTGATCCTCTCCATGATTCCCGCCCTGGTGGTGTTCATGTTCGGCCAACGCGCCTTGCGTGACGGACTCACCGCCGGCACCGGCAAATAGCCTCTACTTCCCTGAAAGGACTTCGATGACGGACCTCATTTCGTCCGCCCCTGCACTCGCCGCGGCGGCCACCCACCCGGACCCGGCTTTCCCGCGCTTCCACCCGCGGCCGGCGCACGGCTGGATCAACGACCCCAACGGCGTCAGCTACATCAACGGCCGCTACCACGTGTTCTTCCAGTTCAACCCGGAATCGGCACGACACCACCGGATCCAGTGGGGCCACGTGAGCTCCCCGGACCTGGTCCACTGGGATGAACACCCCGTCGCGCTGCGCCCGCAGGATGGCGGGCCGGACGAGTTCGGCTGCTGGACCGGCGTAGTGACCGACGACGGCGGTGTCCCCACCGCTGCGTACTCCGGCGTGCGGGGCGATGGTGGTCACTCCCAGGTGGTGATTTCCCGGGGCTCGGCGGACCTGGTGTCCTGGGAACAGGATGGCCACATTGCCGCTTCCATGCCGGACGACGGCCTTGTCACGGCCGTGCGCGACCCCTTCATCTTCCACTTCAACGGCAAGCGCTACGCCATGCAGGGCGCCGGGCTGGCCAATGGACATGCTGCTTTGCTGCTGTACACGGTGGAGGACATGTCCGACTGGAAGTACCAAGGCATTTGGCTGACCACGGAAAACCCGGTGGCGGCTGCGCAGACGCCGGCTGAGATCTGGGAGTGCCCGCAACTGGTCCGTGTGCCGTCCGACGAGGCGGCGTCCGACGGGGACGACACCTGGGTCATGATGTTCTCCCTGTGGCTCTCCGGGGATGACCACGAGCACGCCAACGGGGTGGGGCACCTGATCGGCTCGCTCGCCGAGGACCCGTCTACCGGGCTGCCGGTGTTCGTCCCGCGTTCCGGCGGCAGGTCCGACCTTGGCAGGGACTTCTATGCTCCGCAGATTGGCCAGCTGGATACTGCGTCTTCGTCCGGCTCGGAGTCGGAGCCGCGTGCCCTGCTGTGGGGATGGGCCAACGAAGGCCCGGGTCGTGATGGCCGGCGTGGCCGTTCGCAGGACGAGATCGACGCCGCAGGCTGGGCAGGCGTCTTAACCCACCCGCGCTTCCTCTCGGTTGAGGACGGCGCATTGGTGGTTGCTCCGGCGCCGGAGGTGGACGCTTACCGGGGTTCCTTGGCTGCGGGTGGGGCTTCCGGGGTGGTTGACTTGCCGCCGTTTGCCGAGGCAATTGTGACGGCTGGGACTGTTGCTGGAGCCGGTGAGGTTCGTCTGGTCCTGGCCTCGGGCGCGGAACGGCAAGTCGTGTTTGCGGGGGCGTTGGCCGAGGGCGAGGAACTCCGCATCTTCGTGGATGCTTCCTTGGTGGAGGTGTATCGGACAGGTTCCGTCGCCACGACACTCCGTGCCTACCCTGCCTTGGGCGAGGAATGGATCCTTGAGCTTCCCGAAGGTGCGGCCGCGGAGGTCTGGGAACTGAAGCTGCCGGAATAGGCGGCAGGCCGCCGTCGGGCACTCAACTTTTGACCACTTTTGGCCGGTGCTGCAGTCCGGGATCCCCGTATTTCCGCGGATTCCCGGGCGGCGGCCCGGCCAAAAGTGGTCGGATCTAGATGGCAGGTACCGGTCCCGTGGACTCTCTGACGACCAAACGGCAGGGAACCATGGTTTCCAAGCCGCCGTTGGCCTCGAAACCGCCGCCGCCGCCCGTCGTCGGTCGCCGTGCCGGGTCCTCAATCTGCCCAAGCAACATGCTCATCGCGACCGCGCCCATTTCGCGCAAGGGAAGCGCCATGGTGGTGAGCGCAGGGACCATGGTGGCCGCGATGCGGGACTCGTCGTCGTAACCCATAATCGAGAGGTCGCGCGGTACGGAAAGGCCCAGCCGCGCCGCAGCCAGGGCGACGCCGATGGCGAGCCGATCGTTGGCGCAGACAATCGCCGTCGGGCGATCGTTGGCGGAGAGCAGTCTTATGGCGCCATGGAAACCGTCGTTGATGTCCCAACCGGCCATGAACACGCGGTCTTCGCGGACGGGGATGGCGGCCTTGGCCATTGCCTCCCGATGCCCCACGATGCGCAGGGGCACAGCCGGTGAGGTGGCGGCCCCGGCGAGGAATGCGATATCGCGATGGCCCAGCTGCAGGAGGTGCTCTGTGGCTTCCCGACCGCCGGAAACTTCGTCGGGGATCACGTGGTGCAGCCGTGGGGCGGGGCTGCTGTCGTAGCAATTGGCCAGCACGGAGGGGACCCGCAGCATGCCCTGGGGGACGTCGAGCGGCTTCAAACCGACCGTGACGTACATCAGCCCGTCCACTTGCCGGTCCAACAGGGTCTCGACGGCGCTCTCGTCACGGGAGGCGTCGCGCTCGGTGTCCATCACCACCGTGACAAAGCCGTGGGCGCGGGCGACGTCGTCGGCGCCACCAATGATGTTGCCATCGAACGGGCTCACCACCACCTCGTCCGACACGATGCCGATCACGCGCGTCCGCTGGTTCCGCAGGCTCAGGGCGATGGGGTTGGGGGAGTAGTTCAGGTCCGCAGCGGCCTGCCGGATGCGGTCCTGGCTTTCCTTGGCCACGTTGCCGTCTCCCCGGCCGTTGAGCACCAGCGACACCGCACTCCGCGAGACGCCCGCCCGTTTGGCGACGTCGAGTGCTGTGGCCTTGCGCTGCATGCGGGCTCCTCCGGCTGTGGTTCCGATTCTTGCTGCATTCTACCTAACGCGTGTGAGGAGTGGTTCCGGTCCACGTTCCCCGCGTTCCCCAGCCCGACGCTCGCTCACTTATATGGCCTTCCAGCCGAACGCTCGCTCACATCATGAGCGAGCGTCGGCCGAAAACACCCCAAAGGTGAGCGAGCGTCGGGCTGGGGCGCGTGCCACGCCGGCCCCACGACGCCGGACGGCCCCACGACGCCGGACGGCCCCACGACGCCGGACGGCCCCACGACGCCGGGCGGCAACCCGGCGTAGCCGGCTCGCCCCGCCCTAGGAACCGACCCGGCGCCGCCCCACGCTACAGTGAAACCATGCCTCCGTTCCCCACCCTCGACGAGCTCCTTGCCACCGCAAAAGTGGTCAGCCTGCCGATGCGGGTCAAGTTCCGGGGCATCACCGAGCGCGAGACCCTCCTGTTCCGCGGACCGGCCGGATGGGGCGAATTTTGTCCGTTCCCTGAGTACGGCGACGCCGAGGCCGCGCGCTGGCTCGCCGCCGCCGTCGAAGCCGCATGGCAGGGTTTTCCGCCGCCGCTGAGGGACACCATTCCCGTCAACGCGACCGTCCCCGCCGTGCTGGCCGCCCGGGTGCCAGAGGTCCTGGAGCGCTTCGGCCGCGTGGACGCCGTCAAGGTCAAGGTCGCCGAGCGCGGGCAGGAACTGGCCGACGACGTCGCGCGCGTCACCGCAGTCCGGGACGCCCTGCCGGACGCGGCGATCCGCGTGGACGCGAACGCAGGCTGGGACGTGCCGCAGGCGGTTGAGGCACTCGGGCGGCTCTCCGCCGTCGGGCTCGAGTACGCCGAGCAGCCCGTGCCCCAGATCGAGGGCCTTGCCGAAGTCCGCCGGCGGCTCGTGCAGCAGGGCACGCCCGTGCTCATCGCCGCCGACGAATCCGTGCGCAAGGAAGACGATCCCCTCAAGGTGGCCCGCGCGGGCGCGGCGGACCTGATCGTGGTCAAGGTGGCGCCGCTCGGGGGAGTGCGGCGCGCGCTGGACATCGTAGCGAAAGCCGGGCTTCCCGCCGTCGTGAGCTCTGCGCTGGACACCTCGGTGGGGATCCGCGCGGGGCTCGCGCTCGCCGCCGCGCTGCCGGAACTGCCGTACGCGTGCGGGCTGGGGACCGTGCGGCTGTTCGCCTCGGACATCACGCATGATCCGTTGGTGCCCGACGACGGCGCGATCCGGGTCCGCGAAGCCGTCGCCGACGAGGGGCTGCTGGAGCGGTATGCGGCTCCCGCTGAACGTCGCGAGTGGTGGCTGGACCGGCTCCGTCGCGTGCACGCACTCCTTGAGGCATAGATTGCTGGGAAAAGGCTGGGAATTCACCGGAACTTAACCGGAGCGTCCTCTCGGATTCCGATAGCGCTGTAAGGGTTGGGAAATCACTCAATCCCCGGAGGTATTTCCCATGTCTGAATCAACCAAGCGCAAGTTCGACTTGCTCCCCATGCTCGGCCATACGAAGGGCAAGCGCAGCCCCGTGACGTGCGCCCTGAAGTGCGACAACGCCTGCTCGGGCGAGGTGTGCAATACGAGTTCCAACGCCTACTTCCGCGACATCGCTTCCGCAGCCGTGTCCCGCCGCGCCGCCCTGGGCTTCGGCGCCGTCGGTGCGCTCGCCGTCGTACTGGGCGGCAGCCTTTCCGGAAACGTTCCCGGCGGCGCTGACCTGTCAGCGGCGGCGAAGACGGGCTTCGACAAGGCCAACCTCAAGTTCGCGCCGATCAAGCCGGTCGACTACACCGTGGACGCGTTCACCGTCCCGGATGGATTCGCGTGGCAGCCGATCATCCGTTGGGGCGATCCGCTCTTCGCAGACTCGCCGGCCTTCGAGCTGAACGGCCAGACCGCGGCAGCGCAGGCCCGACAGTTCGGCTACAACAACGACTACACGGACATCCTGCCCATTCCGGATTCCAAGGACCGCCGTGCCGTGCTCTTCACCAACCACGAGTACACCAACGAGAACATCATGTTCCCGGCAACTTTGGCGGCCGCGGAGGCGCGCGCGATCGGGCGTGCCGCACACGGGCTCACGGTTGTGGAACTTGAGCGCAAGAACAAGAACAAGCCGTGGAATTACGTCAAGGGTGCGCCGCTCAACCGCCGCTTCCTGACCGACACCACCTACGAACTCACCGGCCCCGCCGCTGGCACGGACTTGGTGAAGACCATCGACGATCCCTCAGGCCGGAAGATCAAAGGCACCCTCGGCAACTGCTCCGGAGGCACCACTCCCTGGGGCACCATCCTCTCCGGCGAGGAAAACTTCAACGGCTACTTTGTGGCTCCCGGCACCTCGGCGGGCGACAAGCGCTACGGCCTCTCCAACAAGGCAACGGCCCGTAAGTGGGAGCTGGATGAGCCGCGTTTCAACACCAACAACGCCGGCTACGCCAACGAGTCCAACCGCTTTGGCTGGATCGTTGAAGTCGACCCGTTCGACCCCTCCTCCACACCCAAGAAGCACTCCGCCATGGGCCGCTTCAAGCACGAGGGCGCCAACGTGATAGTTGCCGACTCGGGCCACGTGGTGGCGTACATGGGCGACGACGAGCGCTTCGACTACCTCTACAAGTTCGTCTCCAAGGGCAAGTACATGCCCGGCGACTCGGCCGCGGCACGCCGGAGCAACATGGACCTGCTCTCCGAGGGCGACCTCTACGTGGCCAAGTTCACCGGCGACTCTCCGGCGTCGGAGATTACCGGCAACGGCGCGCTTCCCTCCGACGGCGCCTTCGACGGTTCCGGCGAGTGGCTTCCCTTGGTGGTCGGCGGCGTCTCCGCAGTTCCGGGCATGTCCGTTCCTGAGGTCCTGGTCTACACCCGCCTCGCCGCGGACAAAGTCGGCCCCACCAAGATGGACCGCTGCGAAGACGTCGAACCCAACCTGGCCACCGGCAAGGTCTACGTGGTCTGCACCAACAACTCGGACCGCGGCAAGCCTGGAAAGGAAGGCGCCACCGAGGTCAACCCGCGCACCCTCAACCGGGACGGCCACATCGTGGAAATCACCGAAACCGGCGACCAGACGTCTACGCGCTTCAAATGGACGCTCCTAATGGTTTGTGGAGACCCCGCCAAGAACTCCTCGACCTACTTCTCCGGCTTCCCGGTCGACAAGGTCTCGCCCATTTCCTGCCCGGACAACGTCGCTTTCGATTCGGCAGGCTACATGTGGATCGCCACTGACGGCGCGCCGTCGTCGATCGGGTACGCGGACGGCCTCTTCAAGGTCACGCTGGATGGCAGCGAACGCGGCAAGGTTGAGCAGTTCCTCGCCGTGCCGCGCGACGCCGAGACGTGCGGACCGATCGTGCACGACGACGAGCGGACCGTCTTCGTCGCCGTGCAGCACCCGGGTGAGGAAGGGACGTTCGACGCCCCCCACTCCTTCTTCCCGGATTACGTGGGCGCCGGAGCCGCCCCGGCCGCCGGCCAGGTCCGCGCCCCGCGTCCGTCGATCGTGCAGGTGTTCCGCGCGGACAGCTAGCCTGCTCCCTTTCCCGACGCCTTCCCGACCAACGCACCGCCTGACGCTCGCTCACGTATGTGGGTCTTTCGGCCGACGCTCGCTCACTCTCTTCAAGGGAGTGAGCGAGCGTTTGGGGTTTTGGCCCTATAGGTGAGCGAGCGTCGGGAGGGAGGCGCCGCTAATAGACTGGTGCGGTGACTTCGCAAGGCTCCCTGAGCTCCCTCGCCGCTGCCCGTATCGCCGTCAAGGCGTTGCTCGACGGCGGTGTGCGGCACGTGGTTATCTCTCCCGGTTCGCGCTCGGCACCCATGGCTTACGCACTCGCCGAGGCCGAAGCGGCCGGGAATGTCCGCCTCCTGGTGAGGATCGACGAACGTTCGGCCGGTTTCACGGCACTGGGTTTGGCCCTGTCGACGGGAGCCCCGGCGGCCGTCCTGACCACCTCGGGCACCGCCGTCGGGAATCTTTTGCCTGCGGTCATGGAAGCCAACCACGCCGCCGTGCCCCTCGTAGTCCTTTCGGCCGACCGCCCGGCCGAGCTCCACGGCACCGGCGCCAACCAGACCACCATCCAACTGGACCTCTTCGGCGACCACGTTCGCTTCGCCGTCGACATCGCCGCGGGCAGCAACCCGAAGCGGGCCGTCGAGACCGCCATCTACGCGGCCACCGGCGCCCTCGCGGACACGCCACCCGGGCCGGTGCAGCTCAACCTGGCCTTCCGCGAGCCGTTGGTTCCCGAACCGGGCGAGGCGCTGCCCGCCACCAAGGGCCACGGAGTTTTCCACTACGATTCCGGTCCCCAACCATTGAGCATGCCCCCCGCTCCCGCTGAACTGACCGAGCGGCGGACGGTGGTTTTGGCAGGGCACGACGCCGGTCCGGTCGCCGAGGCGTTCGCCCGTGCCCACGGCCTTCCCTTGCTCGCCGAGCCCTCCTCCAACGCGCGCTTCGGTCCCAACGCGGTCGGCCCGTATCGCCTCATGCTGGACAACTTCGGGCCCGGGTCTGCTCTGCCGATCGAGCGGGTGGTAGTCTTCGGGCGGCCTACGCTGTCCCGGCCCGTCGCCGCCCTCCTGGCCCGCAACGACCTCCCCGCCGCCATGTACGAGCCCGTTCCGGTGGCCTGGTATGAACATGGCCGGCGTCGCGAGGAACGCTTCGATTCCCTGGCTGAACTGGCAGGGTTCGCCGGCCGCGGCTCTGATGATTGGCTCGACGCCTGGCTCCTGGCCGGCGCGGCGGCCCAGCACGCTCTCGACGGCGTCCTCGAGGCCGAGCTGGCGACCAACGGACCCGCCGTGGGAGCCGTCGTCTGGAAACACGCGCGCGGGCAGCTGGTCCTGGGCTCCTCCAACGGCATCCGCGACGTCGACCTCGCCGGACAGCCCGGCCCCGAGCCCCTCGCCACGGTGTTCGCGAACCGCGGCCTCGCCGGCATTGACGGAACCATCTCCACGGCCACAGGAATCGCCCTCGGAGCGGGCCGCGAAACCACCCTCCTCCTGGGAGACGTCACCTTCCTGCACGACGCCGGCGGCCTCCTCCTCGGAGCCGGCGAACCCGGACCGGACCTGCGCATCGTGGTCCTCAACGACGCCGGCGGAGGCATCTTCGGTCTCCTTGAGCACGGCAAGGTGGAGGACGACGGCGGTTACGGCACCGCCGTCGAGCGCCTCTTCGGCACCCCGCACAGCGTGGACATTTCAGCGCTCGCCGCGGCATACGGCGTCGGGCACACCTTGGTGCGTACGACGGCGGAGCTCGCCGCAGTGCTTGCCTCGCCTTTGAAGGGGCGCAGCATCGTGGAAGTACGCACGGACCGGTCTGGGTTGCGTCCCTTGCACGCGCGCATCAAGGCCGCAGTGGCTGCGGCAGTATCCCAGGTGCTCCTCGGGGCGTAGATGTTCGGCCCTGGCGACGCGCAATCTGGCTGATGACACCCAAATGCCCTGACGCGGCTGGAAATCCAGCCGCGTCAGGGCATTTGCGCGTCGCAGGTGCAGCAGGAATTACAGCACGCGGCTGAGGAATTCCTTGGTGCGGGCGTGCTGGGGGTTGGCGATGATTTCGCGGGGGTCACCGGATTCCACCACCACACCTCCGTCCATGAAGGTCAGGCGGTCGCCGACTTCGCGGGCAAAGCCGATCTCGTGGGTCACCACGATCATGGTCATGCCGGACTTGGCCAGGTCCTTCATTACGTTGAGCACATCGCCCACGAGCTCGGGGTCAAGGGCGGACGTCGGCTCGTCGAAGAGCATCAATTCCGGTTCCATGGCCAGGGCCCGGGCGATCGCGACGCGTTGTTGCTGGCCGCCGGAAAGCTGAGCAGGGTAGTGGTTGGCTCGATCAGCCAGGCCGACCCGGTCCAACAATTCGAGGGCGGCCTTCTTGGCATCACTCTTGGATTTGCCCTTGACCTGCACGGGTGCTTCCATCACGTTGTACAACGCGGTCTTGTGGGGGAACAGGTTGAAGCGCTGGAAGACCATGCCGATTTCCCGGCGTTGCGCGGCGATTTCCTTGACCTTCAGGTCGTGGAGGCGGCCGTTGACTTCGCGGTAGCCGATCAGCTGGTCGCCAACGGAAATGCGGCCGGCGCTGATGGTTTCGAGGAGGTTCACGCAGCGGAGCATCGTGGACTTGCCCGAACCGGACGGGCCGATGACAACGGACACTTCGCCCTGGTTGACCGTCAGGTCGATGCCGCGGAGCACATGGTGTTGGCCGTAGTACTTGTGGAGGCCTTCGATCCGCACCAGCGGTTTCTGGGTGGTGATCGTCATTTTGCGTCCTCCTCGGGGAAGTCCATCTTTAAGGACGGCTCAGCTTCGGCGCTCGGTGCCACTGCGGCAGCGGCCTTGGCGGCTGCCGGGTTGATGACGGCCGGGGCCAAGTTGGTGTCCACGCCCTTGCCGTAGTAGGCCTCGATGTAGTGCTGGCCGACCATGAGGAGGCTGGTGATGACCAAGTACCAGATGGCTGCCACGATCAGCAGCGGCACCGGAAGGTAGATCCGGTTGGCCAGGGCGTTGGTCGCGAAGGTCAGGTCCAGGGTGAACGGGACGGCCAGGACCAGGGAGGTGGTCTTGAGCATGCCGATGGTTTCGTTGCCGGTGGGCGGGACGATGATGCGCATTGCCTGGGGCAGGATGATCCGCCACATGATCTTGCCGTTGCCCATGCCCAGGGCTTCGGCGGCTTCGGTCTGTCCCTTGTCCACTGACTTCAGGCCGGCCCGGAAGATCTCCGCCAGATAGGCGGATTCGTTCAGGCCTAGCCCCAGGATCGCCGCAACAAGAGCCGTAATGACGGTGCTCGTGTCCACGCTGAACAGTTCGGGGCCAAACGGCACCCCTGCGCTGATCTTGGGGTAGAGGACGGCGATCAGGCCCCAGAAGACCAACTGGGTGTAGACCGGGGTGCCGCGGAAGAACCAGACCCAGACCCAGCTCGTGTAGCGCAGGACGGGGTTGTCGGACTGGCGCATCACGGCCAGCAGGATGGCCAGGACAATGGCAATGACCATCGAAGCTACGGTCAGGAGAAGCGTCCAGCCAACACCCTGGACGACCTTCACGTCCAGGATGTAGGTGCCCACAACGTCCCAACGGAAGTTGTGGTTCGTGATCACGCTCTGCACCATAAGTGCTAGTACGCCAACGATGACGATGGCGCTGATCCAGCGGCCAGGGTGCCTGACGGGCACCGCGTCGTTCAGCACGGGCGCGGCGTGGCCTGGTTGATGATGATCCATCTGTGCACCTGATTTGTTATCGGTGGCGGGAATACTCAAGACTTGACCGCCGGGTTGACCTCGGACTTGGTGATGGCGCCTTCGGCGTTGCCCCAGCCAGTGAGGATCTTCTTGTAGGAACCGTCAGACATGAGCTTGGTCAGGGTCTTCTGGATGACATCGGCGAGGGCGGTGTCCGACTTGGCAACAGCGATGCCCTGGGGAGCGGCGTCGTACACATCGCCGAGCTTCTCAAGCTGTCCGTTGGTCTGCGTCAGGGCGTAACCGATGATGGGGGAGTCGGCTGCCATCGCGTCGATGCTGCCGTTGACGAGCCGGGTGGTGACGTCGGTCTGGTTCTTGAGCGTCACGATGTTGATGGGCTGCTTGCCGTCAGCCGCGCACTTCTTGTTGCGGCCGGAGAGGTCCGGGTCTTCCTGGACCGTGCCGGTCTGCACGCCGATGGACTTGCCGCAGACGTCATCCAGGGAGAACTTCTTCGGGTTGCCCTTCTGCACGGCCCACGCGGTGCCGGCGTTGAAGTAGCTGACCATATTAACGGCGCCGAGACGCTCAGGGTTGATGGTGAAGGACGAGATGCCCAGATCGTACTTGGGGCCGAGGGCGGGGAGGATGCCCGTGAATTCGGCGGTCTGCACCTGGACCTTCAAACCAAGGGTGGCGCCGATCGCCTTGGCGATGTCGACGTCGTAACCAACCGGGGTCTGGCCGTCGGTTCCGAGGAATTCCGCAGGAGCGTAGGTCGTGTCCGAGCCGACGGTCAGCGTGCCCTTGGACTTGATGGCCGCGGGGACCAGCGCAGCGAGGGTGTCGTCCTTGGTGATGGTGCTGGGGTCAAAGCTTGCATTGGCACTGCCGGAAGGCGAGGCGGCGCTCGACGGGCCGGCCTCTGAGGCGTTGGTGCAGGCAGTCAGTGCCAAGGCGCCGATTGCGATGATGGTTGCAGCCTTGAGCGTCGAACTGACCGGGAGCGAACGGAATTTCTGCATTTTCTTACCTTTTTTTGCAGTGGATGCGAAACTAATCGGTTCATAGTGTAGCGCCGAACATGAGATGTGCGTCACAGAAAACTAAGTTTTACTATTGGATAACCTACCAAGTAAAAAATCAAGACCCCCAACGTGGCTATTGTCTCGCACCCCAGACAGTTGGGAGGGTAGGTTTCGAACGGAATCCTCGGGTTTGAGGCTTAGTTGCTGATCCCCAGCGACTCGAGCATCGGCCGGAATTTTGCCCAGGTCTCGGCAAGTTCGGCGTCGGGAACGGAGCCTTCCACGATCCCGCAGCCCGCATAGAGGCGCACGGTGGTAGGACTCTCGATGATCGCGCCGCGCAGTGCGATGCCCCACTCGCCGTTCCCCGCGGCGTCGAGCCATCCGACCGGTCCGGCGTACGGTCCGCGATCCATGTGCTCAAGCTCCCGGATCAGTTCCCCGGCAACCAGAGTAGGTGTGCCACACACGGCAGCCGTGGGGTGGAGGGCGTTGATCAGCGCAAGGCACGTAGGGACATGTCCCTCGATATCGGCGAGCTCGGCCTTCACATCCGATGCCAAGTGCCACACATTGGGCAGTTCCAGGATGAACGGTTCGCTGTGGGCGTTCATTGCCTCGGAGAAGGGCGCGAGCTGGGTGGTCAGCGACTGGATGGCGATCTCGTGCTCGTGCCGCTGTTTCTCCGAACCGGCCAGCACGCGTTCGGCGTATTCCATAGGGGTGCCGTCTACGCCCTCGGCGTCGCGACGGTCCAGCGTCCCGGCCAGGACCCGCGCCTGCGCTGTGCGGCCCTCCACCTGGATGAGCATTTCCGGCGTCGCGCCCACCAAGCCGTCGACGCCGTAGGTCCAGCATTCGCGGTAACGGCTGGCCAGCTGCTGGAGCACTTTGGCGGCGTTGACGCCGTCGGGCAGCGTCGCCACGACGTCGCGCGCGAGGACCAGCTTCTCCAGCTTTCCGGTGCGGATTTCCGCCACGCCCTCGGCGACAGCCTGCTTCCAGGCGGCCTCGCTCAGTGAACCGCTCTCCAGCGTCACCTTCCCGTCGCCCAACTGGCTCGCACTTGTTGTCGTTTTGAGCCCTCTAAACGACAACAACTGCGAGCTAGTTGGGTGCCCGACGCCGGAGCCTCCTGCCGCCGTAAGCTCACCGGCCGCTGACTCGCGTTGCGCTGACTCGCCGCTGAGCCAACCCGCGAGGGTGGCGAGCGCTCCCGCCTCGGTGAGTTCGACGTCGTCGAGCGTCAGCTGCGTGAGCCAGGACTGCCCATCCCGGATACCGACAACGATTTCAGGAAGGATCAAGCGGGACTCAAAGTCGGACGTCTTGGAGAAGGCAAAGGAGCCAAAGGCCACTGGGCCGGTGCCGGGGAGCTCAAGGGGATCCGTGACGTCGGCCTCGATGACGAGGTGGCGCCACCAGATGTCGGCCTCGAGGAAGCGATCGGGCCCGGAAGCGGTGAAGCGCGCGAGTTCGCCAAACCCCACCAGCCCGTTCTCTCGGCGGGACCAGCACAGGACATCGTCCCGGACCAGAAATGACGGCAGTCCCCCGGAGGATGAATCTACATCGAGGGGGACTGTCAAGGTGCGGAGCGTACTCGTCATGATGGAACAACATTACTCCCGCGCGCAACGGTAGCCGCGCTGGCCGGAACGGAACCTGGAACGGGAACCCGGCGCGCGAACCGGGCCTGGATCGGAGTGCCCGAAAGTTCTTCCCATATTTGTCTGAGACAATTGCAGGGTGAACCGAGCATCCTTGGAAAAGCGTCCGGACGAAGTTGCGACGATGTTTGACGATGTCGCCCCCAAATACGATGTCGTCAACGATGTCCTGTCCATGGGGCAGACCCGGCGTTGGCGCCGCGTCGTCGTGGATGCGATGGATGTTCGGGTAGGCCAAAAGGTCCTGGATCTGGCTGCCGGTACCGGTACGTCCAGCGAACCGTACGCGGACGCCGGAGTGGACGTCGTGGCCTGCGACTTCTCGTTGGGAATGCTGAAGGTGGGCAAGCGCCGCCGTCCGGACATCAACTTCGTTGCCGGGGACGCCACCAAGCTGCCCTTCGCGGACAACTCCTTCGACGCGTGCACCATTTCCTTCGGCCTGCGCAACGTCAACGAACCACACAAGGCCCTCGCTGAGATGTTCCGAGTCACCAAGCCGGGCGGCCGCCTGGTCATCGCGGAATTCTCCGCCCCGGTCGTGCCCCTTTGGCGGACCATGTACACCGAATACCTCATGCGCGCACTGCCTGCCATCGCCACCAAGGTCTCCTCCAACCCGGACGCCTACGTGTACCTCGCCGAGTCCATCCGCGCCTGGCCGGATCAGGACCACCTGGCCGCGTGGTTGCAGGAAGCCGGCTGGACCGACGTCAACTACCGCAACCTGAGCGGCGGCATCGTAGCGGTGCACCGCGCCCAGAAGCCCGGAGCCGAACACCGGGAAAGCGTTCCCGTGGCCAAGCTGCGCCGCCAGATCAAGCCGCGCCGCCAAGCCGGCGATCAGTCCCGCTAACCGGCCTATTAACAAGGACGCTGTGAACGTACTGATAGTCGGCGCAGGGCCAGCCGGGTCCACCGCCGCGTACTACCTTGCCCGGGCGGGCATTTCCGTGACCGTGCTGGAAAAGACCAGCTTCCCGCGTGAGAAAGTCTGCGGCGACGGCCTCACTCCGCGCGCCGTACGCGAAATCCAGAAGCTCGGCCTCCCGCATGCCGAGGACGAGGGGTGGCGCCGCAACAAGGGGCTCAGGCTCATCGCCGGCGGCCGCACCATTGAATTGCCGTGGCCCGAGGTCGCCGACTTTCCCACCTACGGACTCATCCGCACGCGCCTCGGATTCGACGAGGAACTGGCCCAGCACGCCCAGTCGGCCGGCGCCGTCGTCCTTGAACGCCACAGCGTCACCGAAGCACTGCGCGACGACGCCGGGCGGGTGATCGGCGCGCGCGCCGCGCTGCTCGACGAGTCCGGACGCAAGACGGGCGAAACGCGCGACTTCCATGCCGACGTCGTGCTCGCCGCCGACGGCAACTCGACCCGCACCGCGGTTTCGCTCGGTATGCACAAGCGCGACGACCGTCCGCTCGGCGTCGCCGTGCGCACCTACTTCACCTCGCCCCGACACGACGACGACTGGATGGAAGGCTGGCTTGAGCTTCCGGGCAAGTCCGGAAAGCCGCTGCCCGGTTACGGCTGGGTTTTCGGCGTCGGGGACGGCACGTCCAACGTCGGCCTGGGCATCCTGAACTCCTCCAAGGAATTCGGCAAGCTCGACTACAAGCAGGTCCTGCGCGAATGGACCGCCGGCATGCCGTCCGAGTGGGGTTTCACGCCCGAAAACCAAGTGGGGGAGATCCGCGGCGCCGCGCTGCCGATGGGCTTCAACCGCACGCCGCACTACTCGCCGGGGCTCATGCTCCTGGGCGACGCCGGCGGGATGGTTTCCCCGTTCAACGGCGAGGGTATTTCCTACGCCATGGAGTCCGCCCGCTTTGCGGCCGAGTTTCTTGTTGATGCGTCCGTCCGCTCGCGTTCAGCCCGGTGGACAGCCAACGACGCCGACGCGCACCTTTCGCGGTACGCGGACTACGTGCGGGACCAGTGGGGTTCACACTTCACCCTGGGCCGTGTCTTTGCCGCCCTCATTGGTAAGCCCGCCGTCATGAAACTCGCACTACGGACCGGCATGCCCATTCCGGTTCTCATGCGCTTTGTGGTGCGGATGCTCGCCAACCTCACGGATACGTCCGCCAAGGGTTTCGAGGACCGCGCCATCCGCGTCCTCGAGATGCTTGTCCCGGCCACCTCCAACACCACGTCCACCGCCGCTTCCACCCGTACCGGCACCGAATCAACGCTTTCCTCCGCGAAAAGTTAGGGTTAACCCGTGACTCACTCTGCCGAACACAGCTGGACGCACGCCGGGCACGGCCTGCCGGACGCTGTCGAACCCGCTCCCACCACCACCGCGATCGCCACCGGCCTGCAGCTTCCTGCCGGTTTTGCGGCTATCGCCAAGGACGTGGAGCTGGGTCCTGCCATCACCACCAACCTTGCCCGCGTGGAAAAGAAGCTCCGCGAAGCAATCGCCAACTCGGATCCCCTGGCTGACGCAACGTCGCGTCACCTGGTGGAAGCCGGCGGCAAACGCATCCGCCCGCTGCTGACCCTCTTGTGTGCCCACCTCGGTGACGCCTCCCGTCCGGAAGTGGTCCAGGCCGCCGTCGTGGTTGAACTGACCCACCTCGCCACCCTCTATCACGACGACGTGATGGACTCCGCGCCCTACCGCCGCGGTGCCCCCACGGCGCACGAAGTCTGGGGCAACTCGGTAGCCATCCTCACGGGTGACCTGATCTTTGCCCGCGCCTCGATCCTGGTGTCAGAGCTCGGTTCGCGTGCCCTGGGAATCCAGGCCCGCACCTTCGAACGCTTGTGCCTCGGGCAACTGCACGAAACCGTGGGCCCGCGCGAAGGCGAGGACGCGGTGGAGCACTACCTCTCCGTCATCGCCGACAAGACCGGTTCCCTGGTTGCCGCCTCGGGCCAGCTGGGTGCCATCTTTGCCGGCGCCGACGAAGCCTTCGAAGACGTGCTCGTGGAGTACGGCGAGAAGGTCGGCGTGGCCTTCCAACTAGCCGATGACGTCATCGACGTGACCGGCGTCAAGGTCAAGTCCGGCAAGTCTCCGGGCACAGACCTCCGGGAAGGCGTTCCCACGCTGCCCGTCCTCCTGCTCCGCAAGGCCGCCGACAACGGTGATCACTCCGCCGTCGAACTCTTGAAGCTGGTTGACGGCGACCTGTCCTCCGATGAAGCCCTGGCCCTGGCCGTCGCGGGGCTCCGCGAGCATCCTGTCACCGCGGAATCCTGGGTGATCGCGCGCCAATGGTCCGCTGAAGCCATCGAAGCCTTGAAGCCGTTGCCCGAAGGCGTGGTCAAGGAGTCGCTGACCAACTTCGCACACGCTGTGGTGGAGCGCGCCAGCTGAGTCTTGGCGGCGTGGGCAGCCCTGCAGAGGGTGCCGTCGTTCTCGCCCCTTTTCCTTCGTCGCAGACCCAACTGACTCGCAGTTGTTGTCGTTTTGAGCCGTTATAACGACAACAACTGCGAGCTAGTTGGGTGGGGCGCGCGGGGGCTGGGCTTAAATGCAATGGCCCCGGTTCCTTGCAACGCTACGAGTCACGCACTGCAACGAACCGGGACCATAATCTCCGTTCGCATCAGATCCACCGGAGGCATTTAGTGAATCCGGTTACAGCATATGACAACTTTGTCACGGGTGCAACTTTCCCGGTCAAAGGGTTTTTCGGAGTTTTCGGGGAAATTCTGCGCGCCGTCCTGACCTTCTTTGAATTCAAAATGGCCCCGACACGCCTGAGAAGGGGTGTGTCCGGCAGTTTATGGACCCAAAGAAGGTCAGGAAGGGCCAGCAAAGTTGTCCACATAGGGGAACCCGGAGCTACTGTCGCCTGAGCGATGCTGCTGGAGTGGCCACATGGATATAGTGCAATTCCTCCAGAGGCGGGGCGGTGCGGCCCGGACTGCGCAACTGCTTAGAGCGGGCTTTCCCAAGTCGGCGTTGGCCCAAGGGCTCCGCAACGGAACGCTCAACTTGTTGCGCCGTGGGATCTACACGATTGAGGGCGCCGATCCAGGCATCGTTGCTGCGCTAGCGGCGAATGGCGTCTTGACCTGCGTTTCGGCTGTTCGTTTCTACAATTTGTGGCAGCTGCAGGAGCCAGGAGGCGTCCAAGGACTGGGGAGTTCCCGGAAACCCGAGGCCATCCATCTCAGCTGCGGTAGCGGCCTAGTCCGGGACGGTGTGGTGGACCATGCCCGATGTAGCCATCCGGGGCATCCGTACCTTCCTGTGGCCGGCCTAGCTGATGTCCTTATCCACGCCCTGAGATGCCGACCCGAACTGGAATCCTTGGTAATTGTCCAGTCCGCAGTTAGCCGCGGGTTGATCACCGCAGACTTCCTTAAGACGAAACTGCAAGGCAACCGCAACGGAGCAGCGAGGGCTGCGCTGGATCTTGTGCTGCCCAGGGCTGATTCCTTGCTGGAAGTGCTCGCACACACGCACTTTGTCCGGGCGGGTCTCCGGGTCCGGATGCATGTGGAACTGGCGGGGGTGGGGGAGGTGGACTGCTTGATCAACGAGTGCCTTGTAGTGGAACTCGACGGCCATACGCATCTGGAGCCGCGGCAGGTCAAGAAGGACCGGTACCGGGACAACGCCAGTGTGAAGGGTGGGCTCTTGTCGTTGCACTACTTCTACCAGGACGTGGTCCACCGTCCTGAAGAGATGGTCAACGAGGTCTTGACCGTGTTGCGGCACCGGGAAGTCGGCCGCTTCGCCCCCGCAAGATACGCGCCCGGGTGGGTGCCGCCGTCGTAATCCAGCAGCAGACTCCACCAAAGCGCGGACCGTCCTGACCTTCTTTGGCACGAAAAAAGCCGCGACACACCCTGATCCAGGTGTGTCACGGCTCCTCGAAATTCAAAGAGGGTCAGGAAGGCGCGGCGCCCACTAAAGCCCCCCCAAAAACCCTAGTCTTCGTCGCTGAAGGCCCAGTCGAACATGTCGAACACGAACTCGGAGAACGTGCCTTCTTCGGATTTCCACTGGCCGCGGGCGTTGTTGCGGCGCCACACGATGGGATCGGGGACGCCGAGGTCGCCTACGCGGAAGCCCCAGGTGAACTGCTCTTCCTCGTCCTCCAGGAACATGAGGAAACCTTCGTCGTCCACTTCGAGCTCTTCGGGGTCCCAGAAGTAGTGGTACGCCTCCATGAGATCCTCGCAGCCACCGATCGCGAGGTAGAACTCCCGCAGGACCATGGGAATGGTGAACGAGTGGGCGGACAGGGCCTCGTCCAGCTCAGCGGCGGACAGCCCGTCTTCTTCCTGCCATTCGTCCTCGAGATACTTCGGTACAAGCGCGCGGAACTTCTCGAGGAACATGTCAGTCATGCTCCCATCCTAGCTAATCGCGGCCACGTGAATCGGCGCCCGAGGACACCCCGGCGCGGTGCCATCCCCGGACCGCGAGGGGCACCCGCCAACCGCGCCGCCAAGCCACCACCCGGAAGGCGAAAACCCAGGCGGCAATGACCCCGGCTGTAACCCCGGTGAAAGCTCCGATGTTCCAGAACAGCGCGGTCAGGGCTGCCCCCGTGAAGGCCGGCAGGGCGTAAAGATCCCGGGCATTGAAGAGGGTGGGAATTTCGTTGGCCGTAATGTCGCGGAGCAAGCCGCCACCCACAGCCGTGGTGACTCCCAACAAGATTGCAGCCACCGGATTCATCCCAGAGGCCAGTGCCTTGAGCGTCCCCGTGATGCAGAACAAGGCCAGCCCGCCGGCGTCGAACAGTGTCAAGAGGGACGTGAAGCGCTGGATGCTCGAAAACAGGAAGTACACCAGCCCCGCGGCCAACAAGGGTGGCAGCAGGTACACCGGGTTGGTGAACGCCGCGGGCGGGCCGGCATTGATGACGATGTCTCGGATGACGCCGCCGCCCAGGCCGACCAGCGAAGCCAAGAGGAGCGAGCCGATGATGTCGAACTGCTTCTTGGCCGCGAGCAAGGATCCGGACACGGCGAAAAAGAAGACGCCGGCCAGATCCAGCCATACCAGCGCAAGGTCAAAAGTGAACAAATGCAGCTCCATTCTTCGTTCACAGACGGGCGATCATGCTCGCCCAACGTTACGCTTGCACGCATGAACAGCCCCGTCTTGATCGCGTGCGCCCATGGAACCCGGAACGTCGAAGGGCAGGCCGCTATCCGCCAGGTCATGGCCGAGATTGAGGCCTTGCGCCCCGGCCTGACCGTCGTCGAGGCCTACGTAGACGTCCAGGAGCCCGAGTTGGGCGGCGTGGTGGCCGGGCTCCCGGAAGGCACGCCCGCCGTCGTCGTTCCCTTGCTGCTCAGCACCGGCTACCACGTCAAGGTGGACATCCCCAAGGCGATCAAGTCCCGCCCCGAGGTGACCGCCGCGCCGCCGCTGGGGCCGGACCCGCGGCTCGCGGAGCTGCTCGCTGCACGGTTGCGCGCCGCCGGCCTCGGCGAGGGCGACGGCGTCCTGCTCGCCGCCGCGGGCTCGTCGCTGCCGGACGGTTCCGTCGATTCGGAAGAGCAGGCGCGCCAGCTCGCCGAGTTGCTGCCGAACAAGGTGCGCGTCGCCTATGGCGCGAGTGCCGAGCCGAACGTGCCCGACGGCGTCGCGGCCCTGCGCGCCGAACTCACCGGCGCGGAATTTACCGGCGCGGAAGTCACCGACGACGGCGGCCGGGTGGTGGTCTCCTCGTATCTGCTGGCCACGGGCTACTTCCACGACCAGCTGTCCAAGGCCGGCGCCGACGTCGTGACGGCACCGCTGCTGCCCTCTCCGGTGCTCGCGGAGATCGCCTTGGAACGCTACGACGCGGCGGTTGCCGCTCGCTCCTGAGCGGGCATGTCGAATGCACAGCGCGGCCAGCTGAACAAGGCCCGACGGCGGTTCGTGACGAAATGTTTCCCTAGGTGACTTTCCGTTTCCCGGACCTTTGTTACGCCTCTCTGGCCAGCCCTACAGTCGATGCATGACTGATACAGCTCTAGCCGGAGCGTCTGCGGACGAGGCTGCACCCAAGCGCCCGGCCCGCACCGCCCGTCCTGCCGCTAAACCCCATGGCCAGTGGAAGGTTGACGGCACTGCGCCGCTCAACGCCAACGAAACCTGGAAGCAGGAAGACAACGGGCTCAACGTCCGCGAGCGTATCGAGTCTGTCTACTCCAAGCACGGCTTCGACTCGATCGACGGCACGGACCTCCACGGCCGTTTCCGCTGGTGGGGCCTCTACACCCAGCGCAAGCCCGGGATCGACGGCGGCAAGACCGCCACGCTTGAGCCGCACGAGCTCGAGGACAAGTACTTCATGCTCCGCGTGAGGATCGACGGCGGTGCGCTCACCACCGAGCAACTACGCGTCATCGGCCAGATCTCCGTGGACTTCGCCCGCGGCAGCGCCGACCTGACGGACCGCCAGAACATCCAGCTGCACTGGATCCGGGTGGAGGACGTGCCCGAAATCTGGCGCCGCCTCGAATCAGTCGGCCTGTCCACCACCGAGGCCTGCGGCGACGTGCCGCGTGTCATCCTGGGCTCCCCGGTTGCCGGCATCGCCAAGGACGAGATCATCGACCCTACGCCGCTGATCCACGAACTCGCGGAGCGCTTCATCGGCGACCCCGAGCTCGCCAACCTGCCGCGCAAATACAAGACCGCCATTACCGGCCACCCCTCGCAGGACGTGGTCCACGAGATCAACGACTTCGGCCTGGTCGGCATGGTCCACCCCGAACTCGGCGTCGGCTATGACCTCTGGGTAGGCGGCGCGCTGTCCACCAACCCGATGCTCGCCAAGCGCCTCGGCGCGTTCGTGAAGCCTGAGCAAGCCGCCGAAGTGTGGCTCGGCGTCACCAGTATCTTCCGCGACTACGGTTACCGCCGGATGCGCACCAAGGCACGCCTGAAGTTCCTCATGGCCGACTGGGGTCCCGAAAAGTTCCGCCAGATCCTTGAGGACGAATACCTCGGCTTCAAGCTTTCCGACGGCCCCGCAGCGCCCAAGCCCTCGACCCCGGGCGACCACGTCGGCATCCACGAGCAGAAGGACGGCAAGTTCTTCATCGGAGCCACACCATTGGCCGGTCGTCTCTCCGGAAGCCAACTCGTGAAGCTCGCGGACACCCTCGAAGCCCGCGGCTCCTTCCGCCTGCGCACCACGCCGCACCAGAAGATCGTTGTGCTGGACGTCGCCAAGGAGCAGGTGGAACCGCTCGTCGCCGAACTGGACACCCTAGGCCTCTCCGCCCGCCCGTCCGTGTTCCGCCGCGGCACCATCGCCTGCACCGGCATCGAATTCTGCAAGCTCGCCATCGTGGAAACCAAGGTCACGGCAGCCACCGCCGTCGCCGAGCTGGAACGCCGCCTGGCCGACCTCGCGGACAGCGGCCAGTTGCCCCAGGCATTGTCCCTGCACATCAACGGCTGCCCCAACTCCTGCGCCCGCATCCAGACCGCGGACATCGGGCTCAAGGGCATGATGCTGCCAACGCCCGACGGCGACCCCACCCCGGGCTTCCAGGTTCACCTGGGCGGCGGGCTGGCTTCGTCCAACCGCGAAGAAGCAGGCCTCGGACGCACCGTGCGCGGCCTCAAGGTTTACGTCGAGGACCTGCCCGATTACGTAGAGCGGGTAGTCCGGAAGTTCGTGGCCGACCGCGCCGAAGGCCAGACCTTCGCCGAATGGGCGCACTCCGCAGATGAAGGAGATCTCCAGTGACCAATCCCCAGCCACTCCCCAACCTCGCAAGCTCGGCCGGGGACCCCGGTGGCCGTGGGCCCTGCCAGCGTTCCCACGACGAACTCAAGGCCCTGGCCGAATCCGGTGCCGCCGAGCTCGGTTGGAATGCGCCCGCCCGCGACGTCATCGCCTGGGTTGCCCGCAACTTCGAACTGCCCGCCGTCGCCGTGGCCTGCTCCATGGCGGACGCCGTGCTGCCGGCCCTCGTCGCGGACCAGTTTCCCGGCGTCGACGTCCTGTTCCTGGAGACCGGTTACCACTTCCCGGAAACCCATGCCACGCGGGACGAAGTCGCCGCGAACCTGCGCGTGAACATCGTGGACGTGCTCCCCGAGAACACCGTGGAGCAGCAGGACCGCCTCCTCGGCAAGGACCTGTTTGCCCGCGACGCCGCCCAGTGCTGCGCGCTCCGCAAGGTCCAGCCGCTGCGCCGGACCCTCGCCGGCTACGAAGTCTGGTTCACCGGAGTCCGCCGCGACGAGGCCCCCACCCGGACCAACACCCCGCTGATCAGCTGGGACGAGGCCAACGGATTGGTCAAGGTCAACCCGATGGCGGACTGGAGCTTTGACCAGTTGGTCCAGTACTCCGAAGACAACATCCTTCCCGTCAACCCCCTCCTGAGCCAGGGATACCCGTCCATCGGATGCCAGCCCTGCACCCGCAAAGTGGCCCCGGGAGCGGACCCCCGCTCCGGCCGCTGGGCAGGAACCGACAAGACAGAATGCGGACTACACGTATGAGCATCTACACAACCAACGAGGACACGGAGCTGTCAGTGCTGGAAAAGGACCTTGTGGAGACGCCGACTGCCGCCCAGGCTCTGCGGTCGGCCCGCCTCTCGTCTTTGGACACCCTCGAGTCCGAGGCCATCCATATCATCCGCGAGGTTGTTGCCGAGTTCGAGAAGCCTGCGCTGCTGTTCTCCGGCGGCAAGGATTCCGTGGTCATGCTGCACCTGGCCACCAAGGCGTTCTGGCCTGGCAAGGTTCCGTTCCCCGTGCTGCACGTGGACACCGGCCATAACTTCCCCGAGGTCATCGACTTCCGCGACCGCACGGTGGAGCGCCTGGGCCTGAAGCTCGTGGTGGGTTCCGTGCAGGAGTTCATCGACCGTGGCGAACTTGCCGAGCGTGCCGATGGTACCCGCAACCCGCTGCAGACCGTGCCGCTCCTGGACGCCATCCAGCGCAACAAGTTCGACGCCGTTTTCGGCGGCGGACGTCGCGACGAGGACAAGGCCCGTGCCAAGGAGCGCATCCTGAGCCTGCGCGACGAGTTCGGCCAGTGGGACCCCCGTAACCAGCGCCCCGAACTGTGGAACCTGTACAACGGCCGCCACACCGTGGGCCAGCACGTCCGGGCGTTTCCCATCAGCAACTGGACCGAGCTGGACGTGTGGCGCTACATCGAGCGCGAAGGCATTGAGCTGCCCGGCCTGTACTACGCCCACGAGCGCGAGGTCTACGAACGCGACGGCATGTGGCGCGCAGTCGGCGAGGTTTCCATGCCGCTTCCGCACGAGGAAGTCGTCACCAAGCTAGTCCGCTACCGCACTGTGGGCGACATGTCCTGCACCGGCGCGGTCGTTTCCGACGCCCGCACGGTTGCCGACGTCGTCGTTGAAGTTGCCGCATCCACACTCACCGAACGTGGCGCCACCCGCGCAGATGACCGCATCTCCGAGGCAGCCATGGAAGACCGCAAGAAGGACGGCTACTTCTAATGAGCACCGAAACCGCACTCCTGGAGACCGGCCTGCGCGAATCCACGCTGTTCCGCTTCGCCACCGCTGGATCCGTCGACGACGGCAAGTCCACCCTGGTGGGCCGCCTCCTTCACGATTCCAAGGCGATCCTCGCGGACCAGCTCGACGCCGTCGCCCGCACCTCGGCGGACCGTGGCTTCGGCGGAGCCGGCGCCACCGGCAGCCAGGCCATTGACCTTGCCCTCCTGACCGACGGCCTTCGCGCCGAACGGGAACAGGGCATCACCATCGATGTCGCCTACCGCTACTTCGCCACCGACCGCCGCAGCTTCATCCTCGCGGACTGCCCCGGCCACGTTCAGTACACCAAGAACACGGTGACGGGCGCATCCACTGCGGATGCCGTCGTCGTACTCATTGACGCCCGCAAGGGAGTCCTGGAGCAGACCCGCCGCCACTTGTCGGTGCTGCAGTTGCTGCGCGTGGCGCACGTAATCGTCGCCGTGAACAAGATCGACCTCGTGGACTTCAGCGAGTCGGTCTTCCGCGAGATCGAGACGGACGTGCAGAAGGTTGCCCGCGAGCTTGGCTTGGGCAGCGATGGGATTGCCGACGTCGCGGTCATCCCGGTATCGGCGCTCGACGGCGACAACGTCGTGGACCGCTCGGACCGCACCCCCTGGTACAGCGGCCCGGCCCTGCTCGAAGTCCTGGAAACCCTTCCGGCCGCCGATGAGCTCGAAAGCCACCTGGAGAGCTTCCGCTTCCCGGTCCAGCTGGTCATCCGCCCGCAGGGCGCGCTGGCTCCCGACGCCGTCGCCGCAGGGCTCGACGTCGAGGCGTACCGCGACTACCGCGCCTACGCCGGCCAGATCACGGAGGGGACCGTGAAGCTTGGCGACAAGGTCACTGTCCTGAGCCCGGGCCACGAGCCCAGGATCACCACCGTGACCGGGATCGACTTCGCCGGCAGCGAGCTCGCCGAGGCCACTGCTCCGCAGTCCGTGGCGATCCGCCTGGCCGATGAAATCGACATCGCCCGCGGTGACACCATTGCCGCAGCAGGGACGGTGCGCGAGAGCTCGGCCGACCTGTACGCCGCGCTGTGCTGGCTTTCGCCGAAGCCGTTGCGCGAAGGTGCCAAGGTGCTCGTGAAGCACGGGACCCGCACCGTCCAGGCGTTGGTCCGCAATGTGACGGGCAAGCTGGACCTGGCCACGTTCAACGTCGAGGCTGCTTCCAGCCTTGAGCTGAACGACATCGGTAACGCCCAGCTTCGACTGGCCGCGCCGTTGCCCTTGGAGAACTACCTGCACCACCGCCGCACGGGCGCGTTCCTGGTGATCGATCCCGTGGACGGCAACACGCTCGCGGCCGGCTTGGTGAAGGACCACCCGGGCGACCATGAGGACGAACGTTACGTCATCTGACGTTCTCGATGACCGGAACCGCAGCTTGTTTCCCAAACCCGGCCTTCAAGGCTTGGGGTGGGAAACAAGCTGCGGTTTTTTGCATTGGGGCGAGCCGAATTGTGACGCCGCATGAACGTGCGTGACCCCGGGTTTCCGGGTCGTTGAACGGCAAATATGACAGTCCCTATGGTGAATCCATGACCTCATCGGATTGGTCCTTGCCCGCCCGTTCGGGGCGATGTCGCAGGGCCTGATACACGCTCTGCCCCTTCCGCAACGCATCCCAAGGATTTCCCCATGTCAAACACCCCAGAACCCACGCCGCCCGGCTCGAACCCGGGAACCACGCGCATCGTCGCCGGCGAAACCAGCAAGCCCAAGCGCCGCCGCACGCTCGAGATCGGCATCGCCGTCGGGCTCGTCCTGCTGATCGGTGCCGGCGCCGCCGTCGCATCGGTTGTCGCGAAGAACAACGAAACCCAGGCCGCGGCTGCAACGACGCCCGCCGCGGAACTCAAGCTGGGCTACTTCGGCAACGTCACCCACGCCCCCGCACTCGTCGGCGTGAGCAAGGGCATCATCGCCGGCAAGCTGGGCAGCACCAAGCTCACCACCCAGATCTTCAACGCAGGGCCCGCCGCGGTTGAGGCCCTGAACGCCGGCGCGATCGACGCCGCCTACCTTGGCCCGAACCCGGCCATCAACTCCTTCGTCCAGAGCAAGGGCGCGTCCATCAGCATCATCGCGGGCGCAGCCTCCGGCGGCGCGCAGCTGGTAGTCAAGCCAGGCATCAACACTGCCGCGGACCTCAAGGGCAAGACCCTGGCCTCCCCGCAGCTCGGCGGCACCCAGGACGTGGCACTGCGCGCCTGGCTGGGCAAGCAGGGCCTGAAGACCAACCCGAACGGCGGCGGCGACGTCGCCATCAACCCGACGGACAACGCCCAGACCCTCAAGCTCTTCCAAGACGGAAAGCTCGACGGCGCGTGGTTGCCTGAGCCGTGGGCCTCGCGTCTGGTGCTCCAGGCCGGCGGCAAGGTCCTGGTGGACGAGAAGGATCTGTGGGACAAGGGTGCGTTCCCCACCACGATCCTGATCGTGAGCAAGAAGTTCGCTGCCGAACACCCGCAGACCGTGACCGCATTGCTCCAGGGCCACGAAGCCTCCGTCAACTGGCTCAACAGCGCTTCGGCGGCCGACAAGGCCACCGCGATCAACGCCGCGCTGAAGGCGACCGCGGGCAGCACGCTGCCGGCCGACGTCATCGACCGCTCCCTGAAGAACATCACCTTCACCGTGGACCCGCTCGCCGGGACCTACAAGAAGCTGCTTCAGGACGGCGTCGACGCCGGCATCACCAAACCGGCCGACATCAACGGCATCTTCGACCTCCGCGCCCTCAACAGCGTGACCGGGCAGAAGACCTCGGCCGCAGGACTGGGCCAAGACTGAACCGACCGGCCCAACTAGCTCGCATTAGTTGTCGTTTTGACGGCTCATAACGACAACAACTGCGAGCTAGTTGGGAAACAACAAGCAACGAACGAAGGACGGGACCATGCCAGTCGTACTGGAACACCTGGGTAAACGCTTCGGCGACGGCGCCCCGGTGCTGGACGACGTCAACGCCACCATCCAGCAAGGCGAGTTCGTCGCCCTGCTCGGTGCGTCCGGCTGCGGCAAATCCACCCTGCTGAACATCCTCGCGGGGCTGGACGAGCCGACGTCGGGCGCTTTGGAGGTGCCCAGCGACGGCGCCGCCTTCATGTTCCAGGATTCAGCGCTGTTCCCGTGGCTCACTGCTCGTGGCAACATCGAACTCGCGCTGAAGCTCGCCGACAAGTCCGGCAGCCAGAGCAAGGCGTCGCGTGCTGCCCGTGCGGGCGAGCTGTTGGACCTCGTCCATTTGGGTGGCGCGGGGGACAAACGCCCGCACGAACTCTCCGGCGGCATGCGGCAACGCGTCGCACTCGCCCGCGCCTTGGCCCAGGACCGGCAGTTGTTGCTCATGGACGAACCGTTCGCTGCCCTCGACGCCATCACGCGCGACCTTCTGCACGATGAGCTTGAGCGGATCTGGAAGGAAACGGGCCGCACCATCGTGTTCGTGACGCACAACGTGCGCGAAGCCGTCAGGCTCGGCCAGCGGGTCCTGCTGCTGTCCTCCCGTCCGGGGCGGGTCGTGGCCGAGTGGAACGTCACCGAGGAACACCGGACCGACGCCGGCCGTGCCGGGGAACTGACTGGAACCATTACCCGCCGCCTGCGCGAGGAGATCCGCCGCCATGCCAATTGAACAAGAGACCCGGCTTGCCGAAGGAGACACCGCCGAGCAAGCTCCACAGTCCCGCCACATCACCTCGCCGTCCCTGAAGGGAAACCCGGACGAACTCCGTGACCTCGAGGCCGGCCTGGACAAGCTGCAGTCGGATGCCCACCGCAAGGCGCACATCGACTGGACCCGGATCATCCTCCCGATTGCGGCACTTCTGGTCCTCATCCTGGCGTGGCAGTTCTATGTCTCCCTCGGTTTCAAGCGCCGCGACCAGGTTCCCGGACCGCTCGACGTCCTGAGCCAGTTCGGTTCCCTCTGGGCCGAAGGCAAAGCCCAGGAAGCCGTCTGGACCTCCCTTCAGCGCGGCGTGATCGGCTTCCTCATCAGCGTCGCCGTCGCCACCCCGGTGGGCCTGCTCCTCGCACAGGTGCAGCCGCTGCGCCGCGCCTTCGGACCCCTCATTTCAGGGCTCCAGGTCCTCCCGTCGGTGGCGTGGGTTCCAGCGGCAATCATTTGGTTCGGGCTCTCGGACGGCACCGTGTACTTCGTCGTCCTGATGGGTGCCATCCCGTCCATCATCAACGGGCTGATTTCCGGCGTGGACCAGATCCCGCCGCAATACCGGAGCGTCGGCAAGGTCCTTGGAGCCTCCCGACTACAGATGGCCCTGCAGATCGTCCTGCCGGCGGCCCTTCCGGGCTACCTCGGCGGCCTCAAGCAGGGCTGGGCTTTCTCCTGGCGCTCCCTCATGGCCGCCGAAATCATCGCGGTGGGCGGCACCATCGGCTTCGGACTCGGTTCGCTCCTGGACCAGGGCCGCACCTTGTCCGATATGGCCACGGTCATGTCCGCGATCCTGGCGATCCTCTTTGTGGGCATCCTGATCGAACTTGTCGTGTTCGCCCCGATTGAGCGCCGCCTCCTGCTGCGCCGCGGCCTGCTCGCGGGCAGCACGCGCTAACTGGCGGCCTGCTCGCGGGGAACACGCGCTAAGGAATTCCCCGGCTTGTCCCGTGGTTGACGCGGGCATGAAACGAATCGGTTTTCTTTCCTTCGGCCATTGGGGTCCAGTCCAAGGCTCGCGCACTCCTTCGGCCGGCGACGCCTTGCTCCAAGGAATCGACCTAGCGGTTGCGGCGGAGGAACTCGGCATCAACGGCGCCTTCTTCCGGGTGCACCACTTTGCGCGCCAGCAGGCCTCGCCGTTCCCCTTGTTGGCGGCCATCGCGGCCCGGACCAGCATGATCGAGATGGGCACGGGCGTGATCGACATGCGCTACGAAAACCCGCTGTACATGGCAGAAGAAGCCGCGGCCACGGACCTCATCAGCCAAGGCAGGCTCCAATTGGGCATCAGCCGTGGTTCGCCCGAGCCGGCCCTGCACGGCGCCCGGTACTTTGGCTATGCGCCTGCCGAGGGTGAGGACGACTCCGCGATGGCCCGCCGCCACACCGCCGTATTCCGGCACGCGATCGCGGGCCACGGAGTGGCCGAAGCCGATCCCTCCTTCATGGGCGGCGGACGCGGGCTCCTGCCGATCCAGCCGACGTCGTCCGGGCTGCCGCGACGCATCTGGTGGGGCGCCGGCACCCGCAAAACCGCCGTGTGGGCCGCGGAACAAGGCATGAACCTCATGAGTTCCACGTTGCTCACCGAGGACACCGGGGTTCCCTTCGACCAGCTTCAGGCCGAACAGATCAGCATGTTCCGGGAGGCCTGGTCCGCAGCCGGACACGGTTTTGAGCCGCGGGTCTCAGTCAGCCGCAGCATCATTCCCGTGGTGGACGCCGAGGACGAACACTATTTCGGGCTCCGCGCCCAGGTGGAAAACCGGGACCAAGTGGGCATGCTCGACGGTGCGTTGTCGCGGTTCGGCAAAAGCTACGTCGGCGCTCCCGACGCCTTGGCCGAGGATCTGGCGCAGGACGCCGCAGTCCAGGCTGCTGACACGGTGCTGGTCACGGTACCCAACCAGCTCGGGGTGGAATACAACGCCAAGCTGCTGGGCAACATCGCCAAATACGTCGCTCCCGCTATCGGCTGGGAGGCACCCACCCCGCAGGCGTAATGTGACGCCGGGTTACCTAGCGTGAACTGGTGTTTCCGGACCTTTGAAGCATGTTACGGCCCGGCCCTACAGTTTTTTCATGGCAATACAGGACATCTACCCCACAGCCCTGCGGCTGCTTGGCCGCCCGGTGCTGGTGGTGGGCGGCGGACCCGTGGCTGCCCGACGCGCCAAGGGGCTGCTCGATGCCGGCGCCCGGGTGACCGTGGTGGCCCCCGTTGCCTCTGACGCGCTCCGCGAACTCGCCGCCTCCGGCCTGCTCACCTGGGAGCCGCGCACTTACCTTTCCTCCGACGTCGACGGCGTCTGGTTCGTCCAGACGGCCACCGGCGTCGCCGCTGTGGACGCCCAGGTAGCCGCCGACGCCGAGGCGCAGCGCATCTGGTGCGTCAACGCCTCGGACCACGAATCGTCGGCAGCCTGGACGCCCGCCGTCGCCGTCGTCGACGACGTGAAGATCGCCATCAACGCCGGGGGAGACCCTCGCCGCGCCATGGCCCTGCGCGACGCAGTTGCCACCGCGCTGGAAACGGGAGACCTCCCGCTCCGCCGTCGTCGTGCGTCCACCGGAAGCGTCGCGCTCGTGGGTGGCGGTCCCGGTGACTCGGGACTTATCACTGTCCGCGGCCGTCGCCTGCTGGGCCAGGCCGACGTCGTCGTCGCGGACCGCCTCGGGCCGCGCGACTTGCTGCAGGAACTTGCTCCGGACGTCCGCGTGATCGAGGTCGGCAAGACCCCCGGCCACCACCCCGTGCCGCAACTGGAGATCAACCGGATCCTGGTGGAGGAAGCCCTTGCCGGCCACCGCGTGGTGCGGCTCAAAGGCGGCGACCCCTACGTCCTGGGCCGCGGCGGCGAGGAAGCCGAATTCTGCCGGCAGAACGGCGTCGAGGTTGAAGTTGTTCCCGGTGTGACCTCGGCGATCTCAGTGCCGGCCGCAGCGGGCATTCCCGTGACGCACCGTGGACTCGCAAAGGGTTTCAGCGTGGTGACCGGCCACGAGGAACTGTCCGAGGTCCCGGCCCGCCCCGACCACACCGTGATCCTGCTCATGGGTGTAGCCAAACTCCGCGAATCCGCCGCTGCCCTCGCGGCCTCCGGAATGCCTTTGGACACGCCGGTCGGTATCGTAGAGAACGGTTACATGCCCGAACAGCGCGTCACGATCGGCACGTTGGCGACGATCGCCGACCAAGCCGAAGCCACCGGCGTCGCAAATCCCGCCGTGATTGTGATCGGCGATGTGGTGCGTGTCAGCCCGTTTGCCCCCGAACATTTCAAGACCGCTGACTACAGCACCCTGACCCCCAACAAGCCCCGCGTCGTTACCCCTTAGCCCCGTTGCACACTGAAAAGGAACACAGCCGTGTCATCTAGCACCACCGTAGGAACCGCCGCACGTCCGCTGCGCGTCGCCGTCGTCGGCTCCGGCCCGGCCGGCGTCTACGCAGCTGACATCCTGACCAAGAGCGAGGCCGTCAAGAGCGGCGAGCTGACTGTCAGCATCGACCTCTTCGACCGGTACCCGGCTCCCTACGGACTGATCCGCTATGGCGTTGCCCCGGACCATCCCCGCATCAAGGGCATCGTGAACGCCCTGCACAAGGTCCTGGACCGCGGCGACATCCGCTTCTTCGGCAACGTCGACTACGGCACGGACATCTCCATCGAAGACCTGCGCACGCACTACGACGCCGTGATCTTCGCCACCGGAGCCATCAAGGACGCGGACCTGAACATCCCGGGCATCGAGCTTGAAGGCTCCTTCGGCGGCGCCGACTTCGTCTCTTGGTACGACGGCCACCCCGACGTTTCCCGCGAATGGCCGCTTGAAGCCACCTCAGTGGCCGTGCTCGGCAACGGCAATGTGGCCTTGGACGTTGCCCGTGTCCTCTCCAAGCACGCCGACGACCTCCTGGTCACTGAAATTCCGGACAACGTCTACGCCGGCCTCAAGGCTTCCCCGGTCACCGACGTCCACGTCTTCGGCCGGCGCGGTCCGGCGCAGGTGAAGTTCACCCCGCTGGAACTCCGCGAACTGTCCCATTCCAAGGACGTGGACATCATCCTCTACGCGGAGGACTTCGAGTTCGACGACGAGTCGGACCGCCAGATCCAGACGAACAACCAGACCAAGACCATGGTGGGCACCCTCACCAACTGGATCGCCGAGCAGCCCGAAGACCTCTCCGAGCTCAAGGCCTCCCGCCGCCTGCACCTGCACTTCCTGCACAGCCCGGTGGAGATCGTGGATTCCGCAGAGACCCCGGGCAAGGTTGCCGCGATCAAGTTCGAGCGCACCGAGCTGGACGGCACCGGCAACGCACGCGGTACCGGCGAGATCGTCGACTACCCGGTCCAGGCCGTATATCGTGCCATCGGCTACTTCGGCTCCGCGCTGCCGGACGTCGAGTTTGACCACAGGCGGGGGGTCGTCGCGAACGACGGCGGCCGCGTGCTGGACGCTTCCGGCGAGCACGTTCCTGGCCTGTACGCCACGGGCTGGATCAAGCGTGGCCCCATCGGCCTGATCGGCCACACCAAGGGTGACGCCCTGGAGACGGTCACGTACCTCCTGGAGGACCGCGAAAACCTGCCATCCGCCGCAGTTCCCGAGGCGGACGCCGTCGTCGAACTCCTGGACGCCCGCGGCGTGAAGTTCACCAGCTGGGAAGGCTGGCTGGCACTGGATGCCCACGAGCTTGCTTTGGGTACCGCCGCTTCCGAGGCAGGTACATCGCACGGCGTCGAGGTCAAGCGCGAACGAATCAAGGTTGTACCGCGTGAGGACATGGTGGACATTTCCCGCGACGGCGTGGCCGCACAGGTCTAGTTCTACTGCCTCAGAGCAACGCGAGGTCACTTAGGGTCCATCCGGAGCATCGGAATGGGCGCTAAGTGACCCCGCGTTGCTCTTTATCGGGGTTAGACTCTCCGCATGGACGTCGTCGTCGTCGAAACGACCCCACTGGGGGACCGCAGCTACCTCGTTCATGACGGCACTGTGGCGCTCGTGATCGACCCCCAGCGTGATACCGACCGCGTCGAAACAGCAGCGCGTGCTGCGGGGGTTGCCATCACGCATGTCGCTGAGACCCACCTCCACAACGACTACCTCACGGGTGGCCTCATCCTTGCCCGTGATCACGACGCCCGCTACTTGGTGAATGCCGCGGACAAGGTGGCTTTCCAACATGAACCGATTGTTCCGGGGCAGGCGTTCGCTGTAGGTAGGCTTTCCGTCAAACCGGTGGCCACGCCGGGCCATACGCACACGCATCTGGCCTATATTGTTTCGGACCCCGATCCAGGGGCGGGCGTCCGGCAAGCGGTGTTCTCCGGTGGCAGCCTGCTGTACGGTTCGGTGGGCCGGACCGATTTGATTGGCCCGGATGACACCGCCGGACTGGCGAGTGACCAATACGCCTCGGTTCGGCGGCTTGTTGCCGAGGCAGCACCGGACGCGATCCTGTATCCCACCCATGGCTTCGGTTCGTTCTGCTCCATCGGTCCCGCGAGCAGGATCGCCGCATCGACAATCGGAGAGCAGGCAGCCACCAACCATGCGCTCACCGACCCGGACGAAGACCATTTTGTCCGGCACCTCCTGGCGAATATCACGGCCTACCCGAGCTACTACGCGCACATGAGCCCGCTCAATGCCTTAGGCCCGGGCCCCGCGACGCTCCAGGTGTCGGAATCGGTGGAGTCCGCGGAACTGGAGCGCAGGCTCGAGGCAGGGGAATGGGTGGTGGACCTGCGCAACCGGGTCGCATTCGCCGCGAGCCACCTGCGCGGCAGTGTGGCCTTTGAATACGGGACAGGCTCGAGCTTCACGAGCTACCTCGGTTGGGTCCTGCCGTGGAACCAGCCGCTGACCCTGCTAGGTGCCCATGACGACGTCGAAAAGGCAATCCGCGACCTCGCGAGGATCGGAATCGACTCCCCGGATGCAGCTGTCGGCGACGATCCTGGGGCTCTTGCACCAGCCACTGCTTTGGTGCAATATCCGATCACCGACTGGGCGGGGCTGGAGCGGGACCGGGCTTCCGGTGAAACAGTTCTGGACGTGCGCCGAACCGAGGAATTTTCCGCCTCCCATGTGCTCGGGGCCGTGAACGTTCCGCTGCACGAGCTTTTGCTTCGGCTGGACGAACTGCCGGACTCAAGGATCTGGGTGCATTGCACTTCCGGCTACCGGGCCAGCGTCGCCGCAAGCCTGCTGCATCGTGCCGGCCGCAGCGTAGTGCTCATCGACGCACTCTTCCGCGAGGCGGCTCATGCCGGCGTCGAGCTGGTGAGCGCCGCTCCGGCCTAGATGCCCGGGCCACCGCGGACGCTCGCTCAGCTATGACGGCTTTTCGTGAATCCCCCGCTCACCTTTGGGGTGTTTCCTATAGACGCCCGCTCACATGATGTGAGCGGGCGTCGGTCAAAACCGCGATAGATGTGAGCGAGCGTCGGGGGAAAACCAGCCATGTGTGAGCGAGGGTCAGTGTGTGAGCCATTCCGCGGCGAAGTCCAGGTTGCGGTAAACGCTCGCGACGGCGGCGGCCTCGTCGCGTGCCTCGATGGCGTCGGCGAGCTCGTCGTGGCCCTCGTGGGGGATGCCGTTGAAGCCGGCCTTGCGCTGTTGGCGCAGGAGATCGTCGTGGAAGACCCCGCCGAAAGACACATACAACTGGTGCAGCAGCGGGTTGCCCGAAGCCAGGGCCACCCGTTCGTGGAAATCCCAGTCCGCCCGGGCCCAAGCGGGGTAGTCGGCCGCGAGCCATGCGTCGTGGCGTACTTGGAGGAGGGCACGCATTGCGGCGATGTCCTCGGCCGTGGCGTGCTTCGTGGCCAGTCGGGCGGCCTGGGTGTCCAGCCCCACCCGGACCTCGACCACGTGCTCCTGCGTGTGTTCCTTGTACATTCGTTGGGCCGCGCCGGAGATCTCGCTGGTGGCCCGGACATAGGTTCCGTCGCCGCGGCGAACCTCCAACATGCCGCTGTGCGCCAAAGCTTTGATGGCTTCGCGGAGCGTCCCGCGCGAGACTCCGAGCGAGGCCATGAGTTCCGGCTCGGCCGGGATCTTCTCCTGCAGGGGCCACTCCCCGGACTGGATCATGGTGCGCAGCTGGCGGGTGACCTCATCGGCCAGGACGGGCCGGTGCGAAGGTGTGAGGCTCATGCGACAGGCCTTGGCCCGGCCTTGATCGGCGTCCGCTTGCTGGTCAACTGGTGGCAGGTGACCATGAGGGCCAGGGCAACCGCGGCAAGGAGCGCCAAGGGGAGCGTCCAAGCACCGGTGGCGCTATGGAGCAGGCCCATGCCGAACGGACCCAAAGCCGCAATCAAGTACCCCACGGACTGGGCGACGGTGGACATGGCGGTGGTCTCCGCCGTCGTACGTCCGCTGCGGCTGATGATCACCAGGACCAGGGGGAAGATGCCCAGCCCGAAACCGAACATCACGGCAGGAACGGCGGCGAACGACGTCGGGAGCAACAGCATTGCGGGGATGGCCAGAAGGGTGGTCCCGCTACCCAGGTACAGGGCAGGCCGCATCATGCCGGGCCGCGAGCCGATGGCCAGCAGGATCATGCCCGCTGCCACCGAAACCAGCTGCATGAGCCCGAACTGGAGGCCGCTCTCGGAAGCGCTCAGTCCTTGGCTCGTCAGGATGTAGGCAAACCAGCTCATCACGGCATACGCCAGGAGGGCCTGCAACGTGAAGATGGAAGTGATGAGGAATCCCAGCCGGGTGCGCAGGAGGGGCCACATCGACACGTGCTCCTGGCTGGCCTTCCGTGAAGTGCGATGGGTGTGGAGGACCATCGGGAGGAAGCCAAGAAGTGCGGCGACGCCAAGGAGTCCCCATGCGGCCAGGCCCATCGAGGGCGAGCCCAGCTGTTGGGCCAAGGGGACGCTGACCGCTGCCGCGAAGGTGGCACCTGCGGACATCGTGAAGGTGTAGAGGCCGGTCATCATGGACGTCTTGCTTGCATAATGCTCGCGGATGTACGACGGCATGGCCACGTTGCACACCGCCAGGCCGGACATCGCCAGCACGGTCCCGGCGAGGAGGGCGCCGGTCGCGGGGATGCTGCGGACGAGGAGTCCGGCGGCCAGCATGGCCAGCGCAACGAGGATGGACTTCTCGACGCCGATCCGGCGCGACAGCCACGAGGTTCCCAGCCCTGCCACGGCGAAGCACAGCAAGGGGATCGACGGAAGAATCGACGCGACAAGCGCCCCGTAGCCGAGGAACGCCTGCAAATCGTGGAACAGCGCCGCCGCGCTGGTGATGCCGGCGCGCAGGTTCAGGCCGATCAGGATGACGGCGATGATCCCGACGACGGCGACCACCCGGGATTTCGGCGCCACCGTACCGCCGCTGATGGGCACAGTTGTTGCTTCCGTTGCGTGGGGAGTCGGGTGAGTCGAGGCCATGCTTAAAGGTTAGACGTTTGATGTTTGGTGCGGGAAGTTTTGTGGTGAATCTCTCCACGCTGCGCAGGAGCCCAACTGACTCGCACTTAATGGCGTATTCAGCCCCGAAAACGACAACAAATGCGAGCTAGTTGGGCCGACGGCGGCGGGGCTGGCCGACGGCGGCAGGGGACCTTAGCGCGGGTTCCGGGCACCCAGTCGCTGCACCGCCAAGGCAAGCCACAGCTGCACGCGGTCCGGCGTCTGGGCGGGGTCGTAGCCGGTGAGGTCGGTGATTTGCGCCAAGCGGTAGCGCACCGTATTGCGGTGCAAAGTCAGGGCTTCGGCGACGGCGGCTACCGAGCCGTTGTGGTTGAGGTAGCTCTCAAGGGTCGAAACGAGCTCGGAGCCGTGCGTGGCGTCGAACTTGCGCAGGGGAGTGAGCGCTTCGCTGGCCATGTCCGCCAACGGCACGTCCTCGCTCGCCAGCAACAGAGAGGTCAGGCTGAGCCGCTCAGGTTCGTTGACCGGTAAACCGTGCGCCACGGCGTCGCGCGCTTCGAAATAGCTCCAGCGCACGCCGTTCGGCTTGGTGTACGCGCCGCCGATCCCGATCACCGCGTGGATTCCCGCTTCCAACAGGTGATCGCTGAGGTCCTTGGCGAGCGCGCTCGCGGAACTGCCGTCGTCGGGCACTACCGTCACCAGGTCCTTCCCGACGACGGCGGTCACCCCGCCGTCGAGCGACTGCGGCAGCGATGTGCTGCTGAGCTGTTTGTGGTGGGCGGCGGAGACCACCAGGAGCACCACGTTCTTGCGGGTGCTGTTGATTCCGACGCCGGCCAGGCGGCGGGCGCCCTCGACGGTGTCCAGGGTTCCGTGGATGACATCGTCAAGCACCTGGCCTGCCAAGGCCCGCTGGCTCTGGCGCTGTTTGACCATGTTGTTGAGTTCCACGCTGATCAGGTTCTGCGCATAACTGACAATCCCGGTGTCGCCGAAGGGTTGCTTGATCCATAGGGTGCAGGCGTCGCGGCGTCCTGTCGGGATGGGGAAGGATGCCCAGTCGTCGGCCGTCGGCGCGGGGTTGCCGGCCACGCTGTTGTAGAGCTGCGCGCTGAACTGGGTGAGTGCGATGTCGGACCGGAGCATGCTGCCCAATTGCTTGAGCAATTCCCCGAGCCCGCCACCGGTCAGCAGGGCCCGGGCCAGGATCTGGTGGCCGGCGATAAGGCGCTCCAGCTTGGAGTAGTGGTCGGCGGATTGGGAATCGGCCACGAGTTTGCCGATGGCAATGAACGGGGTCTCGTACGGGACTTCCACGAGGGGCAGCCCCCAGCGGTTCGCTTCCGCAACGAGGGCGGGGGGCACGGCTTCGTGGGTCAGCCCGGTGCCGAAACCGATGCCGACTGCTCCCGCGCGCTGGACCTGGCGCACAAAGCGGCGTTGTTCAGCGGCCCCGTTGAGCCGGAGCCCGGTGGTCAGGATCAACTCGCCGCCGTTGAGGAAGCGCTGGGGATCCTCCTGCTCGGTCACGGCCACCCAGCGGATATCTTCGTTCCAGGTGGTTTCCGCGAGGCCGGCTTTGCGGAGCCGAAGGGAGGGGACGGCGACGAGCGCGGCGATTGACATTGCCATGCCAAAAAGAATATCCCCGCACTGGTCATTCGCACTAAGTCGGGGGAGTCGGGGTGTGCACCTGACTATTCCGCGCCGGGGGGTGCTGGCATAGGCTCGGAGCAGCTGCAACCAATGCCTAGACACCGAAAGAGGTTGTACACCGTGGTCCAAACCTTGCAGAACTTCATCAACGGCGAGTTCGTCACGCCGGCAGGCACCGAACTGCTCGACATCGTGAACCCCACCAACGGGGAGATTGTCGCCCACGCGCCTATCTCCACCGCGGCCGACGTCGATGCTGCCATGAACGCGGCGAAGGAAGCCTTTAAGTCCTGGAAGCATGTCACGCCTGGCCAGCGCCAGCTCATGCTGCTCAAGCTCGCTGATGCCATCGAGGCCAATAGCGACGAGCTCGTCGAGGCACAGCACCGAAACACGGGCCAGGTCCGCGCCCTCATCGCGTCCGAGGAAGTTGCCGCCGGCGCAGACCAGCTCCGTTTCTTCGCGGGCGCCGCGCGCATCATGGAAGGCAAGTCCGCCGGCGAGTACTTCGAGGGCCACACCTCGTACGTCCGCCGCGAACCGATCGGCGTCGTGGCCCAGGTTGCACCGTGGAACTACCCGTTCCTCATGGGCATCTGGAAGATCGGCCCCGCCCTCGCAGCAGGCAACACCGTTGTCCTCAAGCCCTCCGACACCACTCCGGAATCCACCTTGGTCCTGGCACGTCTTGCGGGGGAGATCTTCCCGGCCGGCGTCCTCAACGTGGTCCTCGGCAACGCGGCCACGGGCTCCATGATGGTTGAGCACAAGGTCCCGGGCCTCGTCTCGATCACCGGTTCCGTCCGCGCCGGCATTGCCGTAGCCAGTGGAGCGGCCAAGGGCCTCAAGCGTGCCCACCTGGAGCTCGGCGGCAAGGCCCCGGCCATCGTCTTCAAGGATGCCGATATCAAGAAGAGCGCAGCCGCCATCGCCGAATTCGCCTTCTTCAACGCCGGCCAGGACTGCACGGCCATCACCCGTGTGCTGATCGAGGACTCCATCCACGACGACATGGTTGCCGCCATGGTGGAGCACACCAAGACGCTGCACACCGGTTCGCAGAACGACGACGAGAACTACTTCGGCCCGCTCAACAACGTGAACCACTTCAACGCCGTGAACTCGGTGGTGGAGCACCTTCCGGCCAACTGCAAGATCGAAACCGGCGGCCACCGTGCGGGTGACAAGGGCTTCTTCTTCGAGCCGACCATCATCACCGGCGCCAAGCAGACTGACGACGTCGTCCAGAAGGAAACCTTCGGCCCCGTCATCACCGTCCAGAAGTTCACCACCGAGGCCGAGGCACTCGAGCTGGCCAACGACGTCGAATACGCCCTGGCATCCAGCGTCTGGACCACGGACCACGGCACCGCCATGCGGATGAGCCGAGACCTGGACTTCGGCGCGGTCTGGATCAACACGCACATTCTGCTGACTGCTGAGATGCCGCACGGCGGCTTCAAGCAGTCCGGCTATGGCAAGGACCTGTCCATGTACGGCGTCGAGGACTACACGCGCATCAAGCACGTGATGAGTGCGCTGGACGCATGACTCAGATGCCTGACTCAGGCGCAACGCCCGACGCCCAAACACGGCAAGCATAAGAAAGAAAGAACCATCATGACCGCAACAGCACATGAAATCACCTACCGCCTGGACCAGAAGCGCAGCCTCAACGGCGCTTTCCCCGGCCCCAAGTCCCAGGCCCTGAACGAGCGCCGCGCGGCCGTCGTCGCCGCCGGCGTGTCCTCGGGCGTGCCGGTTTACGTTGAGGACGCCGACGGCGGCATCATCCGCGACGTCGACGGCAACTCCTTCATCGACCTCGGCTCCGGCATCGCGGTGACGAGCGTCGGCGCCTCGGACCCCGCCGTCGTCGCCGCCGTCCAGGACGCCGCTGCGCACTTCACCCACACCTGCTTCATGGTTACCCCGTACGAGGGCTATGTCGCCGTCGCCGAGCAGCTGAACCGCCTTACCCCGGGCGACCACGAGAAGCGCACCGTGCTTTTCAACTCCGGCGCCGAGGCAGTGGAGAACGCCGTCAAGGTGGCACGCCTGGCAACCGGCCGTGACGCCGTCGTCGCCTTCGACCACGCCTACCACGGCCGCACCAACCTCACCATGGCACTCACCGCCAAGGCCATGCCGTACAAGACCAACTTCGGCCCGTTCGCGCCCGAGGTCTACCGCATGCCGATGAGCTACCCGTTCCGCGAGGAAAACCCGGAGATCACCGGTGCCGAGGCCGCCAAGCGGGCCATCACCATGATCGAGAAGCAGATCGGCGGCGACCAGGTTGCCGCGATCATCATCGAGCCGATCCAGGGCGAGGGCGGCTTCATCGTTCCCGCTGAAGGCTTCCTGCCAGCACTGTCCGCCTGGGCCAAGGAAAAGGGCATCGTCTTCATTGCAGACGAGGTCCAGTCCGGTTTCTGCCGCACGGGTGAATGGTTCGCCGTCAACCACGAGGGCGTTGTCCCGGACATCATCACCATGGCCAAGGGCATCGCCGGCGGTCTCCCGCTGTCCGCGATCACCGGCCGCGCGGACCTGCTCGACGCCGTCCACCCGGGCGGCCTGGGCGGCACCTACGGTGGCAACCCGGTTGCTTGTGCCGCAGCCCTTGCGGCGATCGGCACCATGGAGCAGCACGATCTCAACGCCCGCGCCCGCCACATCGAGGAAGTCGCACTCGGCCGCTTGCGCGAACTCGCGGCTGATCCTTCTGCAGGTGGGGTCATCGGCGACGTCCGTGGACGCGGTGCCATGCTGGCGATCGAACTGGTCCAGGCCGGCTCCAAGGAGCCGAACGCCGAACTGACCAAGGCCGTTGCCGCGGCATGCCTCCAGGAAGGCGTCATCATCCTGACCTGCGGTACCTACGGCAACGTGATCCGTCTGCTGCCGCCGCTGGTCATCAGCGACGAACTGCTCCTGGACGGCCTTGAGGTCCTGGCAGCGGCCATCAAGGCCAACGCTTAGCCGCAAACCTTCAGGTGGACATGCCCACCTCTACGCACCAAGGATGGACATAGTCTGACTATGTCCATCCTTGGCGTTTAACGAGGGGCATGTCCGGTATGGGCGCCAGGCAGGGAAGCGGACTAGGCTGCGCTGAGGCGTGCGCTTTTCCTGATGACCGAGTTCTTGCGTGCCGTGCGCAGCATGTCGAGGGTCAGGAGCAGTAGGGCCAGCCACACGATGCCGAAGCCCACCCAGCGGTCCGGCGTCATGGCCTCGTGGAAGACGGCCAGGGCCACGATGAACTGGAGGACCGGCGCGAAGTACTGCAGGAGGCCGATGGTGGTCATGGGCAGTCGGCGTGCGGAGGCCCCGAAGAAGAGGAGCGGCACGGCGGTGATGATGCCCGAAGCCGCCAAAAGCCAGAAATGGCCCGGGCCGTTGCTTCCCAATGTTCCGGCTCCCGTGAGGCCGAGGACAATCATGGTGGCGCCGGCGATCGGAGCGAGGACAACAGTCTCCACCGTGAGGCTCGTGATGGCATTGACCTTCGGCCCCACGCGCTTCTTCACGAATCCGTAGAGTCCAAAGCTGAACGCCAGGACCAGGGCGATCCACGGCAGCTTGCCATAGGAGACCGTCAGGACCCCGACGGCGATGAAGCCGATCCCGACGGCGGCCCACTGGAGCGGGCGGAGCTTTTCCTTCAGGACGAACACCCCAAGAAGGACCGACACGAGCGGGTTGATGAAGTAACCGAGCGAGGCTTCGACCGCGTGGCCGGTGGTAACGCCGAAAGTGTAGGTCAGCCAGTTGATGGCGATGAGCCCGGCAGCGATGGCGAGCGGGCCAAGGACCGCCCGGTCTCTGAAGGCGTTGCCGAGGAGGCGCCATGTCCGGGTGAGGGTGATGAGCAGGGCGCAGAAAATGAGCGACCACACCACCCGGTTGGCGACGATTTCCACCGCTCCGGCGGGGTGCAGCACCAGGAAGTAGAGCGGAAGCAGCCCCCACAGACCGTACGCCCCGATACCGAAGACGACGCCCGCCGTCGTCTCCTTCTTCGCCGTGGCAGCGGCGGAAGCTGCACTTGCAGCATTCGAAGCGGGGGTGGCGGACGGGGCGGGCGCGGTTTGCTCGGGCGTAGACACAAAGTCAAGAACATCACATATTGCGGAGGTATTCCTGACCGTACGGCCGGAAAGTTATTGGGAGTTTCCTCGCCCCGTTGTGTCACCTCGCGCCACGTACTGACACTCCGGCCGCAACTGAGAACTAGAATTGGAAACTGCGCGCCCCACCACGCGGGGCGGATTCCCGTCTCAGAAGGGTTCACGGTGTCCAACTCGGCCGAAACCACCTCAAAACGTCCGTTGCGCGTCGCCATCGTCGGCGCAGGACCGGCCGGCGTGTACGCCGCGGATATCCTGACCAAATCGAACGAGGTCAAGGACGGCGAGGTCGAGGTCAGCATCGACCTCTTCGAGGCATACCCTGCGCCGTACGGCCTGATCCGCTATGGCGTAGCCCCTGACCACCCCCGCATCAAGGGCATCGTCAACGCGCTTCACAAGGTCCTGGACCGCGGAGACATCCGCTTCCTCGGCAACGTGACGTACGGCCGCGACCTCACCCTGCACGACTTCCGCTCGTTCTACGACGCGGTGATCTTCTCCACGGGGGCCATCAAGGACGCGGACCTGAACATCCCGGGAATCGAACTGGAAGGCTCCTTCGGCGGCGCCGACTTCGTCTCCTGGTACGACGGACACCCCGATGTGCCCCGCGAATGGCCGCTGGATGCCAAGGAAGTGGCGGTCATCGGCAACGGCAACGTGGCGCTGGACGTGGCCCGCATGCTCTCCAAGCACGCCGACGACCTCCTGGTGACCGAAATCCCGGACAACGTCTATGCCGCCCTCAAGGCCTCCCCGGTCACGGATGTGCACGTCTTCGGCCGCCGTGGCCCCGCCCAGATCAAGTTCACTCCGCTGGAGCTGCGCGAACTCTCGCACTCCAACGACGTGGACATTGTGCTGTACCCGGAAGATTTCGAGTTTGACGAAGCCTCGGACGAGGCCATCCGCAGCAACAACCAGATCAAGACCATGGTCAACACGCTGACCAACTGGCTCGTCGAAGAACATGCCGAAGCCGAGCAGCCCTCGTCCCGCCGCCTGCACCTGCACTTCCTGCACAGCCCGGTGGAGATCGTTTCCGAAGACGGCTCCGGGAAAGTCTCCAGTATCAAGTTCGAGCGCATGAAACTGGACGGCACGGGCAACGTCAAGGGCACCGGCGAGTTCGTGGATTATCCGATCCAAGCGGTCTACCGCGCCATCGGCTACCACGGATCGCCGCTGGACGAGCTTGAGTACGATGCCCGCCGCGGCGTCATTCCCAACGACGGCGGACGGGTGCTGGACGCCGACGGCAAGCCGGTGCCCGGTATCTACGCAACTGGCTGGATCAAGCGCGGACCCGTCGGCTTGATCGGGCACACCAAGGGCGATGCACTGGAAACCATCGGCTGCCTCCTGGAGGACCGCCTCACCCTGCCCCCGGCCGAAAACCCGGACCCGCAGGCCATCATCAACCTCCTGGAAGAGCGGGGCATCGAGTACACCACCTGGGAAGGCTGGAACAAGCTCGATGCGCACGAACTAGCCCTCGGTGCCGCATGGACCGCCGAAAACCCGGACGCCGGCGTCGTACGCGAACGCATCAAGGTGGTTCCGCGCGAGGACATGATCGAGATCTCCCGCGGCTAGGGGACGCGGCTCGCGCCTGACGGCTCGCGGACCGCGCCTAGCGGCCCCGGCCGACCGGTCCTAAAATGAGCCATGGACGAGGAGCTCCGCTGGACGGACGCCGTCGGGCAGGCAGAACTGGTGCAGAGCGGCGCGATCTCGCCGGGCGAACTGCTCGACGCCGGCCGGGACCGTATCCGGGAGATTGATCCGGTCCTGCATTGCATCGTCGCGCACCTGGAACCCGGAGCAGTCGACCCGGCCCCTGACGCACTGTTTCCCGGGGTTCCCTTCCTGGTGAAGGACCTCTCGCTCGAGATCGCGGGAGCTCCCTTCAACGAAGGCTCCCGCTGGTTGAAGGACAACGTCTCAAGCCAGGACCAGGAACTTGCCCGCCGGTACCGCCAAGCCGGACTTGCGATCCTGGGGAAGACCAACACACCGGAATTCGGGCTCAGCCCGCATTGCGAGCCGGCCTTGCATGGTGCCACCCGGAACCCTTGGGACCTGGGGCTGTCCACCAGCGGCTCCAGTGGCGGGTCCGCCGCCGCCGTCGCCTCTGGAATGGTCCCCATGGCGCACGGAAACGATCTTGGCGGATCACTGCGCTACCCGGCCGCCTGGTGTGGGGTTTTCGGGTTCAAGCCGACCCGCGGACGGGTTCCCATGGGCCCGGAGTATGGCGACGTGGCCGGGGGATTCGCCGTCGAACATGCGCTGACGCGGAGCGTTCGCGATTCGGCGGCGCTCCTTGACGCGACGGCCGGTCAGTCGCCCGGCGATCCATATTGGGCTCCGCCCCGGGCCCGGCCATTCCTGCTTGAGGCCGGAACTGCTCCTGGAAAGCTTCGCATCGCCGCAACCGCGACGCCCAACTCCGGGCAACAAGTGCATCCGGACTACCTAGGGGTGTTCGAGGAAACCGTGGAATTGCTGGCCGGGCTGGGCCACAGTGTCACGGAAGCGCACCCCGAGGGCCTGGGACGGGCCGGGCACCGGGCAGTCAGGGCCGTCTATGGTGGCGCGATCGCGTGGATCGAGGCGTACTGGACGCAGCGGATGGGCAGGCCTCCGGAAGCCGGTGAGATCGAGCCGTTCACCGCAGCCGACTTCGAGCGCTCGCGGGCTGTGACAGGTGGCCAGTATCTCCTCGGCATGGGGGAATTGCAGCGCTTCAGCCGCCGCCTGGCTGGATTCTTCGAGGAATTCGACGTCTGGATGACACCCACCGTCGGCTGGCCACCGTTGCCCCTCGGAACGCTGAATGGAACCGAGGAAGAACCGCTGCGCGGCGAGCGCGAGGCCGGCCGCTTCCTCATGTTCGACGGCGAATATGCCAACATCTCGGGCAACCCGGCCATGTCGGTGCCACTCGGAGTCGACTCGGCCGGCCTGCCGGTGGGCATGTCCTTCCTTGGCCGGTTCGGAGACGAGGCCACACTCTTTCGCTTGGCGGGCCAGCTCGAGAAGGCCGCACCCTGGGCCGACCGCAAACCCGGAGCCCTCGAGCGGGCGTTGGCGGCACCGCACTCAAGCTGAAGCAAGACAGGAGAGAAGCAATGTTCATGGGCGTCTACCATTTCGACGGAGATCCCGCTCAACTGCTGGAAGGCCACCAGCGCATGGTGGGCCTCCTGCCACCCGGCGCGTTGAAAATCCACGTGTGCCTATCCACTGAGGGTGGCATCTCGGTCTACGACACCTGCCCGGACAGGGCAACATTTGACCGCTTCAGCAGCGGCCACAGTTTCGCGGAACTCGTCGCGGAAGTCGGCCTGCCTGTACCCCGGATCGAAGCGTTGGGCGACGTCGAGTCGTACGAATTCCACCCGGAGTGAGCGGGTACACAAACCCCTGCGTCGCAACTAGACTGGCCCGTACTGTGCTGCGTCCGGTTTTGGGAGTTCGATGAAGAATCCGATCCATCCGGCAGCTTCGGTCAATGACGCCGCCGAGCTGCTGCAGCGTCATGCCCGCGCCGGGCACGAACACTTGGAATCGTGGCGTTACGGGCTTCCCGACGCCACGGAGCTTCCCGGTCTACGCAGCCTGATCAAGGAATCCTGGCAGCGATCCGCCCAGCTCAAAGCAAACCCGGACCAGCCCGAGGCGCCGCTGGTCATCGACCTCGACGAGCTCGAGGAATACCGCCGCCAACACCCGCTGGCCACCATCATGCCCGTCATCCAGAAGCTCCTCATCCAGCCCAGCTATGAGAGCGGGCTGCTGGTCGCCGTGGGGGACGAGCTGGGCCGCCTGCTGTGGGTGGACGGAAATCCCGCGATGCGGCGCCGCGCCGAAGGCATGATGTTCGTCGCCGGCGCGGACTGGTCCGAAGCCGCGGTCGGCACGAGTGCGCCCGGCACGGCGCTCGCCTTGGGCCGTGGAATCCAGATCTCCGGCGCCGAGCACTACAAGCGCTCCGTCCACCCGTGGAGCTGCACCGCCGTGCCCTTCCATGACCCTGATTCCGGAGCCCTGCTCGGCGTCGTCGACATCACCGGCACGGAAGCCGCCGTCGCACCCCACACACTTTCCCTCGTTGAAGCAACTGTGGCTGCCGCGCAGGCGCAATTGCGTGTGGAAAGGCTCCAACTCGCGGCCACTAAGCACTCTGCGCCTGCCCGACGCCGGAACTCGCCTTCCGCCGTCGGCTCACGCCAGGGGACAGGACTGTACCGGAACAGCCTCCAGCTGCTCGGCCGGGACCAGGCCTTGTTGAGCATCGGAGGGCGCAGCATTCCGCTGTCCGCACGGCACAGCGAGATCCTGGCGTTGCTGGGAACCCGTCCCGAAGGGCTCAGTGCCGAGGAGCTCGCCCTGGCCCTCTATCCGGGGGATGGCTCGAGCGTGACGTTGCGGGCCGAAATGGTGCGCCTGCGCAAGGTGCTCCACGAGCTCGACCCCGCCGCGGTCCCGGAATCACGCCCCTACCGGCTCCCGATCGACCTTGGCCAGGATGCGGCCCAGGTTCTGTCCTGCCTGCAGCGGGGCGCCCACCGCATCGCGCTGGAGATCTACAAAGGCGCCGTCCTTCCGCATTCGGAAGCGCCCGGCATCGTGGAGCTCCGCGAGAAGGTTTCGGCGCTCCTGCGCGAGGCGGTCCTGAACGACGGCAGTGCCGAGGCGCTGCTCAAGTATGCCGGACTGCCCGAGGCGAAAAACGACGTCGACGTCCGGCTTGCCGCCCTCAGGCTCCTGCCGCCGCGCTCGCCAAAGCGGGCAGCCGTCGTCGCCGAGCTTGAACGCCTGGAAAGCGAACTGTCGGCCTGACGCTGGCCCCTCGTGTGGCACTCGGGCAATACGGAGTTTTGGACCGTATCGTAGAAGCGAGCCAAACGAAAGAAGCTTCCTCCGTGTTGAACAAACGCCTCGCCGTTGCCCTGACTGTGTCCGGACTCCTTGCCGGAGTCACAGCTTGCGGGGCACCCGCCCAGACAGCCCCCGCGTCGGCAACGCCTTCGGCTTCGGCCACCACGGCTTCGGCCACCACGGCTGCCGCCGACTGGGGACTTGATCCCGCGGCGGGCGCCCAGAGAATCAAGTCCGCAGGTCTGGATATCCTGACCGCCGAAGGCACAGCCGAGCACTACCACGCCCATCTGGACGTCCTGGTGGATGGCAAAGCCGTCACGGTCCCGGCCGAGATTGGTTTCAGTTTCGGGGCCGACGGGCAACCCAACGGAATCTCGGCACTTCACACCCACGACACGACTGGCGTCATCCACATCGAAGCGCCCACCGCCGGCCTGAAGTACACGCTCGGCCAAGTCCTCAGCGAATGGGGAGTGTTGGACGGCAAGGATGCCACCGGAGCACCGCACGGCGGAACCGGAGGTTGGACCGTATACCTGAACGGCGTAAAACAGAGTGCGCCGGTGTCTGACGTGGTTCTCAAGGCCCACGACGAAGTGGTGCTCTCCTTCGGTTCCGCACCTTCGCCGGTTCCGAGTTCCTACAATTTCCCTGCAGGTCTCTAGCGTTCCGGGCCCGACAGGGGAGTACTGCCCCGACGTGATCTGAACCACAAGGTTGCAACCTGCTTGCAACCTCCCCGCTCCTACGCTGATGGCACAGCAAAGCCACCATCATGCGCAGCAAAGGAGCTACAGATGACTGTTTATGCACAGCCGGGTGCCGAGGGTTCGAAGGTCACGTTCAAGGACCGTTACGAGAACTGGATCGGCGGCGAGTGGGTTGCCCCGGTCAAGGGGCAGTACTTCGAGAACATCACCCCGGTGACCGGCAAGGCCTTCTGCGAGGTGGCCCGCGGCACGGCCGAGGACATCGAGCTGGCACTGGACGCCGCGCACAAGGTGGCACCGTCCTGGGGCAAGACCTCCGCGACCGAACGCGCCGCAATCCTGAACAAGATCGGCGACCGCATCGATGAGAACGTCGAGCTGCTGGCCGTCGCCGAGACCTGGGACAACGGCAAGCCGATCCGCGAAACCCTGAACGCGGATATCCCCCTCGCGGCGGACCATTTCCGCTACTTCGCCTCCGCGATCCGTGCCCAGGAAGGCCATCTGTCCCAGCTGGACGAGGACACCACCGCGTACCACTTCCACGAGCCCTTGGGCGTCGTGGGCCAGATCATCCCGTGGAACTTTCCCATCCTCATGGCGGTGTGGAAGCTCGCCCCGGCCCTGGCCGCGGGCAACGCCGTCGTCCTCAAGCCTGCCGAACAGACCCCCTCCTCCATCCTGGTCCTCATGGAACTCATCTCCGACCTGCTGCCCGCCGGCGTCGTGAACGTGGTCAACGGCTTCGGCGTCGAGGCCGGCAAGCCGCTCGCCTCCAGCCCGCGAATCCGCAAGATCGCCTTCACCGGCGAGACCACCACGGGCCGGCTCATCAGCCAGTACGCGTCACAGAACCTGATCCCCGTGACCCTGGAACTGGGCGGCAAGAGCCCTAACATCTTCTTCGACGACGTCGCCGCGCAGAACGACGCGTTCTACGACAAGGCCCAGGAAGGCTTCACGCTCTTCGCCTTCAACCAAGGCGAAGTCTGCACCTGCCCCTCCCGCGCCCTGGTCCAGGAAGGCATCTACGACTCCTTCATCGCCGACGCCGTGGCACGCACCAACAAGATCATCCAAGGCAACCCGCTGGACACCGACACCCAGATCGGCGCCCAGGCCTCCAACGACCAGCTCGAGAAGATCCTCTCCTACATCGACATCGGAAAGCAGGAAGGCGCCAAGATCCTCACCGGCGGCGCCCGCGCGCAGCTCGACGGTGACCTGGCCGGCGGCTACTACGTCCAGCCGACCATCTTCGAAGGCCACAACCGGATGCGGATCTTCCAGGAAGAGATCTTCGGCCCTGTGGTGTCCGTGACGAAGTTCAGCGACTACAACGACGCCATCGGGATCGCCAACGACACCCTCTACGGACTCGGCGCCGGCGTCTGGTCCCGCAACGGCAACATTGCCTACCGGGCAGGCCGGGAGATCCAGGCTGGCCGCGTCTGGGTCAACAACTACCACGCCTACCCGGCCGGTGCCGCGTTCGGCGGCTACAAGTCCTCCGGCATCGGACGCGAGAACCATGCCATGATGCTGGACCACTACCAGCAGACCAAAAACCTCCTGGTCAGCTACAACGAAAACAAACTCGGCTTCTTCTAAGCCGCATTTGACCTGGCGGGGCGGGACCAGCACAGATCCTTCCCCGCCGGCCCACCCTGGCCACCCCTCAGGAAAGCAGCACCTACACAGCACATCTAGTTTTAACGACGCAAGGATTTCGCCAATGACGACGACAATGCAAGCAGCCGTAGTAACAGAATTCGGACAAGACCTTCAGATCCAGTCACTTCCCCTTCCCACGCCCGGCCGAGGAGAAGCGCTGGTCAAGGTCATCACCAGCGGCGTGTGCCACACCGACCTGCACGCCGCCGAGGGGGACTGGCCGGTCAAGCCTTCACCGCCGTTCGTGCCCGGCCACGAAGGCGTGGGTGAAGTGGTTGCCCTCGGTGAAGGCGTCACCGACCTTGCCGTCGGGGACCTGGTGGGCAACGCCTGGCTATGGTCCGCCTGTGGCGATTGCCAGTTCTGCCGGACCGGTTGGGAGACGCTGTGCGAAGCCCAGAAGAACGCCGGCTATAGCGTGGACGGTTCCTTCGGTGAGTACATGCTGGTGGACAGCCGGTTCGCTGCGAGGATCCCGGCAGGTTCGGACCCCGTAGAGGTCGCCCCGGTGCTGTGCGCCGGAGTCACGGTCTACAAGGGATTGAAGATGACCGAGGCCAAGCCGGGCCAATGGGTCACTATTTCCGGCATCGGCGGCCTGGGACACATCGCAGTCCAGTACGCCGTGGCCATGGGCCTGCGCGTTGCCGCTGTGGACATCGCCGACGACAAGCTCGCCCTCGCCAGGAAACACGGCGCCGAACTCACCGTCAACGCCCTGCACGAAGATCCGGCGGAAGTCATTCAACGGGAAACCGGAGGCTGCCACGGCGTCTTGGTCACGGCAGTGCACCCCTCGGCATTCGGGCAGGCGATCGGCATGGCCCGCCGTGGCGGGACCATCGTCTTCAACGGGCTCCCGCCGGGAGATTTCCCCGCGCCGATCTTCGAGATCGTGCTCAAGGGCCTGACCGTCCGTGGTTCGATCGTGGGAACACGCCAGGACCTGGAGGAAGCCCTGGACTTTTACGCGCAGGGCAAGATCCACCCGACCGTGTCCACACGGGAGCTCTCCGAGGTGAACGCGGTCTTTGACGAAATGAAGCATGCCAAGATCGACGGCCGCGTGGTGCTGAGGTTCTAATGCCCCACAACCGGCTTGACGCCGCAGTGACGCTGCCCGGGGAAGACTTTTCCCGGGTGGCGCTCACCGCCGTTTCCATCGAACTGCTCCGGAAGCTGTGGGAGCAACACGGTCCCCTCATGTTCCACCAATCGGGTGGCTGCTGCGACGGTTCCTCACCCATGTGCTATCCCGCCGGCGAATTCATCACCGGTGATTCGGACGTTCTGCTCGGACTTTTCGATATTGGCGAGCCCGAACGGCCGCAGCTCCTGGAGTTCTGGATGTCCCGGGAGCAGTTCAATTACTGGTCCCACACCCATCTGACGGTGGACGTAGTGGACGGCCGCGGGAGTGGGTTCTCGGTGGAATCGCCTGAGGGGAAGCGCTTCCTTATTCGTTCCACGTTGATGGATTGGAACGTCTCCAATCTCTGAAGATGGACCGTGCTTGTGTCTCACGATTCGGGACAAATGTGGGGGTCCATTGGCTGGACACTACTCTTGATGAGTCTGTTTCTACCACCTCATCAAGATTGTGGACTCTTCTATGAACCTCTTCCGGACCAAATCGATCGAGCAGTCCATTGCGGACGCCGATGAGCCCGGACGCAAGCTCAAGCGTTCCCTCAGCACGTGGGATCTGATGATCATGGGCGTCGCCGTTGCCGTCGGCGCCGGGATCTTCTCCGTCGGTGCCAAGGCGGCTGCGAACTTCGCCGGCCCGGCCGTCACGATTTCCTTCGCCGTCGCGGCCGTCACGTGTGCCTTGGCCATCATGTGCTACGCCGAATTCGCTACCGCGATCCCTGTTGCTGGGTCCGCCTACGTCTTCACCTACGCCACGATGGGAGAAGTCCTCGCTTGGATCATTGGTTGGAACCTCATCCTTGAACTCTTTACCGCTGCTGCGGTGATCGCCAAGTACTGGGGAATCTACTTGAGCAAAGTCTTTGCGCTCATGGGTGTGGATATGCCTCCGGCCGTGAACATCGCCGGCGTGGATCTCTATTGGGGCGCTTTCCTGATTGTCGCGATCTTCACGGTGCTCCTGGTGCTTGGCACGAAGCTCTCCGCACGGGTGGGCAACGTGTTCACGCTGATCAAGATCGCCGTGGTGCTGTTCGTGATTGTTGTCGGGTTCACCTACGTGAAGTTCTCCAACTACGCGCCCTTCGTCCCGGAATCGCAGCCTACCGGGGGCAACGACGGCGCGGATGTCATGAAGCAGTCCTTCTTCGGCTTCCTCACTGGTGCGGTTCCGGCGCAGTACGGAACGCTGGGCATCTTTGCCGGCGCAGCGTTGGTGTTCTTTGCCTTCATTGGCTTCGACGTGGTTGCCACCTCCGCGGAAGAGGTCAAGAACCCGCAGAAGACCTTGCCCCGGGGCATCTTCGGCGGCTTGGCGCTGGTGACGCTGCTGTACATCCTGGTCTCCCTGGCACTGACCGGCATGGTGTCCTACACCCAACTGGCCGAAGCCAAGAACCCCACGCTGACCACGGCCTTCGAGGCAGTTGGAAACACCGACGCGGCCAAGGTCATTGCGTTTGGCTCGCTCATCGGTTTGACCACCGTCATCATGGTGCTGCTCATGGGCCTGGCGCGGGTGGTCCTTGCCATGAGCCGTGACGGCCTGCTCCCGCGCGCGCTGTCCAAGACCAGTGCCAAGCGTTCGACGCCGGTCCGCCTCCAGATCATCTGCGGCGCTGCCGTGGCAATCGTCGCTGGCCTGACCAATGTGGATCTTCTCGAGGAAATGATCAACATCGGTACCCTTTCGGCCTTCGTCATGGTGAGCCTGGGCATCCTGGTCCTGCGTAAGAAGCGTCCAGATCTGAAGCCGGCTTTCCGGGTTCCGTTCGGCAAGGTGCTTCCCGTGGTTTCGGCGGTGCTGTGCGTCTACCTGATGACAAACCTGGCAGTGGAGACCTGGATCTTCTTCGCCATCTGGCTGGCAATCGGACTTGCCATCTACTTTGCCTATGGACAGCGCCACTCCCGCTTGAACGAGAAGTTCGCATCGGCGAAAGCCGCTGTGGCCGGGAACGCCGCTATGTCCGACAAGGCCGCGGCTTCCGACAAGAGCGGCGACGACGAAGACAGCCTCAGCAAGGTTTGATCCCGGGACCGGGCTCACTGCTTGGCTAGATTCACGGCCCTACGCTTACGGCGCCGCGTGTTCGTTGACCCATTCCACAAGCGGGCGCAGTACCTCCCAACGCTTGGCGATTTCTTCTTTGGCCGAGGGCTTGGACATCCATTCCGGTTCGCCCAAGGTCATGCCTGCGGACAACGACTTGTGCTTCAGAAGCTCGGCCCGGGGATGGTCTTTGTCGAAACCACGAGGCACGGTCTTGAGCTTCTCGCCTTCCACCGCGAAACCTGCCGCGGCGATGGAATCGACGATCTTCTGCAGTTGCTCCCCGCTGGCCGGCGAATCCGTGGCTGCGCGGAAACGGGCAATCTGCTCCGGGGTGCGCGAGTGGCATCCACCCCCGACCAACAGGCCGTCTGCACTGAGCTGGAGGTAGAAGCCGACGCCCTCCTTGTCTGCCGCAAACGCTCCCTGTGCCGTCTTGTAGGGGGACTTGTCCTGGGAAAAACGGATATCCCGGTTCGGACGGAACACCTTGCCCGGCCCGAATCGTGGCTCAAGCTCGTCCAATAACAGCGTCAATGGCTCCTTCACGGCGGAGTCGTAGATGTCTTTGTGCTCCAGCCACCATTCGCGGTTGTTGTTCTCTTCAAGTTCGGCATAGAAGGCGATCGCCTCTGCGGGGATCCCGGTAAATGTGCTCATGTAAGGATCCTATGGATCACCATGCCGAGCTAGCCAGAGCCACTGCTTGCTATGTGGAAAACCCGCCGAGGAACGCTAAACAAGACCCGCTATTCATGCCAAAAAAAGCAACCCCGCCACGTAAATTCCGCAGCGGGGTTGCTTCGTTGGAGGCCGTTGTTACAGCTTGTTGGCTGCTTCCGCGGCCGACTCGCCTTCGCCCGCGCCGAGGTTGGCGCGCAGCTTGGCACCGAGTTCGGCGTCCACGTTGGTCCAGTACTGGATGGCGCGTTCCTTGATGTCGGCGCTCTTGACGCCACCGACGGCGCCGGTGATGGTGTCCAGCAGACGGGCCTTGGCGCCGTCGTCGTACACCTCGCGGTAGAGCGCGCCGGCCTGGACGAAGTCGCCGTCCTCGGCGTGCAGGGAGTGTGCGGAGAGCGTCAGCTCGCCGTCGTTCTCCCAGCCGCCGGCCGGGTTCTGCGGCTCAACAGCAGCCGGGCCACCCACGGAGTTCGGTGCGTAGACCGGAACCGAAGGAGCGTTGAACAGGTAGCGTCCCGCGCCGTCCTGGCTGTAGTTGTTGACCTGGTTCTTCGGCTGGTTTACCGGGATCTGGGCGTGGTTCGTGCCCACGCGGTAGCGGTGTGCGTCGGCGTAGGAGAAGATGCGGGCTTGCAGCATCTTGTCCGGGGAGGCGGCGATGCCCGGAACGAAGTTCGACGGCGCGAAGGTGGCCTGCTCGATCTGCGCGAAGTAGTTTTCCGGGTTCTTGTTGAGCTCCATGGTGCCAACGTGGATCAGCGGGTAGTCCGCGTGCGGCCACACCTTGGTGAGGTCGAACGGGTTGAAGCGGTAGGTCTTCGCGTCTTCGTAAGGCATGACCTGGACGTGCAGTTCCCACGACGGGAAGTTGCCGGCGGCAATGTTCTCCTGGAGGTCGCGGATGTAGAAGTCCGCGTCCGAACCGGCCAGCTCTTCAGCCTGGTCGCCCGTGATGGTCTTGACGCCCTGGTTGGACTTGAAGTGGTACTTGACCCAGAAGCGCTCGCCCTCGGCGTTGATCCACTGGTAGGTGTGCGAGCCGTAGCCCTGCATTTCACGCCAGGAAGCCGGCAGGCCGCGGTCGCCCATGAGCCAGGTGACCTGGTGTGCGGACTCGGGGGAGAGGGTCCAGAAGTCCCACTGCATGTCGGCGTCGCGCAGGTGGGTGCCCGGGAGGCGCTTCTGGGAGTGGATGAAGTCCGGGAACTTGATGCCGTCGCGGATGAAGAACACCGGGGTGTTGTTGCCCACGAGGTCGTAGTTGCCCTCGGAAGTGTAGAACTTGACGGCGAATCCGCGGGGGTCGCGCCATGTGTCGGGGGACCCGTTCTCGCCTGCGACGGAGGAGAAGCGGATGAGCATGTCCGTCTCGACACCGGGCTGCAGGAAAGCAGCCTTGGTGTACTTGGAAACATCCGAGGAAGTCTTGAAGGTACCGAAAGCGCCGCCGCCCTTGGCGTGGACAACACGCTCCGGGACGCGCTCGCGGTTGAACTGGGCGAGCTTTTCCACCAGGTAGTGGTCGGTCAGGATGATGGCACCATCGGCACCAACGGACTTGGAATGCGCGTCCGAGGTGACGGGGGCGCCCGACTGGGTGGTCGAGATGTTCGCGGTCATCGTTCTCCTATTTCGTGGTTACTTGCGTGTGAGTAGGAAGCTGTTGTTTGGCCTGGCAGTCCTGGCAGATGCCTTGGTACAGGACGTCTGCGATCTGGATGGTCATGGGTTTGGAGTGCTCATCCCAGTGCGGGGTGAGGCAGGGGGCATGGCCGACGGCACAGTCGACATCCTCCACCCGGCCGCAACTGATGCAGACGGCGTGGTGGTGGTTGTCGCCCACCCGGGTCTCATACAGCGCGGGAGAGTGGGGCGGTTCGAACCGCCGCAGCATCTGTAGGTCCGTGAGGTCGCTCAGCACCACATAAACAGACTGCGCTGTCAGTTCGGGAAGTTCCTTGCGCGCGGCAGCCAGGATGCCTTCGGCCGGGGAATGTGGATTGTGCTGAACGGCCGCGAGGACCGCCAATCGCTGCTTGGTCACGCGGCGTCCGTGGGAATGCAGGGCGGAAGCCCACGCTTCCTGGTCTGCCGTGTGATCTGCCATACGCCCATTGAAGCACTTATTATGAGTACTTCACAATAAGGTGAGGCTAACTTCGGATGAACCCGCCGACGGCGGCCGGTACTCGGGCGCGACGGCACCCCGCTCGCGGCCCGCGCGACGGCACCCCGCTCACGGCCCGGACTCGGGTGCCCGACGGCGGACCGCACCGCAGCTGCGAACCCTGCCCCCGCGGCGCTCCGGGAGGGCGGATGGCTTGGTGGGTAGGGTTGGACGGTGGCAAAACTCCTGGCTGACATGACCCCGCTTCGCGAAAGCCCCGCATTCCGCCGCCTGTGGCTGGGGTCTTCGGTGTCGATGGTCGGATCCCAGCTGACCCTGGTTGCCGTGAGCCTCGAGGTCTACAGCATCACCCAACAGAGCCTCTACGTGGGACTGCTCAGCATCTTTGCCCTGGTTCCGCTGGTGATTGCGGGCTTGTTCGGCGGCGCCCTTTCGGATGCCTATGACCGGCGGAAGGTCGCCATTGTTGCGTCCCTCGTCCTGTGGGCCTGCAGCGTGGCCCTGGCACTCCAGGCCTGGTTCCAGCTCAACAATGTCTGGATCCTGTTCCTCCTCGTCGCTATCCAGAGCGGCGCGCAGGGCATCAACGGACCGGCACGCAGCGCCATTATTCCCTTGCTGGTCCGCAAGGAACTGCTGCCCGCCGCCAACGCGTTGAGCATGCTCAACATGGGCATTTCCATGACGGCAGGCCCCCTGCTGGCCGGTGTGCTGGTCGCGTCGAGCGGTTTTGGCTGGACCTACACGATCGATGCGCTCAGCTTCGCCTTCGCGCTGTGGAGCCTGTTCAAGCTCCCGGCCCTTCCCGCGGCGGAGAACGCGTCGGCACCCGGGCTGCGCTCCGTCGTCGAGGGCTTCCGTTTCCTGGGCACCCGGCCCAACCTTCGCATGACGTTCATCATCGACCTCATTGCGATGATCTGCGCCCAGCCCCGTGCCCTCATGCCCGCGATCGGAGCCACGATGATCGGGGGCGGTGACGCCACTGTGGGTGTGCTGCTCGCGTCCGTGGCCGTCGGCGCCTTCCTGGCGGGACTGTTCTCCGGGCCCCTGGGGAGGGTGCGGCGCCAGGGGAGCGCGGTGGTGTGGTCCGTGGCAGGATGGGGCTTCTCGATTGCTGCTTTCGGGCTGGTGGTGGTCCTGGCCGGGGACGCAGGGCGCGATGGCGTCACGCTGTGGATCATCCCGGCGGCCTTGTGTTGTGCCCTTGCCGGGATCTCGGACTCCGTCAGCGCGGTCTTCCGCACCACCATCCTGCAATCGGCCACTCCGGACCACATGCGGGGACGGTTGCAAGGCGTGTTCATTGTGGTGGTTTCCGGTGGTCCGCGCGTGGGGGACATGCTCGCCGGTGGAGTCACGAAAGTTCTCAGCGAGGGCTGGGTGCTGCTCCTCGGCGGCGTGCTGTGCGCAGTGCTTGCCTGGCTGGTGGCGCGCGGTCAGCGTGGATTCCTCCAGTACGATTCGCTCCACCCGGTGCCTTAGCCCGGACCCAGCCCCGCGCCCAACTAGCCCGCAGTTGTTGTCGTTATGGCGGCTCAGAACGACAACAAATGCGAGCTAGTTGGGCGGAACGTCCGGGCGGCCGTCGGCGTTAATCGGAACAGAACCAAAAGCCGTACTGCAAGAAAGTAGTGAAGTGCATAATCATCACAATGGCCTGAAGACCGCAGCGCTCTTCGGTGTGCTCTGGGCGGTGCTGCTGGGTCTTGGTGCCGTGATCGGTGTGGGCACCCGCAGTGCGTCGCCCATCTGGATCATGGCAGTGATCGGCGTCGCCACAACTGCTTATGGATATTGGAACAGCGACAAGATCGCCATCCGCTCCATGGCCGCGTACCCGGTTTCGGAAGCACAGGCTCCGCAGCTGTACCAAATCGTCCGGGAGCTCTCCGTGCGGGCCAACCAACCCATGCCGCGGATCTACGTTTCTCCGACCATGACCCCCAATGCCTTCGCCACGGGACGCAATCCCAAGAACGCCGCCGTGTGCTGCACCGCGGGGATCTTGAACTTGCTCGACGCGCGCGAACTCCGCGGCGTCCTCGGGCATGAACTCATGCACGTCTACAACCGCGACATCCTCACTTCGTCCATCGCGGCCGCCGTCGCCGGCGTCATTACTTCGGTGGGCCAAATGCTGCTGTTCTTCGGCGGCGGGGACCGGCGGAACGCCAACCCGTTTGCCATGATTGCCATGGCCCTCCTGGCGCCGTTTGCCGCCTCGCTGATCCAGCTCGCCATTTCCCGCACCAGGGAGTACGACGCCGACCACGACGGCGCGGAGCTCACCGGCGATCCGCTGGCGCTCGCCTCAGCCCTCCGCAGGATCGAAGCAGGCGTGAAGCAGGTGCCGCTGCCGCAGGATCAGCGCCTCGTGAATACATCGCACCTGATGATTGCCAACCCGTTCCGCGGCGGTGCCATGACCAAGCTGTTCGCCACCCACCCGCCCATGCGTGAGCGCATCGAGCGGCTCGAACGGATGGCCGGACGGCCGCTTTCCTAGCCAGCGGTCCCGTAGAGCGCCCTACCGGCCGCGTCCGACGACGGGCGGCTTCATGCGAACAAGCCCTCACCAATGAAGCCGCCCGCCTTGATGCCCGGAGGCACCGCGAACAGGCCGGAGCCCGTGTGCTTGAGGTACTCCAGGGCCAGCTTGTCGCTCTTTGCCATCGTCATCTGCATGGGCACGTAGTGCGTCCGCGGGTCCTTGACGAAGGCGATGAAGAACAGGCCTGCATCGAGGTGGCCGAGCCCGTCCGAACCGTCGGCGTAGTTGTATCCGCGGCGAAGCATCTTCACGCCGTTGTTCTGGTCCGCGTGGGCGAGGCGGACGTGGGAATCGATGGGAATCAGCGGCTCGCCATCGCGGCCCTTGATTGCGAAGTCCGGCACCGTGAATTCTTCCCCTCCGGACAACGGCGCTCCGGCACCTTTCGTGCGGCCGATCAGCCCTTCCTGTTCGCGGAGCGATGTCCGGTCCCAGATCTCGATATGCATCCGAATCCGGCGGGAGACAAGGTAGCTGCCTCCCGCCATCCACGCTTCACCCGGGCGGGTTCCGGCGGTGGCCCAGACGTGCTCGTTGAGGAGTGCCGTGTCTTCCGACTTCAGGGTGGCCGTGCCGTCCTTGAAGCCGAAGAGGTTGCGCGCGGTGGTCTGGGCCAGGGAGGTGGACGAGGTGCGGCCGAACCCCAGCTGGGACCAGCGGACGCGCACCTTGCCGAAGCCGATGCGTGCGAGGTTCCGGATCGCGTGCACGGCGACCTGCGGATCGTCGGCGCACGCCTGGACCACAATGTCGCCGCCGGTACGCGCGGGCTCAAGGGCATCGCCGGGGAAATGCGGCAAGTCGATCAGGGCATCGGGCCTGCGGCCCTCCAGCCCGAAGCGCGGCTTGCCGCCCTTTTCGAAAAGGCCCGGGCCAAAGCCGAACGTCAACGTCAGCTTGCCGGCCGCCAGATCGAGGGCTTCCCCGGTGTCTTCAGGCGGCGCGTCGTAGGGGCCGTCGACGGCGCCCGTCGCGCCGGTCGTGCGACCGGTGGTCATGGCTTCGGCCGCGGCGGTCCAGTCCTTCAGGAGCTGGATCAGTGCGGCGCGGTCCTCAACCGTCACGTCGAAGGCAGCGATGTGGAGGCGGTCCTGCGCTGGCGTGATGATGCCTGCCTGGCGCTCGCCGTAGAAAGGAACCACGTCGCTCGCAGCACTGGCCGGGGCCGCCTCAGCTGCCACTGCGTCATGGCTGAGGTACCCGGCGGCAAGGCCTGCCACTGCACCGACACCGCCCACGCCGGCGAGGGAGAACAGTCCGCGACGGGACATGCCGCGCTTGCCGTCGTCGTCCTTGGCAGCGGACGCAACGGCCGCATTGGCCTGCCCGACGGCGGCAGCCTGGGTCCCGCCGTCGGGCGCCTCAGCGGTTTCGTGGTTGAAAGGGCAGCCGCTCACAGGACCACGGCTGAGGTGAGCTTGGACAACGGCTCTCCCAAGGCGTCGACCAGCGCGGCGAGCTGCTGGACCTCGGCGCGGCTGAGTTCGTTGTAGTACGCGAAGCCGTCACCCTTGGCGTGCTTCTTGAGTTCGACCTGCAGGGCAGCGAACTTCCCGTCGAGGCTCGTGGCCAGGGCCGGGTCTTTCTGCGCGAGCGCGGGCTTGAGGTTTTCGAACGCTATCCGGGCGCCGTCGATGTTGGCCTGGAAGTCCCAGAGGTCGGTGTGGGACCAGATTTCTTCCTCGCCTGTGACCTTGCCGCGCGCGACTTCGTCCAGGAGTTCCTTGGCTCCGTTGCCGAGCTTGTCCGCGGAGAGCACCACTGTGCGGGTGCGCTTGCCGAGCTCCTCGGTGTCGGAAACGAGCTGCGTGGCGATTTTGGCCCGCTCGGTGGCCGTCAGCGCTGTGTAGCCCGACGGCGGGAACAAGTCCTTCTCCGCGCGGTGCCAGCCGGTCCATTCCTGGCCCGGTTCAAGCTCGGCTTCGCGGGCATCGAGTTTGGGGTCGAGGTCCCCGAAGGATTCCGCTACGGGTTCGATCCGTTCCCAGTGCATGCGGGTTGCGGCGTACAGTTCGCGGGCCTTCGTTACGTCGCCCGCCGCGTAGGCATCGGCGAAGGCCTTGGTGCCGGTCACAAGCTGCTCAGTCTGGTCTTTGACGTACGCCGTGTACTGCTGGACCCCAGTGTCCACAAGCTTCTGGAAATCGGCATCGACGCCGGTCTTGTTTCCGGAGTCCGTGACCTCAAAGGCGGCACGGATACCGTCGCCCTGCATGCCGGGCTTGCAGGCGGTGGTGTACTTGCCCGCGGGAGCAGTGACCACCAGGTTGCGGGTCAGGCCGGGACCGATGTTCTCCACTTCGCCGACTATCCGCAGGCCGTCCTCTGCGAGGAGGTAGAACTCAGTAATTTCAGTGCCGTCGTTCTTGACCGCGAAGCTCAGGTTGCCGCTGGGGACGCTGCCCGTGGAGACTTTGCATTCGGTTTTGGTGCTGGTGACCTGGATCGGTCCGGCGGAGGCGCTGGCGCCCGGCGTCTTGGTGTTATCCGTGCAGCCGGTGAGTACGAGCGGCACGGCGGCGGCAGCGGCGACGAGGGCGAGGGACGTCCGGCGGCGTGAAGCCGTTGTGGGCAGGGGAATTTTGGGCAGGGGAGTGCCAGGCATTGGGTTTCCTTCTGTTGTGGGGTGCGGGAAGCTTTTAGGCGGCGGTGGCGGCTTGGGCCGTGGGGGCGTTGCCCGTGGATTTCTTCGGCGTGGAACCGTTAGCGCGGATGTAGAAATAGAGCACAGGGATCACGTACAGCAGCCAGGCCCCGGCTTCGAGCCACGTGGTGGCCGGGGACAGGTTAAGGGTGCCCTTCAGCAGGGTGCCGTACCAGGACGACGGCGGGATGGCCGCGGAGACGTCGAAAGCGAGGGTGTGGAGCCCTGGCAGGATTCCGGCTTCCTGGAGGTCATGGATGCCATACGCGAGCACGCCGCCCGCGATCACGATGAGGCCGACTCCGGTCCACGTGAAGAACCGCGAGAGGTTGACCTTGAGGACGCCGCGATGCAGCAGGTATCCGAGCCCGGCGGCGACGGCCAGGCCGAGCAGCGCGCCGAGCAGCGGCTGCGACGACTCGCCGGCGGCCTGGGCAGCAGCCCAAAGGAACAGCGCAGTCTCAAGTCCTTCGCGGCCCACCGCCAGTGCCGCCACCACCACGAGGCCCCACGCGGCGCCGTCGGCCATCTTGTCCACTTGCGACTTCAGCTCGCCGCCGAGGCTGCGGGCGGTGCGCGCCATCCAGAAGACCATCCAGGTGACGAGCCCGACGGCGGCAATCGACAATCCGCCCCCGATCGCCTCTTGCGCGGCGAAAGTCAGTCCCTGCGGACCGAAGGTGAGCAAGGCGCCGAAGGCGATGGATACGGCCACGGCGATGCCGACGCCGGCCCAGAGCCGGGGGAGCAGCGAGCGGCGTCCCGTCTTGACCAGGTAGGCCATGAGCAGGACCACAACGAGGGTGGCTTCAAGGCCCTCGCGCAGGCCGATCAGGAAGTTCGCGGTCATGTGGAATCCTTCGTTAGGGGAGCCACACTTAGGCTCGCCTAAGGAAGTACAGTACCCGCTGGAAGTGATTGCGCAAAAGAAACGTGTCGTAATTATTTTGGGGTGGATGTCACGCGCCGCAGTCTTTTGACCTCCGCGGATCGGTGCAGTCGCGGAATCCCGGGGCCTTCGCCAGGCCTCGGCCCCAAAAGGCTGCGTGGAGTGACGCGCCTGTCTCCGTTAACGACGACGGCGCGTTGCCCGCTCAGGGGGCAACGCGCCGTCGTCGTACTTCTGGATGGCGGCCTGGGCCGCAACGAAGTCCTAGCTGCGGAAGTTCACAAACTGGAGATCGGCCTCTTCGAACTTCTTGAGGATGTTCATGGTCTCCTGCAGGTCATCGCGGGACTTCGAAGTGACGCGGAGCTCGTCGCCCTGGATCTGGGACTTGACGGACTTCGGGGCTTCGTCGCGGATGATCTTGTTGATCTTCTTCGCGATGTCCTGGGCAATGCCCTCCTTGATGGAGCACTCCAGGCGGAATTCCTTGCCGGAGGGGTAAGGCTCGCCCTGGTCGAGGGACTTCAGGGAGATGCCGCGCTTGATGAGCTTGGACTGGAACACGTCCAGGACAGCGAGGATGCGGTCCTCCGAGTTGGCCTTCATGAGGATCTTCTCGCCGCTGAAGTCGATCTCAGCGCCGACGCCCTTGAAGTCGTATCGCTGTGCGATTTCCTTCTGGGACTGGTGGAGCGCGTTGGCGACTTCCTGCTTGTCTACCTTGCTGACGACGTCGAATGTGGATTCGCCTGCCATGACTCTCCTTGTGATCGTTGGGGGTGGCCCGGAAACGGGCGGTTTTGTCTGCCATCCAGCCTAGTACGGAAGCGCCCGGCGTGTGCTGAACGTTCACAGTTCGCTCACAGCACACGCATGGCCGGAACTGAGACAGCCCCGACAGAGTTGTATCAGTTTGAAGAGCCCATCCTGAAAGGGAGCACCATGAGCAACCAGGCCGTCCGATACGTCACCAAGTCAGCCGCTGCCGCCGCCGGTTCAATCGGAGTCGCTGCCGCCACGGCCGCAGGCGCGGTTGCAGCCGCAGCGCTCGCCGCCTCCGTGGTCCTGAGCCCGGTCCCGGACGCGGCGTCGCGGATGGATGGCGTCCACGCGGACTTGTTGCGGGCCGTGCAGCTCAACCAGATCACCCTTGAGCAGGCGGCCAGTTTCGAGGCCAAAGTGGCAGGCCGGATACTTGGTTAGTCGGAGATTTCCGCCGATTTTGGGCCCTTGAGGGCTCGATTCGATTCTTCGGCAGAAGTTCTGTAAGGTTGTCTTGCTCGCGCTTACCGGATCGGAAACGAAACGATGATCGGGAGTGACTTCTTTGAAGTTCGGCAGATTACCCGAGCGGCCAAAGGGGGCTGACTGTAAATCAGCTGGCAACGCCTACGGGGGTTCGAATCCCTCATCTGCCACAAAATTAAATCCCCGGAACCACATGGTTCCGGGGATTTTTTTTGTCCGTGTTTTCTGGGGAGGCCCCGTTCGAGGCGCGCGGGGCCGTTCGACGCGGAAAATCCTTTGCGCGGCGCTGGTGGATTCTCGACGCACGAATTCCGGTGTCGTCAGGGACTTTGCGTGTCGAAAACGAAAGCCCAGTTAGCTCGCGCTGCCCGGCTCCAGCCAGTAACCGTCCTGGTGATGGACGAGTTGCCGGCCCAGGCCTCCGGACAACTGGATCCAGAGCGTGCTGCGATCCTCGGTCATGCCGTCCAAGGTGCCTACGATCCTGTTGCCGCGGGTGTCCTGCAACACGAGCTCCTGGTGAAGCGGAAGTTCCGGCCACACCTCTGCGTGTGGCCTGATGGTTTGGGTGGTGCTCACGGAATCTCCTTGGTGCCTTCTGCAATTTGTTTCAGACATTCTTCCCTCGGCATGTGAACCGGTGGTAAACGACATGCCATGTAGCGACACACAAAACGGGGCTGTCCCGAAATGTTACTGGGGAGTAACATTGCGGTTATGCATTTGCTTCTCCGAACCCTCTTGCTCTTGTTCACCTCGTCCAGGCGGAGCCGGCTCAGCGTTTGGGGCACGTCTTCCTTGCCCATGCGAGTGCTGCCCACGGACATCGACATTGCGATGCATGTCAACAACGGCATGTATTTCTCGCTGATGGATCTTGGACGCTTCGACCTCATGGTGCGCGCGGGGATCTGGCAAAAGATGCGCAGACGCCGCTGGAGCCCCGTGGCAGCTGGGGAGACCATCGCGTTCCGGAAGTCGTTGCAGCTCTGGCAGCAATACACCATCGAGTCCAAGATCATCGGGCTCGATTCAAAGGCGATCTACTTTGAACAACGAATGGTGGCCGACGGCGAGATCTACGCCCGCGCGCACATCGCCACACGGCTTGTCGCCAAGGGCCGGCCCGTGAGCCAGGAGGAAATCCTGGCCGAGTTCGGCGAGCCCCCCGCGGACCTCGAGCTTCCGGAATGGATCCACGAGTGGCGCGAGAACAACGCGCTCCCCGGCGCCCGGAAGGCCGCCCCTCACCTCTGGCACTAGCCGGCGGTACCGGGCGGCCCCAAGCGAGCTGCCCGGCGTCGTGCTTTATTCCCGGTTTGCCGGGTAGCGAACAAGGGCGACTTAGGCGGTGCGGTCGCGTACCGTGGAAGCATGGCTACAGTTGACATCACCGGCGAGCAGTTCGCATCGACCATCGAGGGCAATGACATTGTCCTGGTGGATTTCTGGGCTGCGTGGTGCGGCCCTTGCAGGCAGTTTGCGCCCACCTACCAAGCCGCTTCCGAGAAGCATGACGATGTCTTCTTCGCCAAGGTGGACACGGAGGCCGAGCAGCAGCTGGCCGCCGAAGCCGGTATCTCCTCGATCCCCACGCTCATGGCCTTCCGCGAAAAGGTCCTCGTGTTCTCCCAGCCGGGCGCACTGAACGGACCACAGCTGGAGCAGGTCATCGAGGCCGTCAAGGGTCTCGACATGGATGAGGTCCACGCGCACATCGCAAAGCAGCGCGCCGAAAACTCCTAGCAAACGCCATCGGCTGTTGCCCACTTTCCAGTGGGCAACAGCCGATGCTAGTTAGAGGCGCTCGAGCTTCACCGGCTCCGCGAGCAGGGCGCTGAGGGATTCGTTGAGGTCCTGGACGGCGATGCCCTTGGAATGGGTGTCGAGGTGCTCCTCGGATGCCCACTGTTCGGTCAGGACCAGCTTGTCCTCGTTGGCTTCGGTGAGCTCGTAACGGATGCAGCCGGGTTCGTTGACCACTTCGTCGATCGCGATTTCCAGCGCGAGTTTCACGCGGAAGAATTCGCCGTCGTTGGGAATGAACGTGGCCTGCAGGTCAATGGGTGCACTCATGGGATTCACATTACCGGCTGGCCCGCCAAGGCCCTGAAATATTTTGTAGGACTTCCAAGCAAAAGTCTTCTCTTGGCCCCCCGGAGTTGGTAGCGTGCGTTCATGCTTTCCTACACAGCCGGGGACACTGACGTCCCGCTGCTTGAAGAGACCATCGGCGCCAACTTCGAACGCGTCGCGGCGCGGTTTCCGTTGCGGGACGCGCTCATCGAAGCCGCCGTGGTGCCGGGCGATGAGGCCAGGCGCTGGAGCTACGAAAAACTGAACGACGACGTCGATCGCCTCGCGCGTGCGCTGCTCGCCATGGGCGTCGCGAAGGGTGACAGGGTAGGCATCTGGAGCCCGAACTGCGCCGAATGGACCATCCTGCAATACGCCACGGCGAAGGTCGGGGCGATCCTGGTCAACGTCAATCCGGCGTACCGCAGCCATGAACTCGAATTCGTGGTCCGCCAGAACGGCATGCGGATGCTGGTGGCCGCGCCGTCGGACAAGAACAGTGACTATGTGGCCATGGCCCGGGAGGCCTTGACCAGTTGCCCTGAGCTTCGGGAGCTCGTGTTTCTTCCCGATCTGGGACTGGACATGCTTAACGCAGGCGAACCGCAAACTGACGCCGAGCTGACGTACGCCGAACTGCTCAAGCGGGCGGACGACGTCGTCCCCTCAGCGCTCAAGGCTCGGATGGCGGAGCTGGACCCGCACGATCCCATCAATCTGCAATACACCTCGGGGACCACGGGCTTCCCCAAGGGCGCCACCCTGACGCACCACAACATCCTCAACAACGGCAACCAAATCGGCAGGCTGTTGGGATACACGGAACGCGACCGCGTGGTCCTTCCGGTGCCTTTCTACCACTGTTTCGGCATGGTCATCGGGAACCTGAACGCCCTGAGCTTCGGGGCGGCCACCATTATTCCCGGCCGCGGATTCACCCCGGCCGCAGCGCTGGAAGCGGTGCAGGATTTTGGCGGGACGTCGCTGTATGGCGTGCCCACGATGTTCATCGCCGAGCTGGCTTTGCCGGATTTCGCGTCCTACGACCTCTCGACGCTGCGTACTGGCGTCATGGCCGGCTCACTATGCCCTATCGAGGTCATGGAGCGTGTCATCGCCGAGATGAACATGCGGGACGTGGCTATTTGCTACGGCATGACCGAGACTTCTCCCGTATCCACCATGACCCTCGCGGCCGACACCCTGGAGCAAAGGACCACGACTGTAGGGCGCACGATGCCCAGGCTCGAGTCCAAGATCGTGGATCCGGGCACCGGTGAAACCCTGGAACGCGGGGGGATCGGCGAGCTGTGCACGCGGGGCTACGCCGTGATGGCCGGGTATTGGGGCCAGCCGGAGAAGACAGCCGAGGCCATCGACGACGACGGCTGGATGCACACCGGCGACCTCGCCCGGATGGACTCGGGCGGTTTCATCATCATCGAAGGCCGCATGAAGGACATGGTCATCCGCGGAGGGGAGAACATCTATCCCCGCGAAATCGAGGAGTTCCTGTATCGCCATCCCGCCATCCAGGACGTCCAAGTCATCGGGGTGCCTGACCCCAAGTACGGCGAGGAGTTGATGGCGTGCATCATCCTCAAACCGGGAGCGGCTTTGGACCTGGAAGGGGTGCAGGAGTTCTGCCGAGGCAAATTGGCCCACTACAAGATCCCGCGCTACGTGGACATCAGGGAGAGCTTCCCCATGACGGTGTCCGGCAAGGTGCGCAAGATCGACATGCGCGAAGAAGCGATCGCCCGCCTCGGACTCTAATTCCAACGCGGGGTCACTTACGGCCCATGCCGGGCTGCAACATGGGCCGTAAGTGACCCCGCGTTGGCTTGCTTGGAAGTCAGCCTGTGGATAACTCCTTGCCGGGGTCAAATTGCGGACAAACTGGATCCCATGGTCCGCATCATGCCGCTGCCGGAGGAACTCAGTGAACGTCCTTTCACGGTCTATGAAGCCCGCGTGCTTGGCGTCGCTCCGAAGCGGCTCCGGGCCAGGGATATGTCCGACGGCGGGCGGCTGATCTACTTGCCTGCGGGTCGTGACTTTGAGTTTGCCGAACAGGCGCGGGTCCTTGCCGCGGCAACACCGGGCGCCTGGGTGTCCCATGAGAGCGCCGCGGTACTGACCCGGCTCGGCCTTCCTCCGTGGCTGGGCGACTGCGAGACGGTCCACCTGAGCAAGCCCCATGAGCTTCCCCGGGTCCGCCGGACCGGGGTGACGGGGCACCGAGTCCGTGTCCTCCAGGGCGAAGTCACGGAGATAGACGGTATCCCGGTGTCCTCCCCGTCCCGGACGTGGCTTGACCTGGCGCATCAGTAGCCGCTGCGGTACGTGATTGCCATGGGCGATCAGCTGATCCGTAGGCCTCGGCCTGGCCTTGAAGGAAGGACGGAGGCCTACGCCACCAAGGAAGGATTGCGGCTCCTGATCCGGCAGCATCCGAACATGAAAGGCGTGGAGAAGGCCCGGCTCGCCCTTGAAGACATGCGAGTTGGAGCAGATTCGTTTCCGGAGACATTCCTGCGGCTCGCAATGTCGGATGCGCGATTGCCTGAACCGGAACTGCAGCTCCGCCTCGACCCGGACGATCCGTGGTCGCCGTCCGCGGACCTGGGGTACCGGCGGTTTCGGATCGCCGTGCAGTACGACGGCGCACCACATCTCACGCGGGAACAGCAGACACGGGACAACCGGAGGGACGAAGCGTTCACCAATGCCGGCTGGTCCTACTTCAAGGCCAACGCCGATGATCTGGCCGAAGGGTTCTCTGGCCTGATTGTCCGGATCAAACGCGCGAAACTCCGAACGCGGGGTCACTTACGGCCCATGCTGGGCGGCAACATGGGCCGTAAGTGACCCCGCGTTGGGGGGCGTTGGTGGCGTTAGTGCCCTCGGTGGTCCTGGATGGTCATCCGTGGTCCGAAGGTCGGCTTGCGGAAGCCGCTGAGCCCGAGCATCCGGACTACCCGCTGGCGGTGCCCACGCCACGGTTCCAGGAGGGCGATCATTCCGGCGTCGTCCGTCTTCCTGCCTGTGAGCGCATAACCGACGTACGAGGCCAAATGGTAGTCGCCCACCGCGATCGAATCAGGGCAGCCATGGGTCCGCTGGACCACCTCGGCGGCCGTCCAGATGCCGATGCCCGGGATGGTCTGCATCTTTGCCCCGGCTTCAACCGCGCTGAGTGAGGCGAGCCGTTCAAGCGCGACGGCGGATCGCAGCGCCCGCATGACCGTCGCCGAACGCTGGGGACCCACGCCTGCCTTGTGCCATTCCCACGAAGGGATGGCTAACCATTGGGCGGCGGTCGGCGCCACGAGCAGCCCCGAGGGGCCCGACGTCGGGAGGCGGCCTGCGCTTGGCGCTGCGGTGCCGTACCTGTACATCAGGTAGCGGTAGCCCCGGCGGGCTTCGATAGTGGTGACCTTTTGCTCAAGAATCGTGGGCACGAGGGAGTCCACCACGCGGCCGGTGGTGGGCAAACGGACGGTGAGGTTCCGGCGTCGGGCTTCCCGGACCATGCGCGGGAGGGTGGCATGGAACGCAGCGTCATCAAAGCCGGACCAGTCGTCCCCGCTCCCCAACAACGCAGGCACGGAGGCAATGGCGGAGCCCGCGCCGGGGCCCCACGCCTGGGCATCGACACGGGTGTCTTGGCCGGTTCCCGCGGCGGTGAGTCGCAATGTGACCGGGCCATCCGGCGTCGTGAAGGCCATCCACACCCCGTCCTGCCGTGCAGCGAAGGACGGATCGCCGTTGCCGCGCATGAGGATTCCCACGGTCTGCAGGAGGTCGAAGGGGCCGCCGGGGTGCCATCGCACTGATGCGTCGGCCGCAGCCGCTGCGGCGGGTGGGGCATCGACGATGGTCATTCATTCATGGTCGCATGCTCGTGTGACAACACTCGAAAAGAGCCGCGCTCAAGCCCTTACGCCGCGAAACCCACACGACTAGACTCCACGTGTGGCGCGGGGCGTCTGCGCCTTCCATGACAATCTCAGGAGAACGCAATGGCCGGTGTAGTGCATTTCGAGATCCCCGCGGACGACAAGGAGCGGGCCAACACTTTCTACCAGGGTGCCTTCGGCTGGATGCTCAACCCCATGCAGGAAATGGACTACACGATCGCCATCACCACGCCTTCGGACCCACAGACGGGCATGCCGAGCGCGCCAGGGGCCATCAATGGTGCACTGTTCCCGCGCACAGAGGAATTGAAGACGCCCATCATCACGGTTGACGTCGAAGACATCGAGGCTTCGCTCGGCCAAATTGAGAGTGCGGGCGGTTCTGTGGTCAAAGGCAAGGATGCTGTTCCGGGCATGGGTTACTACGCCTATTTCAAGGACACCGAAGGCAACATCCTTGGCCTCTGGCAGACGGACTCTTCGGCAGGAGGCACTGCACCGGCAGAGTGAGTGGGTTGCTCGGGCCGGCCCTTTACGCGGGGCTGGCCCTACGCTCCCGAAACTACTCTCCGAAGCGCCCGCGGGACTCCGCCGGAATCAGCGGCTTCTCGGCCCGGACCTTGAGTTCCTGCACCGCCCACGTGTTGCCGTCCGGATCGCTGAAGCCGAAGAACGTGCCGCCGTCGCGCTCGTCGAAGACGGTGATTTCGCTGGCCTCGACCCCGCGGCCGAGCAATTCCTCGCGTGCGGCGCGGGCATCGGCGACCACAAGCTGAAGGCCCCGCATGGAACCCGGCGCCATCTCGCTCTGCGCCGGCAAGTCTCCGATGACGATCGAGCAGCCGGAGCCCCGGGGAGTCAGTTGCGCCACGTGCATGTGCTCGTTGGTGGTGTTGTGGTCAAGGTTGAAGCCCACTTTGTCGCGGTAGAACTCGATGGCACGGTCAATGTCACTCACGGGGAGCACAACAACTTCGAGGGTCCAATCCATGGTGCATGTCCTTTCCTTGGAGGGTGTCACGGCTAGCTTGCCCGAGAGCCTGTCCTTTGGCTAGATGCAGACGCGGCACCCGGCTGAGTCCTCCGCTGCACCGGAGCAGTCCCGACCAAGCGGTAACTTGGTACCTATGAAGTACGCCCAGTCCGTCCTGGACCTCATTGGCAATACACCGCTCATCAAGCTCAACCACGTGACCGGGGACATCAAAGCCACCATTCTGGTGAAGCTTGAATATGTGAATCCCGGTGGCTCCATCAAGGACCGCATCGCGGTGAAGATGATCGAGGAAGCGGAACGGGACGGAAAGCTCAAGCCGGGCGGAACCATCGTGGAACCCACCTCGGGCAACACCGGCGTCGGACTCGCCCTGGTGGCCCAGCAAAAGGGCTACAAATGCATCTTTGTTGTCCCGGACAAAGTGGGCGAGGACAAGCGTGCCGTACTTCAGGCGTACGGCGCCGAAGTTGTCGTGACGCCTACTTCCGTGGCCCCGGACAGCCCGCAAAGCTACTACAGCGTCTCCGACCGGCTCGTGTCGGAGATCCCCGGAGCCTACAAGCCGGACCAGTTCTCCAACCCCGCAGCCCCCGGCAGCCACTACGAAACCACCGGGCCCGAGATCTGGCGTGATACCGACGGGAAGATCACCCACGTCGTGATCGGCGCCGGGACGGGCGGCACCATCACCGGCACCGGGCGCTACCTCAAGGATGTGTCCGCCCAGCGGCCGGAGTCCGACGGCGGCCGCGTCAAGGTCATCGGCGCGGACCCGGCAGGCTCGGTCTACTCGGGCGGCACGGGGCGGCCCTACTTCGTGGAGGGCGTCGGCGAGGACATGTGGCCGGCCAACTACGACAAGACTGTGCCGGACGATGTCATCGCCGTCAGCGACGCCGACTCCTTCGAGATGACCAGGCGCCTGGCCCGCGAGGAAGGCCTCCTGGTAGGGGGTTCCTCCGGCATGGCAGTGGTTGCCGCGTTGCGGGTGGCCAAAGACCTTGGCGAGGAAGCCGTCGTCGTCGTGATCCTGCCGGACTCCGGCCGTGGCTACCTGGCGAAGATCTTCAACGACAAGTGGATGCGTTCCTACGGCTTCCTCTCCGGCGGCGAGGAAGCCTCGGTGGGCGAGGTCCTGAAGTCCAAGACCGGCGAAATGCCGGACCTCGTCCACATCCATCCCAACGAGACCGTCCGCGATGTCATCAACATCATGAACGAATTCGGGGTCTCGCACATCCCGGTCCTCTCGCAGGAGCCGCCCGTGGTCATGGGCGAGGTGCTCGGCGCTGTCGATGAGCGCACGCTGACCTCCAAGCTGTTCCGTGGCGAGGCGAAATTGACCGACAAGATCTCCGAGCACATGGGGGAGCGCCTGCCCGTGATCGGCTCCCTGGAGACCATTTCCGCCGCACGCGAGCTGCTGTCCGACGTCGACACCGTCATGGTGACGTTCGTTGGAGCTCCCGTGGGCATCCTGACCCGCCACGACCTTCTCGCCTACCTGAGCAACTGACACTAGGAGTTCATATGTCTGCAAACGAAGCAGGATTCAACACGCGTGCCGTCCACGCCGGCCAGGCGTTCGAACCGCGCACCGGCGCCGTGGTTCCGCCGCTGCACTTCAGCTCGACGTATGCCCAGGACGGCATAGGCGGTTTGCGCGACGGCTACGAATACGGCCGCGGCGGCAACCCCACCCGAGATGCGCTGCAGGAACAGCTCGCCGCGCTCGAAGGCGGCACCCACGCCTTCAGTTTCAGCTCGGGCCTCGCAGCGGAGGACTCACTGATCCGTGCTGTTGCCCGGCCCGGCGACCACATCGTCCTCGGCAACGACGCGTATGGCGGAACCTACCGGCTCATCAACCGCGTGCTGGGTGAGTGGGGCATCGGCAACACACCAGTGGACATGTCCAACCTGAACGCCGTTGCCGCGGCCGTCGCGGCGAACAAGACCCGCATCGTCTGGGTGGAAACGCCTTCCAACCCCATGATGAAGATCACCGATATCGAAGCGCTCGCCAAAGTAGCGCACGACGCCGGTGCCCTCCTGGTGGTCGACAACACCTTTGCGTCCCCCTACTTGCAGACCCCGCTCGCCCTGGGGGCCGACGTCGTGGTCCACTCGACCACCAAGTACATCGGCGGCCACTCGGATGTGGTGGGCGGCGCGATCGTGGTCAAGGACGCCGAACTGGCAGAGAAGATCGGCTTCGTGCAGTTCGCTGTCGGCGCCGTGTCCGGACCCATGGATGCGTTCCTGACCACGCGTGGCCTCAAGACGCTCGGCGTGCGCATGGACCGCCATAGCGAGAACGCCCAAGCCGTGGCCGAGTGGTTGCTGGAGCGCCCCGAGGTTGAAGCCGTGCTGTATCCGGGGCTGCCTTCCCACCCGGGCCACGAGCTCGCGGCCAAGCAGATGAAGAAGTTCGGCGGCATGATTTCCGTGCAGTTCAAGGGCGGCGAAGCTGCGGCCCGCAAGGTGGCAGAGTCCACCCAGGTCTTCACTCTGGCCGAGTCCCTGGGCGGCATCGAGTCCCTCATGAACTATCCCTCGGAGATGACGCACGCTTCGGTCAAGGGCACTGAGCTGGCCGTGCCTGTCAACCTGATCCGGCTTTCCTGCGGCATCGAGGACGTCGAGGACCTGATCGCGGACCTCGAGCAGGCGATCGGCAACATCACCGACTGAAAGCCCTCACGAAGTAACCTAGCTTTCTTTAGAAAAGCCAGCTAATCTCAAACCATGCCCTTACGATCCGATTGGTCCGAGCGGACGTGCAGCCTGGCGCGCGGCCTCGATATCCTCGGCGACCCTTGGGGAAGCCTGGTGCTGCGGGAGGTCTTCTTCGGCAACGGCCGCTTCGACGCCATCAAAACCCGCCTCCACATCGCAGACAACGTCCTCAGTAAAAGACTGGGCTGGCTGGTCGAGGCAGGCCTCCTTGCCCAACGGCCCTACCAAGATGGCGCCCGCACGCGCCAGGAATACGTCCTCACGGCCAAGGGCGAAGATGCCTTGCCCGTCTTGAACGCCATCATTCTCTGGTCCGAGAAGCATCTCGACGCGCCGGCGGACAACGCCCACATGCGCGTGATCCACAACGGCTGCGGGCTGCCGACCGCGTCGGCTGATACGTGCTCCCACTGCGGGTCCCGCCTGACCGCGGCCAACACCAGTTGGCATAGCCTCACGCGATCGGAACACCCCATGGCCCTGGCCACCGCCCCCGCCAGACGTGACCTCCTGGACGAATCGGAGCCCTCCGCATGACCGCACCCAATTCCACCAAACTTTCCGCCGGCAAACCAGCTGGCAAGACTCCGCGGAAGCGGCGCCTCCACCCCGCCTGGATGGTCGCCGCCGTCGCGTTCCTGGCCCTCGTAGGCGCGGCCGGTTTCCGGGCGGCGCCCGGTGTGCTCATGGTGCCGCTGCAACAGGAATTCGGCTGGTCAACCACCGTGCTGTCGCTCGCCGTCAGCATCAACTTGGTGTTGTTCGGCCTCACGGCGCCCTTCGCTGCCGCGCTCATGGAACGCTTCGGCATCCGCACCGTCACCGCGATTGCCCTTTGCCTGATCGGTCTCGGCTCCGCCCTGACGGTGTTCGTCAACCAGTCGTGGCAGATCCTGCTGACCTGGGGCGTCCTGATCGGGCTGGGCACCGGCTCCATGGCCTTGGTTTTCGCGGCCACCATCGCCAATACGTGGTTCTCCAAGAACCGCGGACTGGTGATCGGCATCCTGACGGCGGGCAGCGCGGCCGGGCAGCTAGTGTTCCTGCCCTTCATCGCGGTGCTTGCCCAGAGCCCGGGCTGGCGCGGTGCCTCGCTCCTCATCGCAGCGGGTGCGCTTGCCGTAGTGCCGCTCGTGCTGCGCTGGCTGAAGAACTCACCTGCCGACGTCGGGGTCCAGCCTTACGGTGCCGAAGCAGAGGAGCCGACGACGGCGGAGCCCGCCCCGGTCCCGGAAGTCGCCGACGCTGAAGGCGCCAAGACGCCCAACGCGGCGGTGCGGGCGTTGCAGGTCCTCAAGCGCGCCAGCAAAGTGCGCACGTTCTGGGCACTGGTTGCCGGTTTCGCCATCTGCGGTGCCACCACCAACGGCCTGATCGGCACCCACTTCATCCCCTCGGCGCACGACCACGGCATGCCGGAAACCACCGCGGCCGGGTTGCTGGCCGTCGTCGGGATCTTCGACATCGTGGGCACCATCGCCTCGGGTTGGTTGACGGACCGCTTCAATCCCAAGGTGCTCCTGGCTGTGTATTACCAGTTCCGCGGGGTTGGGCTGTTGGTGCTGCCCGTGCTTCTGGGCTCCGCCGTGCAACCGAGCATGATCCTGTTCGTAGTGGTGTACGGCCTGGACTGGGTGGCCACCGTGCCCCCGACGGCGGCCATCTGCCGGAAGGTGTTCGGCGCGGACGGCTCGGTGGTGTTCGGGTGGGTCTTTGCCGCCCACCAGCTCGGGGCCGCGGCCGCAGCGTTCCTCGCGGGTTACATCCGGGACGCCACGGGCCACTACACCTACGCATGGATCGGCGCCGCAGCGATGTGCACGGTGGCCGCCGTCATCAGCGCCACCATCCGCAAGGACGCGGGAAAGAAGGAACCGGTTTCGGTCGGAGCCTAGCTCGCTGGGCTGGTCCCCCCGCGCGCGGAGCTAGCGGAAAGCCGGGACGCCCGTGATGTGCTGGCCAAGGATCAGCGTGTGCACCTCGTCCGTCCCTTCGTAAGTGCGCACGGATTCCAGGTTGTTGGCATGGCGCATGGGCGGGTAGTCCAGCGTGATGCCGTTGCCACCGAGGATGGTGCGCGCTTCGCGGGCGATCTTGATTGCCTCCCGCACATTGTTGAGCTTGCCCGCCGAGATCTGCTCCGGGTGCAGTTTGCCCGCATCCTTGAGCCGCCCAAGGTGCAGGGCGAGCAAGGTACCTTTCTGGATCTCCAGGACCATGTTCACGAGCTTTTCCTGGGTCAACTGGTAGCCGGCCAAGGGCTTGCCGAATTGCATGCGGCTTCCGGCATATTCGAGCGCGGCCTCGTAGGAGTCGCGGGCAGCGCCCATGGCACCCCAGGCAATGCCGTACCGCGCCTCGTTGAGGCAGGAGAACGGGCCGCGGAGTCCCATGGCACCCGGGAGGAGTGCCTCCGGACCCAGCCGGACGGCGTCGAACACCACATCGCACTGGATCGAGGCACGCATGGAGAGCTTCGCGTCGATGGGAGTCACGGTGACTCCCGGGGTGCCGGCCGGAACCAGGAAGCCCCGGATGCCGTCGTCGGTGTTTGCCCACACCACCATGACGTCCGCGATCGATGCCATCCCGATCCAGCGCTTCGAACCGTTCAGCACCCAGCCGGCGTCGTCGCCCGTCCCGTCGCGGCGGGCAAAGCTGGCCATGGACGACGGGTCCGAACCCGCCGTCGGCTCCGTCAAGGCAAAACAGCCGATCAGTTCGCCGGCAGCCATGCGCGGGAGCCATCGTTCCTTCTGCTCTTCGCTGCCCCACTTGTGGATCGCCGTCATGGCCAGGGAGCCTTGGACGGACACGAAGGTCCGGATGCCGGAATCGCCGGCCTCGAGTTCCATGGCGGCAACGCCGTATTCGACGGCGGTGCGGCCGGGGCAGCCGTAGCCCTCCAGATGCATGCCAAGGACGCCGAGTTCGCCGAGTTCTGCCGGCAGTTCCCGCGGGAACACCGCGTCCTCGTACCAGCGGGCGATGTTCGGCCGGATCCGCTGGTCCGTGAAATCGCGTACCTTCTCGCGAAGCTCCAGTTCCTCGGAGCCCAAGAGGGAATCGAGGGCAAGGACATCGGAGGTATTCGTCGTTGAATGGCTCATGCCAGCATCCTAAGGCCGGACATGTTCCCCGCAGCGTCCTGTAAGGACCGTCGGCGCTGGCGCGGCACCTGCGCCGTGCCAGAATTGAGCCATGGCCGCCGCGGATGTGAACGCAATTGGGCTGCAGCTACCGGCAGTCAAGGGAATCGGGCGACTCCGAATTCTGGCGGGCCTGGTCCTGGCCCTGCTGCTACCCTCTGCGATCGAAGTCCTGGTCTCCGCGTTGCAATACCGGAACTTCGCCATGATCATGCTCTTCCAATTGGCCGTCTCCGCCGCCGTTGCCGCAATCGGCGGGTTGTGGCCGGCGGTGGTGTCCGCCGTCCTCGGCAGCATGCTCTTGAACTACTTCTCAGCCGATCCGGTGGGCTCCCTCTCGATCGCGGATCCTGCCACGCTTTTCACCCTGGTCATCTTCCTTGCCGTGGCGTGCGGCGTGGCGCTCGCCGTCGGTTTGGCGACCCGACGGGCCCAGGAAGCCGCGCATTCCGGAGCCGAGGCGAGGGCACTGAGCGAATTGGCCCTTCGTATCCTGAGCTCGGACGGCAGCCTCGAGTCGTTCCTGGACAAAATCCGCGTCAACCTCGGAATGGAAGCGATGACGCTGCTCTCCACGTTTGACTCGCCGGACGCGCCCGGTCCGAGTTGGAAGGTCCTTGCAAGCTCCGGGATTCAACCACCGGTGACCCATGCGGCCGCCGACCATGCCGCCGTCGTCGATCGCAACTACACGCTCCTGCTCAGGGGCGGAACGCTCTCCGAACAGCACCGCCGCATGCTCGCCGCGTTCGGCGCCTTCGTGGTGGCCGTGCGGGAGCGCCAGCAGCTGGTCAAGAGCAGGCAGGACAACGCGCGCCTGGCGGAAGGCAACAAGATGCGGACCTCCATCCTGCGAGCCGTCTCCCATGATCTCCGCACTCCTTTGGCGGGCATCAAGCTTGCCGTCAGCAGCCTGCGCCAGGAAGACGTGACCTTTGCTCCCGAAGACGAGCGCGAACTATTGGCCACTATCGAGGACTACGCGGACCGTTTGGATCACTTGGTGGATAACCTGCTGGACATGTCCCGTATCACCGCGGATGCCGTGAACCCGCTGCTGCGCGGACTGGGCTGGCACCAGATCCTGCCGGAGGCTTTACGCGGGGTGCCGGGGGAGCGCATACGCAACGAGCTACTGGCCAACCTTCCGTATATAGAGGCCGACGCCGGGATGCTGGAACGCGTCGTCGCGAACCTCGTGGAGAACGCGGTGAAATACGCGCCCGATTCCGATGTTGTGCTGGTGGCGCGGACCGGTGCGGGCATCATGGTGGATGGTCGGCCGGCCAGCGAACTGCGGGTGATGGACCATGGCTCGGGGATAGCGCCCGCGGCCGTGCTGGAGCTTTTCCAGCCTTTCCAACGCCTCGATGATTCTCCATCCAGCCGTGACGGCCGCAGCGGAATCGGCCTGGGACTCGCTGTCGCCAAGGGCTTCACCGAGGCGATGGGCGGTACGCTCATGGCCGAGGCGACGCCGGGAGGCGGGCTGACCATGGTGGTCACACTCCCTCTGTGGACGGGAGGGCGGCCATGAGCCTCGTGCTGATCGTGGAAGATGAAGCCCAGATCGCCCGGGCAATGCAGATCAATCTCCATGCCCACGGCTACCGTGCCATCAGCGTCGGCAACGGCGCAGACGCACTCAAGGCGGCTGCCCAGCAGCCCGTGGACATCGTGGTGCTCGATCTCGGCCTGCCGGACATGGATGGCGTGGACGTGATCAAGGGAATCCGCGGCTGGAGCACCATGCCCATCATCGTGTTGTCTGCCCGCCACGGTTCGGAAGACAAAGTTGAGGCCCTCGATGCCGGGGCCGACGACTACGTGACCAAGCCCTTCGGCCTTGACGAACTCCTGGCCAGGCTCCGTGCAGCCTCGAGGCGGGCAGCGCCCCGGCATGAAGCGCCGACGCTCCAGACCGCCGACTTCCTGGTTGACCTGGCCGGAAAGAAGATCACCAAAGACGGCGCGGAAGTCCGGTTGACGCCCACGGAATGGAACATCCTGGAATTGCTGGTGCGCAACGCCGGACGGCTGGTCAGCCAGCAGCAGATCCTCACACAGGTCTGGGGACAGGCCTACGCCAAGGAGACCCAGTACCTGCGTGTCTATATTGCCCAGCTCCGGCGCAAGCTCGAACGCGACCCTGCACAGCCCCGACACCTCCATACCGAGGCCGGCATGGGATATCGCTTCGATCCGTAGCTGCGTACGTAGACTGTAGTCATGGATACCGCATCGTTGCTTGCTGTTTGCCGGGTATACGAGCTCCTGCCCGATCCCGAAGGGTCGGTAGGAGTGACGGCCATTGACAAGCGCCCCGTTGACGGGCCGGTGAAGGTCCACAAGCTGGGAATCCACGGCGACATCCAGGCGAGCCGGATCCACCACGGCGGCGAGGACCAGGCGCTCTACGCGTATTCCCAGGCGGATGCCGATTACTGGGCGAATGAACTCCAACGGGACATGCCCGCCGGGATCTTCGGGGAGAACCTCCGCGTTGCCGGAATCGAGACCAGCGGTGCGGTGATCGGCGAACGGTGGAAGATCGGCTTGGACGTCGAAGTCGAGGTCACGTCCCCTCGCGTACCGTGTGCAACGTTCCAGCGCCGCATGAATGAACCGCAGTGGGTCAAGCGCTTCACCGAAGCAGGGCGGGTCGGCACCTACCTGCGCGTAGTGAAGACCGGCACCATTTCGGCCGGTGACTACATCCACAAACTGTTTGTGCCGAAACACGGCATCACGGTGGGGCAGTGGTTCAGCAACCCCAACCTCGATGACATGCAATTGCTGCTCGACGCAGAGGCGGACGGAGAAATCCTGCTGCAGTCCGACTACCACGACTCTTTCGAAAAGCTCATGCGCCGCAACGGGGTGGACGCCTGAAGATGCCCTCGTACTGCCGTCCTGAGGGGCGGTCTTGAGGGCGCCCGGCGCGGCTTTGTGCGCAAGCTCACCGCCGCCGTCGGCAGTTATGTCGCCGCGGGACCAATCTGTGCCCTACACTAGAAGTATCCCCCACTCCGGAAATCCCTTTTTCCTGCCCAATTCTTGAGGCAGGACTGGTCAGTGTTGGGGCCCGCAAAATGTGTGTGGGCAGTTTCATAGGGAGAGCCGGGCGAAGAAAACGCTGTACAGACTGCTGAGATAGCAGCCAAGAGATGCAGCGGGAAGTCCTGCCATGGGATTGCGACAGCGCCGGACTTCTTGCGAGCACCAGAGCCTTCGGGTTCTTTTGCCCGCAACGTGTACTGCGGCCAAGCCCAACCGGGCCGCGCCGACTGGCCCCCTATGGATGAGGAAACTTTCCCCTATGCCCGAAAACCTGAACGACCCGTTCGTCGCCGAGTCTGCTGAAGAAGCAGAGACCGCCGCCGAGATCGCCGAAACCGCACCCGCCGAAACCGCCGCACCCGCCGCTGAGTTCATCGAGGCTGCAGCGCCCGTTGAGGCCCCGGCCGAGGCACCCGCCGAGGCTTCCGCCAAGGCCCCGGCCGAGGCACCCGCCGAGGCTTCCGCCAAGGCCCCGGCTGCGGTTCCGGCCGAATCGCCTGTCGAAGAAGAGGAAGAGGGCATCCGCTTCGTCGACCTCGGAATCGACCCCCGCGTCCTTGCGGCCCTGCAGGACGTCGGCTACGAGAAGCCGTCTCCGATCCAGGCAGCAACCATTCCGCTGCTGCTCGAAGGCCGCGACGTCGTCGGCCTCGCCCAGACCGGCACCGGTAAGACTGCAGCATTCGCAGTACCGGCACTGTCCCGCCTGGCCGAACTCCACGACCTGAACGGCCCGTCCCGCAAGACGCAGGCACTGGTCCTCGCTCCGACCCGCGAGCTTGCGCTCCAGGTTGCCGAGGCCTTCACCTCGTACGCCAAGCACATCGATGACTTCACGGTTCTCCCCGTCTACGGTGGCTCCGCCTATGGCCCGCAGCTTGCTGGCCTTCGCCGCGGTGCACAGGTTGTTGTGGGTACCCCGGGCCGCGTTATCGACCACATCTCCAAGGGTTCCCTGGACCTGTCCGAGCTGCAGTACCTCGTCTTGGACGAAGCCGACGAAATGCTCCGCATGGGCTTCGCCGAGGACGTTGAGCAGATCTTCCAGCAGACCCCGGAAGACCGCCAGGTTGCGCTGTTCTCTGCCACGATGCCGGGCCAGATCCGCCGTATGTCCAAGCAGTACCTGAACAACCCTGCCGAGATCTCGGTCAAGTCCAAGACCACCACCGGCGCCAACACCCGCCAGCGGTACCTGCAGGTCATGGGCCCGCACAAGCTCGATGCCCTGACCCGCATCCTCGAGGTGGAAGAGTTCGACGGCGTTATCGCCTTCGTGCGCACCAAGATGGCTACCGAGGACCTGGCTGACAAGCTGAAGTCCCGCGGCTTCCAGGCCGCCGCCATCAACGGCGACATTCCGCAGCAGCAGCGCGAACGGACTGTCGACGCGCTGAAGGAAGGCCGCATCGACATCCTGGTCGCCACCGACGTCGCGGCCCGTGGCCTTGACGTTGAGCGCATCAGCCACGTGGTCAACTACGACATCCCGCACGACACCGAGTCCTACGTCCACCGCATCGGCCGTACCGGCCGTGCAGGCCGTAGCGGCGACGCCATCCTCTTCATGACGCCGCGGGAGAAGTACCTGCTGCGTTCGATCGAGAAGGCCACCCGCCAGCCGGTTGAGCAGATGCACCTGCCCACTGCCGAGACGGTCAACACCTTGCGCCTTGGCAAGTTCGCGGACAAGATCACGGAGACCCTCGAGTCCGAGGACGTTGCCGCGTTCCGCGACCTGATCTCTTCCTACGAAGAGGAGCACAACGTTCCGGCTTCGGAGATCGCAGCTGCACTGGCCGTCATGGCACAGGGCGGCCAGCCGCTCCTGGTCAAGGAACTGCCGGCTGCACCGGAATTCCAGAAGCGCGAGCGCTCCAAGGACGGCTTCGGTTCCCGTGGCCCGACCCGCGCCCTGACGGAGGGCAACGCCACCTACCGGATCGCCGTCGGACGCCGCCAGCGCGTCATGCCGGGTTCGATCGTTGGCGCCATTGCCAACGAAGGCGGCATCTCCTCGGCACAGATCGGCGGCATCGACATCCGCTCGGACCACTCCCTGGTGGAGCTCCCGGCGGACCTGAGCCCCGAGCAGTTGCGTGCCCTGTCCCGCACCCGGATCGGCGGCGAGTTGATTCACCTCGAGCTGGACAACGGCCGCAAGCCGGCCTCTGACCGTGGCGGCGAGCGTGGCGGTTACTCCGGAGGCAGCCGCGGCGGCGACCGTGGTGGCTACTCCGGTGGTGACCGTGGCGGAAACTTCAAGGGCAACGGTGGCTTCAAGAAGGAGTTCCGTAAGACTGAAGGCGACCGTGGCGGCTACTCCGGTGGCGAGCGCTCTTCCGCTGATCGCGGCGGCCGTTCCTACAGCGAGCGCAGCAGCGCCGGTACCGGAACGGGCAGCTACGCCGACCGCGGCGCACGCAAGCCGCGCACTGGTGGCGACGCGGGCAACCGCGATTTCAACCGCAAGGGTAAGTGGTAAACAGGACTAGTTCCTGGGTTTCTCGTCAGAGGCCGGCTTTCGAGCCGGCCTCTGGCCGTTTAACGGTGGCCCCACTTTAACGCCCGCCCAGGTTCCGCGCTTGCCCGGCTGTGGAAAGCTAGGTTCATGGGATTCCTCGATGGGTTGAAGAAGAACCTCGGCTTCGAGAAGGCCGAACACAAGCCGACTGGACGGCCGTCTGAGGCGCCACAGGAGGCCGCTGAAGCCTCAACGGGGGTAACGGTCCAAAGCCCGGGTCCGGAGCCGTCAGTGGAGGCTCCCGTGGCGCCCGGCCCCGCACTGCCCGACGCCGGTGCTTCCGCCGCCAGCGCAGGGCCGGTCACGGAAGTTGTAGCGGAGGCAGACGATACCCTCAGCGGCATCGCCTTGCAGTTCGGGGTTGACTTGGGTGCCCTGATCGCCGTGAACGCGGACACCGTGCCCAACCCGGACCACATCTACCCTGGCCAAGTGCTCCGACTGCCCTGATTCGGACCCTTTCCTGCCCAAGAAAACGGGGCGGATGCAAATTGTGTCGGTGCCGTTTTTCCCTGTCCCGCAGCCGATTTGTGGCCTGAGAAATCGTCCGGTAGAGTATTTACTCGTTGCCCCCCTAGCTCAGTGGTAGAGCGCGTTCTTGGTAAGAACGAGGTCACCGGATCGATTCCGGTGGGGGGCTCTGAATGAGGGCCTGTGTCAAGGCGGTTTTTGACCGGCTTGACGCAGGTTTTTCTCATTCGTGGCGGTGTAGCTCAGTTGGTTAGAGCGCACGACTCATAATCGTGAGGTCGGGAGATCGAGCCTCCCCACCGCTACCAAGTGAAACCCCTGGAATCCGCGAGATTCCGGGGGTTTTTTCTCCATATGAGACGACTCACCTTCGAGAGGCGTCTCTCAGATTCCCTCAAAAGGCGCCATATTCTCTGAGGAGTGGCTGTTAAATGGCTGCTCCGGCACGGGGGTGCTGAGACGCAACGGTTAGGCTCTCGGCAGCCCTCTGCAGCCCCATCTTCCTGCTACAGCTGGATCCGTACCGGCTGTCGAGTAAGGGCCTCCAGATGGCCTAGAGCGGCCACTGGGAGGTAATCCTCCCGGCTGCTCGGCTACCTGCTCCAGTCCGGACCGCCACTGGCGGCAGTTTGAAGTAGGACCTTTAGTCTGAAAAATCGAAAGGTCACCCGACGCCGGTCGGAGCCGCCAGCTGATATGTAGCCCGTGCTTGTCAAGATGCGTGGATGAGCGGCTCCTGGCTTGTGGTTCCGGGGGCCCGCTCATCGTCTGCCGGCCGGGCCGTGGTGACCCGTGGTGGCGAGTCTTTCTCGACTGCAGTGTCAGGCTGACATTCGCGGGTTGGTTACCGCATGACGATTTGTTCGGCTGGAGCAGTATCGGTGTCTAAGATCGATCGTCCGACGGTTGGTGATCCGTATGCTCATAGAGCGCTTCCCGAGTTAGCTCCGGGTGCTGCCATCGCGCTTCGCTCGCGTCCCGGGCCGGCAGTTCATGTCAGGCCGCGTTCATGCGTTCTCCTTGTTGGAGCGGGGCGGCTAGTGACCAGCACCAGCCGGCGAGTTCGCGGGCGATCGCGGTGTTGGCCTTGACTGACATTTTGTGGCGTTCATCAAACACCTCGGGCGTTCATACTTCACAAAGTGGTTGTATTTCGCATCTGCACTCGAAGGTCCTGACGATGCGGCGGCAGCGCCAATCCTCGACGACAAAATAACGGGATGGTTAGACAACGAAACGGACTTGTCTTTGGACAAGTCGACCGCTTCTTATGGGAGGTATCTCGAGTTGTTGGCATGCTGGGGCGAGCCATACGGGCGCACCCGCGTGCAGGTCGAAAAGGCAATCTTCAAACTCGCAACGGGCCGGGGCTGATATGAGTTGAGTTAGTCCTTCCCAAACACCTCCGGAGATGTCAGGACGGGTTGTATCAGATTCCCCGTGGAGGGCCTGTGGTTGATCTGAGTGGTCCTCCCGATACCTGGAGGTGTTTGTTATGTCTGTTCAGGCCGTGGTGGCTACTGATTTGCCTGTTGTGGTGGCTGTCGATGTTGGTAAGACGGCGGTGGCGTTGTCAGTGACCGATGCCGGTCGGCACCGTCTGTTGGGTCCGGTGGACTTCGAGATGACCGGACGCGGTGTGGAGGGTGTCCTCGCGCTGATCCGCAGAAGACTCGCAGGGGCCGACGTGCCGGTGCGGGTCGGCATCGAAGCTGCCGGGCATTATCACCGGCCGTTGCTGGTGCCGTCCGTGTGGCCCGCGGACTGGCAGGTGCTGGCTGGCCGCGGCATCCCCGTCGCTGGTGGTGAGGCCGTGATCGGAGAGCTTGGGGCCTGGGCGGCGCACCGGACCCGCAGGATCCAGACACGGACCGCGACGAAGAACCAGCTGCTGGGCCAGTTGGATCGGGCCTTCCCCGGCCTGACGCTGGTCTTGCCGGATGTGCTGGGCACCAAAGTGGGGCGCCTTGTCGCGGCTGAATTCACAGACCCCAAAAGGCTCGCGAAACTGGGCGCGGGCCGGTTCGTCCGGTTCGCGGCCGCCCGCGGGCTCCGGGTGCGCTGGCCGCTGGCCGAACGGCTGGTTCAGGCCGCCCGCGAGGCTCTGACCACTGAGGACGCGGCGGTGGCCCGGGAGGTTCTTGTCGCTGATCTGGCGCTGTTGGCGGAGCTCGGCGCGCAGATCGACGCGGCCGAGACAGAGTTCGCCCGGCTGCTGCCGATGAGCCCGTTCGCGACTCTCACCACGACCCCGGGCTGGGGCGTGGTCCGCGCCGGGAACTACGGCGGGGCGCTGGGCGATCCGCACCGTTGGCCCGGGCCCGCACAGATCTACCGGGCCTCGGGGCTGTCACCGGCCCAGTATGAGTCGGCAGGCAAACGGCGGGACGGTTCGATCAGCCGCGAGGGAAGTGTTGCACTCCGCCGGGCCTTGATCGATCTCGGCATGGGACTCTGGTTCAACGACCCGCCCAGCCGGGTCCGCGCGGCCACTCTCAAGGAACGGGGCAAACATGGCGGGGTCATCGCGTGCGCGATGGCCCATCGCGCCAATCGGATCGCCTATGCACTTGTGCGTGACCATGCAGCCTGCGACCCGGCGAGGTGGGCCTGAGCTAAAGTCCGCGGGCATTCCCGGGATAGCTGCCCGCCGCCCGCGGCGTGCCGAAGCGGTCAACGTGGATCGCCCGCAGCGCAGCGAGGACGAACGACGTTGACAGCGAGGAGCCGGGGTGCACGATCAAGGCGCCCCGGGAAACCCGCCGCATCGGCAAGGAGGTGCTTTACCCCCCCGATCGCCCTTCACAACGCAGTCCCGTGGTGGGACGCTGGAACCGACGGAGGGCCGGATCAGACGCCGTCGGGGCTATGGCGGACGCTCACGCGTTACGCCGTGTCTAGCTTGGCGCCCGGTCCTTCGCCCCTGCTGCAGCCCGAACAACGCCAGATGACCCGGCGCATGCCGCCGAGGTCGCATACGTCAGCATGGGCGCACCACCGGGGCAAACGTCGCCCCAGACCACCACCCGCCCCCGTGACTGCCAACCACCAGGCTCCGCAGCAACTGCTGCAGTGCCGCCAAGTCATGCCCGGGAACACAACATTGACAAAGCTATAGCCAGCTAGACGCAGGATCACAGTGGTGCCGGAGTAGTAGTCGTCGGCGGATGGGCGACTCATTATCGAGAGATTGAGCCTCCCACCGCTACCCCGAAAATCCCGCCTACGTCGGGGGATTATTTCGTTTCTGGAGTGGTCTTACGGATAGCGGTGTAGCTACTCCTGGAACTATGCGCCGCATGACAGGCGACCCAACAAGACCAGTATCGGGCGAACGCGGATACGCGGGCGTCCGCCTACGCGTCCGCGCAGGGTGCAGTGACTGACGCCGCAGCGCGGTTGTTCTCCCAGAGCTGGGCCGGTGTCGCCTGGGGGTCGTAGCCGTACCATGACCGTCCAAGCGGATCATCGCTGTCGGCAGTCTTTCGGTCGCTGAGTCTGATGCGGATAACCATAAATCGAGTATCACCGAACGGCGCCCGGAAAGCGTGCACGGCGCCCCCCTCGTCTGACACAGCAGGCCGGACATCCGGGACCCTCTTTGGTAGAGTCAGGCCCGGCGGCAGAGAGCCGCCAGAACAACAGGGTGGCCGCTGGGTCTGGTGACCTGGCGGCGGCAACGAGGGAAACGCGAGGGACAGCCGGCAGTTGCACTGCCGGAGCAACCGAGGGATCCGCGCGTCTTTTCCGTCACGATCGGCTACAGTGCCTGCCTGGAGGTCGCGGGTACGACCACCTTTGCGGAGCACCTGCCAGCACCATCGCTCGAACGTGCCCCGATCCTGCAGAGGACGTCCAGGGAGATACTTGAAGTCTCCCCGAAGGCGTCCTTTTTCACATGGCGCGTCTTGGACGAGGCGGTCCCTCAGGTCTACATCGACTCAGTGCACGATGCAGCCGGTGAATGAATCGGCGGCGAATCGCTTGACGGCATCGAGTACCACGTGGTCGCCAAGTATCAGGACCAGCTCAGCTGCTCCGGTCGCGAAAACGGCCTCCGGTTCGCTTTCTCGGTTGAGAAGGCAAAAGAGATTACCGACCTCGAGGACAGCGGGACTCTTGATCCTGAGTTTGAGGGCCGCCCCGGCCTGGAATCCTTCTGAGCCCCCGACAGGATTCGAACCTGCGACCCGCGCGGTACAAAGGCGCTGATCGGTGTCCCCTCCCGCTCCGGAGCTTCAGCTCTGCCAGCGTCCGCCTGTTGATAACCATCATTCGAGGTCTCCGGCGGCAGCCGGATCAAACTGCCCGATGGTGGTTTCTGTCACCGCGTTTGTTCGTCCCGGTCACTTGCCAAGGGCGCGGATCGCACCCTCAGTGCGCAGCCACTCCGTGAGACGGGTCTTTTTGGTAACAAGTTCCCGCAGATCGTCGCCTGTGACGGCGAAAATCACGCCCAGATCGCGTTGGGGGACTTTGAGGCGCTCGAGTGCTGTTTCGGCAAAACCACCCATCGCGACAAAGATACCGATTTTGCAGACAGCGCCGCGATCACGCATCTTCGACTCGAAGACGCGCAATTCCTTTACGCCGACGGGACTACCCCAGTTCTTGCATTCGACAAACATGTAGGCGCTTGACTGCGCCGTCCAAAATGGGTGGGTCAATCCATTGGTTAGGACGACGTCGATCTCTTCTTCGCTGGTTCTGAAATTCTTCTGGAGCACAGAGAGCTCGGGCTCCTCCGTCCGCAGAAGGGCATCGACAAGGGTCTCCAGGACGTCTCCGCGGGCCTTCGTGGAGTACTGCTCCTTGTCTGCGTTCACGGCGTCGAGCCTGCCAAGTGCTTCCGCAGCCCGAGCAAACCAGAATTCCCGACCCAGCTTGCTGTCGAACGAGGCCAGCACGCTAAACAAGCGGCCGAGAATGCCCGCCTGGGAAACGAGGCCTTCGGCGGAACTTAGCCAGTAGTTGTCCAGGTATTCCTTGGCACCTTCGTCTGAAGAGACCTCCAACTGATGCGCGTGCTCCGTCAGAACATACGAGACGGGAGTTTCCGGTGGAAGGTGATAGAGAAGCACACAGACCAACAGCGGCCAGGCCAGCAAAGGGGCATCTGTGTACAACAGGGCAAATGACTCCGCTGCTCTTGCGACAGCATATTGGTCGAGGTCGCGTGCTTTCGCAGCGTCCATTATCTCGAAAATGAACGAGGTAGACGCTGAGATGGGGCCGTCGTAAACCATGTCCTTGAAAATGACCACCTCCTCGAGGTCGTCGTCCAGCCACTGGAGAGCAAGCAACTCCCCCAGGGCCTTCAAGTCATCCGACGGAGGCTGCGCTTGAAAGGCGGCGAGCTTCTTGTCCCAGGCAGCAGCATCCCATTGCGGCTCGACTCGGACCACACCGTCCGACGCGGGGACACGCTCGGCTGGCACAACGCCGGCCGCTCCTCTCGATAGGCCGGGAGCAAATCTGTCGGCGACATAAAGCATGGACTCTGCAACGAGGCCTTGGCGGACAGTGCTGTATGTCGCAACGGAGGAATCCCACCCAAGGCCGCCATCCCTTAGAGTGTCCAGAACGTCGGCAGCCGTGGCCCGGTATTCGACCTCGAATTTGTGCATTGGGTTATTGGGGGATTCCACGGATGCCGTAAGTGTTTGGTGGTGGCGAAAAAGCAGTCGAGGCATCGAGCTTGTGGATTTCCTCCACATGAGAGCAGTTCGATTCCCGACGTCGAGGTACGTATCAAAGCCCATGTGTCTCCTTCGCCTGCCCCAACGCGGCAACCAGACAAGCCTAGTATCCATAGTCCTGGATGTCCGCTTGACTGCCCAGCGTGTCCCGACGACACTCCGCTCCCGGAGCCCGTGCGAGCAGCGCTCCGAGCTGCGAGTTAGAACTGGCGGCATCCAGATTGACGTTTCTGTCTCTCTACGTCTTTGGCCTGGAAACTGGACAATAACAAGCGATTGGTCAGGGCTTCGTGGAAGCGAGGTGGATAGCATTGTGCTGACCATGAACACACACCGCCGCAGAGTGCCCCGGAGTCTTGTGATAGGACCGCGTAAGTACCGACCTCGGACACAACGCTGTGAGTTGTGTCGACAGTCCATGATGTTGGGTGCCGTGGCCAGAAGAACACCATTCCCTGGCACAAAAAGTGCACGCTTTTTCTCACGCGTCCCATCGGGGATGGTACAACCATGACGTGTACGCCTGCGTTGTGCAATTCGCAAAATCCCGAAGGGTTCGACGGGTAACAGCGGCACGGGCGTCAATCTAGACGAGGATATCGGCCTTATCTTGGCGCAATGGGCGCGAAGACCCGGGCCAGCCCACCGAGAGCGGGAGTACAAGATGCTCGCGGCATACCGACTAGGCTGTGGTCTCACCTACAGTTCTCGGGCAGATCGTCCAAGGCACCGACCTCCGAAGCCATGGGTTCAAAACTTTGGCCTCTCCGTTGCCGGCAACCTGTTCTACAGCATGATGGACAGGTGAGTGTCTAAAGCCTCGGCAGTCGTGATTGTCGGGGAGAAACCCCGTTCTGCGGAGGCTAAACGAGCCAGAGAGTAGCCAGGGGCTGAATAGAAGTGCCGAACAACGAAATCGGCGAAAACCGAGGGTCTAACGGGCCCGGTTAACGCGATGCGGCAATGTGCATACTGTCCCAAGGTCAGATGCGAAACCGGGTGCGCGCCGTCCTGAGCTACTCCCGGTCTGGCGTCGTAATCGAATCTCAGTGGAACCGGCACTACTTGGCGACCGACCACGTCCAAGTACGGAACCTCCCGAATGTACATCTCAGGGTCGTTCTGGAAGGGTTCCAAGTCCGGAGAGGGGAGATATGCCAATCGGTGGGACGCAAGTGTTCTACCGGCGAACTCATAACACATTTGCAGTAAGGCACCATCAGGCAGCAGAGCGTTGTAAACACCGCGAAGGAATTGGTCCTCATAGAGCGCCGCATAGGAATCCGCGTGGAGGACGCTTCCATCAACGCGCACCTGTGTCTGAATTGTCGAACGACCGTTTCTCACGGTCAGAACTGGATCCCGCGAGTCGTCTGCCAGTCCCAGACCTACGAGATTATGCACCGTATTGCGGGTTTCGTTGAAAACTTCGCGAGCGCTTGGCCCTCTAGTCATCTTGTTCACTCAACATGGAACGAAGTTGGGCGGTAATTTCCGGGTCCAAGTCTTCCAAGAAGAGTCTCTTGCTTTGCAAATCTTCCAAGAGCAGCCTCGCGGAAGTGTTGCGGCTGTTGATGGCCTTCTGAGTGTCGGCGTTCACCTCCCGATGGAGGATCCGCATCTTGGCTCTCTGAACTTCATCGGGATAAATGAAGTCGAGAGCAAATTCAGCCTCTCGAACCCGCTCGAATTCCGTCTTCAATTGTTCCATCTCCGGGCCTACACCGACGACACGTACCCACGCTTTGCTCCGCGTAATGGCTGTGAAGAGTCTGTTGCGCACCAGAGCCAGGTTGGCACTTTGGCCCTGACCTTCCTGCGCGTTAACGACATACACCATCCCAGCCTCGTTTCCCTTAGCACGATAAATACCCGTGAAGGTGACTGAGTCCTGGTCACGTTGGAAAAAGACATCGGCGGAGGTGTCTACGCCAGCGAGATGAGATTGAATATTTTCCCTTAGGAGCGCTTTTCTGAGGGGCCCGAGGTTCGTTCTCGCCGTAAGGGGATTCGGGTTCACCACCATGATGTCATCGTGCCTGAGGTCGTCCTCCCCCAGATTGGCCGTGATTTGATCCGCCACCCAAGAGTTTTGCTCCTCTTCGTTCGCGAATGTGTGGAACTGTATCAAGTCGGATCGATTGGAGTGATTCTCCAAAAAGTGTGGACTTGTCCTGTTCGTGCGGATTAGCTCCGCTCGCTGCCCGGCTTGGAGGGGACCCAGCGATGATTCGTAGCCAATGTCGTGCCAAAGGTCTGCTTTGTCGAACATCTGCACTATCCCAGTGTCGGCTGCTTCCGGCGGTTCCCTGTATATTCCGAAACCTAGGGCGTGGGCTGTCACAAGCAGCGGGCCAGAGTTGCGATAGCATTTCTCAAGGACTATGTCGCGTTGGCTACCATGATTTGCTTCCCCATTACTTTCAAAATCAACTCGTGGACGTCCGTTACGGCCCACGCCGAAGATCTCTTCAGTGGAGGCCATACCTTTGCCGGACAAATTCTGCAGTTCGTCGTAGGCGTAGACAAGACGTTTCTGTTCGTCAAGCATTTCGTAGCACAGTCGAAGGAAACTTGGGGGGAAGTCCTGGGCTTCGTCGACTAAGATCGCGTCGAAAAACGGAACTGGATCTGCTACTTCTTTCAGCGCGGCAGAACATACGCCTTCAAACGCCCCTTGACTTCCATACATTTGTGAAGCCCCCCGGAAGTCCCAAAAGTCGATGTTGTTGCTTCGGCAGAATTCAGCATAAATACCCGTTCCCTCGCGTCCGCGGCCACCCCAAGCGTTCATTACACGGAGACGGTTCCAGTCCGGCTCCTCGCCGCCTTGCTCTATGAAGAAACGCCTTATCAAACGCACGAACTGATCCTGCAACGATCGAGCATTGAAGGTGACCGCAATGTTCCATTCCGGATGGTAGGCGTGGAGGTAAGCTGCTTTCAACGCCAAAACAATTGTCTTACCAGAACCTGCGAGCCCTCGAATTCTCTGAACCCCATCGATAGTCGCGACCACGGCTTCACTTTGCTGTTTGTCAAGCGTGGCAATTGACTTCTCCAGGTTGCTCAGCTTTGCCCCTCGCGAGTCTTTTTGTTTTAGCACTCTGGGTGTGCGCCCGCTCCTGAGGCCGGACAGGTTTTGCACGGCGGAAGTCAGGCTGTCGAGAGTGTCTATGTCAATCGGCGAGACTCGTAGATCTTCGAGTGTCTTGTCCAGGGTGGCAGGACCGCAGAGCGGGTAGCCGTCTTCGTTCGAATCAATTGGTTGAACCGTGTCGATTGCCGAGAAGCTCAACGCCTCCGGTGTAATTCTTAGCTTCCCTTTCTTTACGAGGGTTCGTTGGAGCATCAGTCGCGAACCAAGAAGCCGCACGAGATCTTCCTGGCGGTCTTCGTAGCCCTCACTGTCATTTCCCTCGATCAAGTCGATGGCAACGATTCCATGGTCAGGTGAGATGAAAACCGCATCCACGGGGTATGCCCCGTCGTTACCTCCTAAAAGCGGATAGCCAGTCCATAGCTGTCCGGTGAGGTCTGTCCGACGTTCGAAGCTTGTAATTAGCGCTTCGGTCGCAACCGGCTTTGCATTCGTTCCTCGGATTATGTCGACACTCACGCAGGAATACTAACAGCAGACCTCGCGCGCCCGGGCCGAAACGGTGACGTCGACACTTGCATCGATCTGGTCGCCCGAGAGCTCTTCACGGGTTCGCTTTCCTTCCTCAAACCTCTCAAACTGTCCGTGGCGGCACGTAGTGTAGAACGCATATTCTATTGATAGTTCTTCTATTAGAAGGTGTGTTCTAGTGCTGGATGTTGACGAGCGTGTGGTAGTGCGGACGACCCCGGACGGCTGCCCTCTGGGGTTTGAGTGGCGGGACCGGCTGTACCGGAGCACCGAGACGCCTCTGCGGTTCTACACCAGGCGTCCGTGGTGGGTGGAACAGTCCCGTATCCAGAAGGGCATCGGCGCGCCGGTCCTCGAGACGGAGACCTGGCGGATCACGGCATCCGGCCGCGGCCGTTCGGCCGAGCGGGTGTTCGAGCTGGTCCGTGACGACGCTGATTGGGTGCTGGCCCGCATCCTCGGCTAGATCATGTTTACCCATTTGCACGCTGCATCGGCGTTTTCCGCCCATTACGGGGTGGACTGGCCTGACACCCTGGCGGCCGCGGCGAAGGCCGGGGGCGCGGACGCCCTGGCCGTAACCGACCGCGACGGGCTCTACGGGATCCCCAAACACATCGGTGCCTGCGTCGCGGCCGGGATCGATCCGATCCTCGGCGTCGAACTCGCCGTCCTCGACGCTGACGGGAGCGTGGGCGGGCGGGTCGTTGTCCTGGCCCACGGACACAACCAGGGCGCCGGTTACGCGGCCCTGTGCCGGCTGGTCTCGGCCGCTCACGCCCGCAAGACCGTCGCGGTGACCCGGGCGGAGATCGCGAAGCATGTTCTTGCAGATGCCGGACCGGTGGGGACCGTGCTGCTCGGGCCGTTGTCCGACGTCGGGCTCAAGGTCGGGACCCGGGGCGACGGCATGGCCCTGATGGAGGAGTGGCTGTCCGTCCTGCCTAGGGACGCGTTACGGGTCGAGGTCGTCTCCCACCTGTCCGCGCCCGGGCTGCCGTTCAGCCACACCCATGCCACCAGGATGCTCCGCCTCGCCGGCAGGGCCAAGGTTGCGGCCGTGCTGAGCAATGCCGTCCGGTATGTTCTTCCTGACGGGGCGATCACCGCGGACATTCTGGATGCCGCCCGGGCGTTGCGCCGGCTCGATGAGACCGGGGTCCAGCCCACGGCCCAGGCCTGGCTGAAACCCGGACCCATGATGGAGGCCCTCGCCTTTGAGATCGCGGCGGTCGGCCAGGCAGGCGCCGCGGCCGCCAAAGCCTTGTTGTCGGAGACGCAGGCGTTGGCGGACCGGTGCCGGATCGATCCGGTCAGTGATGCGGGGTGGGGTGTGCCGGTCATGCCCGAAGCCTCCATCATCGGCATCAGCGGCGACCCCCTCACCGTGCTGTGGGAACGGGCCCGGGCCGGGGTCAACACCCTCTACACGGGCGCCGGTACTCCTGCATCGGAGGTAGTGGAGTCCCGGTTGCGGCTGGAGATGGACACCATCGCCGATCTCGGGTTCGCGTCCTACTTCCTGACCGTGGCAGAGGTCGCCCGGCTCATCCGGGACATGGGCATCCGCTCCGCTGCCCGCGGATCCGGGGCCGGGTCACTGGTCAACTACGCCCTGGGCATTTCCTTCGTGGATCCGATCCGGCACGACCTGCTCTTCGAACGGTTCCTGAGCACCCGGCGCCGGACCCTGCCCGACGTGGACATCGACGTCGAATCCGCGAGACGGCACGACATCTACCATGAGATCTTCGCCCGTTTCGGTCCGGAACGGGTCACGCTCATGTCGATGCAGTCCGGCTACCGTGCCCGCGGCGCGGCCCGGGACGCCGGCATGGTCCTGGGCATGGACCCGGAGGACATCGACGGGATCGCCAAGAACCTCTGGCGCTTCTCCGCCTCCCACTTCCGCGAGGCCATGGCCGAGAAACCCGAACTGAGGGACCTGGCCGAACGCGTGGAGGGCAGCCGGCAACTGGACCTACTCGTGGACATCACCGAGCGCCTGGACCGGCTCCCGCGCCATATCTCCATGCACCCCTGCGGGGTGATCCTCTCCGACACCTCCCTGCTGGACCGTACCCCGGTCCAGCCGTCCGGGATGGGCCTGGCCATGTCCCAGTACGACAAGCACGACATGGACCCGATGGGCATGATCAAACTCGACGTCCTCGGCGTCAGGATGCAGTCGGCCATGGCCTACGCCGTCGCCGAAATCAAACGCACCACCGGTGAAACCGTCGACCTCGAAGCGGTGCCCCTGGATGACGAGCCGACCTTCGAGCTGATCCGTTCCACGCATACGCTGGGGTGTTTCCAGATCGAATCCCCGGGCCAGCGCGAACTCGTCGGCAAACTCCAGCCGGCCGTGTTCGATGACCTGATCACCGACATCAGCCTCTTCCGCCCCGGTCCCATGCAAGCCGAGATGGTCAAGCCCTTCCTGAACCGGCGCGGCGGCTGGGAAACCGTCGAACAGCTCCACCCGGACCTGGAACCCTTCCTCAGGAGCACCTACGGGATCGTGGTCTTCCACGAACAACTCATGCGGATCATCGACACGTTCACCGGCTGCGGGCTCGCCTACGCCGACGTGCTCCGGCGCTTCCTGTCCGACGAGGACCGCCTCCCCGGCGTCGAGAGGTTCTTCCACGAGAAAGCCGCTGAGCGTGGCTACCCACCCGAGGTGGCCGGGAAGGTCTGGGGCGTCGTCAAAGGCTTCGGGTCCTTCGGGTTCTGCCGCGCCCACGGGGCCGCCTTCGCCAAACCCACGTTCCAGTCGGCCTGGCTGAAAACCCACTACCCGGTCCAGTTCATGGCCGGCCTCTGGACCCATGACCCCGGCATGTACCCCAAGCGCCTGCTCGTCGCCGAAGCCCGCCGCCTCGGGATCCCGATCCTGCCCCTGGACGTCAACCGCTCCACCGACGAATACGTCACCGAACCGACCCCCGACGGGCGGCTGGGGATCCGGATGTCCCTGGCCGACGTGAAAGGCATCCAGGCCAGGGAAATCCACAGGATCCTCACCGAACGGCCCTTCGATTCCATGGCCGACCTGAAAGAACGGGCACGGCTGAGAGCATCCACCGTGCAAAGCCTGGCCCTCGTCGGTGCCCTGGATTCTCTGTACACCGGGCAGTCCAAACGGACGCGCCCGGCGATCGCCGCCCGGAACCAGGCAACCCGCACCGCGAAACGGCTGCAGGTCATCCCCGGCCAGCTCGCCCTCCCGCTCCCGGCCATCGACGCACCCACCATCCAGGCCGGCATGCCCGAACTGACGGACATGCAGATCACGCGGGAAGAGCTGGACATCCTGGCCCTGGACGTCACCCACCACCTGATCGACTTCTACCAGCCTGTCCTGGACCGGCTCGGCGTCACCAAAGCCCAAGACCTCCTGAACCTGCGCAACGGAAGCAAAGTCCTCGTCGCGGGGATCCGGGTCGCCACCCAGACCCCGCCCGTGCGCGGCGGCAAACGCGTCGTCTTCATCAGCATCGACGACGGCACCGGCTGCGTGGACGCCACCTTCTTCAGCGACGCCCAGGAAAAAGTCGCCCCGCCCATCCTGTTCTCCACCAACCTGCTGCTCATCGAAGGCACCACCCGCCGCACCGGCCCACGAGGCATGTCCCTCCAAGCCAGCAACGCATGGGACCTCGGCACCCTCAGCCTCCAGAGGCCGGCGTCGGCATAGTCCGGGAACGATCTGGCGATGTTGTCCGGTCATCCTGTGGACGACTCCGGTGTAGTCCCTTCCTCACCAACGGAACCGCTTGGCCGCCTCTTCCTGCCAAGCCGACGTAACAAGCGGCTACGTTCAGGTGATCGGTTTCGCACTTCGGGGCGTAGCGGCCCAGGGGAATAATGTGGTCCAGGCTGGCCATCTTTGGGTGCCGGTTGCGGAGCGTGATGTCGACTTTCAGCCCGCAGACCTGGCAGATGTTCCCGTCCCTGCGCCACAGGGCCAAAGCCGCCTTCCGCGCATTGGACGGCAGCGCGGCATGATCGGCAGGCCAGTCCCAAGCCGCCCACATTTCATCGCTCATCTGCTCGTTGGGGATCGGCGTCTCCGGCAGATCGACCTTTGGGCCAGCCGGCCTTCGCGGCGACTTTCGCCTTGGGCCTCCCATGGACCGAGGCAGAATAGCAATCTGCTCGTCCGTGAGCTCAAAAGACTTCGGCTCCACGTCGTCCACCACCACCTCCTGCAATCTGCCTCAAGCGGCTGGTTGGATCAGCTCAGGGCGGTTGTTCCTCACCGAATTCACCCTGTCGCTCACGACCCTGGGCACCAGGAGCGGTTCGGGCATGGAATCCAGCAGGGCCCGGACGTCGGCCTCGGAGGTCGTCGCCGCATCCAGCCAATCCGTATACATCGCCTGCGGCACGATCGGCGGCGTCCGGTCATGGATATGCCCAAGAGCATCCGGGGCAGCCGTCGTAATGATCGTCGCGGTCCGTAGCCATTTGTCCGGGTGGTTCGAGGGCAGGGACGGATCGGGCCACTTCTCGAACAACGCGGCGAATCCAAGGATCTGGTCATCGGCGCCATGCAGGTAGGTCGGGATCTTTCCGCCGCCCGGCGTTTTATCCCACTCGTAGTAGCCATCGCCAACAAGCAATCCACGCCTTGCCGAGGCGGCCTTCCGGAAGGACGGCTTCTCTGTGACTGTTTCCATCCTGGCATTGATGAGTCGGGCGCCGCCTTTTGGGTCCTTCGCCCACGAAGGCACGAGACCCCATCGGGCCGTCACCAGTTTCCTCGTCACCGGGGCGCCCTCACCCGAACTCCGGTCCAAAATCAATGGCACGGTGTCAGTCGGGCCGACGTTATAGGAGGGCGGCAGCTCATCGACATAAGACTCATTGATGTTGAAGGCAGCCATCAGATCGGCTGTCGATTTGGAGACCACGTACCGTCCACACCTGGGCCCATTATCGCGTATCCGGTTCTTCCGCCGATGGCCGGCAGCCCTGCTGGCCTTTCAGGGTGAGGATCTGGCAATGCGCTGCGGCGGCCTTTCTTCAAGCCCCGGCCTTGCGCCGCCTTATTGACTTTTGTGGGCCGAGCCAGGCTACTTTGCTCCCCACCCCGAATTGCCATATCCTCACAAAGTGCTGGATGTGGGCTGGCGATGCGGCTGGGAGCTAGAATCCCCTGACTGTTTTGTCCTTGCGTGGCTGGCCGACGCGTTGATTGATGGCGCGACATCTAGATTCGAGGGAGGGCAACAGGGGATGACCGCTTCCGCTAAAACATGCTGCGTCGAGGAGTTCCCCAGGAACGTTTGGGCCTTCATGATGCCGGCCTGCCGCTTTACACCAAGTAAGTACGACGTGTTCGGGTATGCCCATGTCTGAGTCTTGGCCGCAAGCTGGTGCCCGGGTCCGATTGGCCGAGCACCCGGGCTTAGGGCCCGTGACGGTCGATATGATCGTCCCCCAGTCCTCGGGTAAGTTTGTCATATTTGCAAGGGATGAATCGGGGAGTCTTCACCGCTTCGATGTGGGGAGTCCCGCGGGCGTCATGGAGCTCCATCAAGATGGCCGCGCTCCATCTGCGCGAGTTCTTGCAGCGATGTGGAGCCTTTGGATGGCCGCAGCGGCAGCCAACGCGGATACCAGCGCGATGGCCTCGACACCTCTTAAGCCGTATGCACACCAGACCACTGCTGTTTATGGTGCAATGCTGCCCCAGCCGCGTCTGCGCTTCCTGCTCGCCGACGAGCCGGGCACCGGCAAGACGATCATGGCGGGCCTCTACATACGCGAAATGCAGCGATTGGGCTTGGTGAAGCGGGCCATCATCGTGTGCCCTGCCAACTTGGCTACGAAATGGGTCGACGACTTCCAACGACTCCTTGGCGGCGGTCTTCGGCAGCTCACTTCCGCTACGGTCCGCGAGGATGCACTGAATTCCAATGACCTCTGGGTGGTCTCCCTCGAGCTATCGGCCGTTAACCCTGCGGTGCAAGACGCGATCCGGCCTGACAAGGCCGGATGGGACTTGGTCGTCTTCGATGAAGCTCACCGGCTCACCCCTACTGCGGCGGGCTTCCATCAGGTCGGGCGGCTGCTTGCCAAGAACACTCCGCGGGCGCTGCTCATGACCGCCACTCCGCACCGAGGTAAAGAGTGGCTCTTCCGGCATCTGCTTCACCTCGTGGATCCCGGCATTTATCCAGACCCTGGCAACGATCCGACCGTTGAGCTCAGCGCTCTGCGGCCAGGACCAATCCACTTCCTACGCCGAATGAAGGAGGACCTGGTTGACTACGACGGGAAGACCCGGCTGTTCAAGGGTCGCGCCGCTCACAACCACAGCATCCCGCTCTCAGCTGTTGAGTACGGGTATTACCAAGCATCACTCGAGATGGTCGACCGGTTCTTCCCGGCGACAGCGCAGCCGCTAGCGCGAATGGTGTACGGCAAGCGGGCCGCCTCGAGCCTGCACGCCCTTGCCGAAACCCTCAAACGACGCCACCAGCACATGGGTGAGATGAGTGAAGCCGAGGCTGCGCTTGTCGCCGAAAGCGACGGCCAAGGCGACGAGACCGAAGTGGACGAGGCAAAGGTAGTCCACACCGGGTCGACGTCTACAAAAGCAGAGCGTTCCGCGATCAAAACCCTCGTCGACCAGATTGAAGCCACCCTCAGCAGTCAGGCTTGGCAGCCTTCGAAGTGGAAGCGACTGACCGACGATTGCCTGGTCAAGCACGGCATCCACCCCGGCAACAGCGAGCAGGCTGTGGTGTTCACGGAGTACGCTGACTCGGCCGAATGGATCGCCCACCGTCTCGAGGACGAGGGATTTACCGCTAAGCTCTACTCGGGCAGGCAGAGCAAACCCGAACGCGACGAGGTGCGCAAGGCATTCATGCGGGGCGAGTTCCAGGTCATCGTCACCACTGACGCCGGCAACGAGGGCATCGACCTGCAAGCCGCGCACGTCCTGGTCAACTACGACATCCCTTGGTCGCTCGTCCGCCTCGAACAGCGCATGGGCCGAATTCACCGCGTCGGGCAGCACCGCGATGTTTATCTCTACAACCTTGTCGCCACCGACACTCGCGAAGGCGAGACCCTTCTACGGCTGTTGGACAACTTCGTCACGGCCGCTAACGAGCTTCGCGGCCAGATGTTCGACAGCCTCTCCGCGGTCGCCGAGATCACCGGCGTCGACTACGACAAGTGGCTCTCAGCCCTGTATGGCAACGACGAAACCAAGAAGCAGCAAGCAATAGACGCCGCCAAGGCAATCCAAGCCCAGGACTTCACCCGAGTGGCTCGGCAGGTTCGCGACAACGAGCGGCGGCTGGCCAGTCAAGTCGATGCCGTCGCCGCCCTGACCCTGCTTCAGCGTGACCTGTTCGCTCGGATCAACCCGGCAATCGTTGAGGCGTACCTCGACCGGCTCGCGCAAGCGGGAGTGCTGAGGGTGGCGCCGACCGCGGCGGGCCCGGGATTCCGGCGCCTTACCCTCCCATCGGGAAAGTTCCCCGCTAGCCTCGAAGGCGGTTCCCAGGTCCACGTTGCGACCAGCGGTGATGCCGTTCGCGAGGCGGAGGAAAGCATCGACGTCGGCGACACCATCACACTGGGTCCTGGCGAGCCAGGGTTCAACGACCTAATTGACCTAGCGGCAAGGGACCTGACTGAGGATCTTCACCAGTCCGGAGCGGCCGCCGACCCGACCAGTTTGACCCCGTACGACCTGTACGCCTATGAAGCCACCATGACAGAGAGCGACGGCCAGCGCGCCAGCGTGTGGGCAACCCTGATCAAGGTAGATGACAGCGGGAATGCCCGGGCCGTTCGATGGGAGACGCTGGCCAACCTGGTGCCGACCGATCAGCATGGTACAGGAGCCCATCCGGCCAGAGCGGGCCGAGCGCTCGAGACGGCCCTAGAGGTCGCCGAAGCCACAATAGCCGAGCACCGCAAAGTTCGCTCCGACTGGTTCGCCCAGGCCCGAAAAGACCTGACAAACCTCCCGCTGAACCTCACTGAGAGCATCCAAGACAGGAATCACCGCGTCGCGCTGCGGCGCCGGCTCCAGACCCAGACCGCCCAGCGGCTTGAGGAGCTCGAACGGCTGGGCAACGTCCAATTGACCGAGCCAAAGCTAATCGGTCGGATTCGGGCCCTCCCCGCAGCCGACGTCAGCCTCTCAGAGGAGATCGATGCCGAACTCGTCTCGATGAAGCACATCCAACAGCTCTTGGAGGACGACGGATGGGTCGTCGAGGACGTCCACACCGAGGGACGCGGCTACGACCTCGAGGCACGGCGCAACAGCCAGATCCGGCACGTCGAGGTCAAGGGTGTACTCGGTAACGCCGGCAGCGACGGCATCCGGATGACCGGCAACGAAGTCCTCATCGCCACGCAGTACCGCAAGGACTACTGGCTCTATGTCGTCGACCAGTGTGCCGACAGCAAGGGCCGGTTCTTCGGCGCTTACGAGGACCCCGCCACGCTCTTCGCCACCGATATGACCGGGACCGCGATCTTCCGCGTTGCCGGCAGCAGCCTCAAGAACGCCCCCGGGAGCAACGCATGACCCGAATGATCGAACGCTGGTTCCCCAGCGCCGAAGTCTCTGACAACAGCACGCGGGGTTGGGGGTCCGGGAGCCAGGAGCGAAGTCTCTTCACCTGGTTCGCGGCTCGCCCGGTAGCTCAAGCCAAGGCCGCAGTCATCTGTTCCCTCCTGCCCTGGCCTGAAGATGAGGTCGAGCAGAAGCGCCTCCAGGATCTTGTACGCCAGGCGATGACTGGTCGCTATTCATCCTGGGAAGAGATCAGGAGCGAGATCTCCCAGGCGAATCCCCAGGGCGTGACCCTCTTAGACCCATTCAGCGGCCGTGGCATGATCCCTTTGGAGGCTGCTCGCCTCGGATTTAGGGCCCTCGCCTTGGACTACCTTCCTGTCGCGGCGTTAGCCAGCGGAACACTCATCGACTTTCCGTTTCGAGACTGGGACCACGAACCAGAGCTCCCTTTCCAAGTAACCAATTCAAATCTCTACGATGACCGGCCACGCCTACTGCGAGACGTCGAGGCCACTCTCCGCGAGGTGGGAAGACGCTTCACGGAGGCGATGAACCCGTTCTATCCGGTAACGCGGCGTAGTAACCCCTGGGGATACCTCTGGGCCGTCACCCTGCCTTGCGCGGAGTGCGGACGACGTTTTCCACTGGTCGGCTCATTGGAACTCAAGAAGCCCAGTGCCAAGAGGGGTGACTACGGGGAAGCCGATCGTGGCGTCGCCATGCGGATTTCACCGTCCGATGACGGGGTTGGCTTCGAGGTCGAGATTCATCCCGGGCCTCCGCGAGCAACTCCAACGCTCGTCAATGCCGTTGACGCTAACGGCCGAAAGATTCAAGGCAAGAGCGCGATCTGCCCGTTCTGCAAAAACGTTCACCCAACCGCTCAGCATCGACGAATGGCAGCTGAAGGTCTAGGGCGGGATGCCTTGCTGGCCGTGGTGCTCGAGGACAAGACGATCCATCCGGCAACATCGGAAGACCGCGCCGCGGCCGAAGTCGCAGCCGATCAACTTGTCTCAGAGCCAGACTTCCCCAACGGACTGTCTGCTGTACCCGACGAAGGTATTGCACCCGGCAATGGAAGCGTCATCCAGCCTTCGCTCTACGGTGCGAATACGTTTGGCGACCTAATGTGTGACCGCCAGTCATTATCGTTCGTCCGGCTATGTCGAATTGTCGATACGATGTACCAGGAAATGACGGGGCACGTCTCGGACGAGTATGCGTCCGCTTTGGCGTCGTATTGCACCGCGACCATCGTTCGTAAATTGCGTTACAGCACTCGTGGTGCATGGCTGCGCTCGCGAGACCGGGGCACCCTCGAAGTAGCGGGAATCTTCATCAACGAATCTTCGATCGCATTCTCGTATGACTTCTTTGAAACCGCCTGCTACGGGGGCGCCGGTAGCTGGGAGTCCATGACTGACGGTACCGTTTCAACGCTCGCCAACCTCATGCCCAGAAAGCCTGGTTGTCCGGCGGATGTGGCACGAGGCTCCGCAACGGCAATGCCGTACCCGTCCGCTCACGTGGACGTGGTGGTCACAGACCCGCCTTACGACCAGATGATCGCGTACGCCGATACATCGGATCTGTTCTTCGCCTGGGCCCGACGTGCCTTGGCGACTGCCCGACCAGACTTGGCCTTCACCGCAGACAAGCATGGCGCCCAGGATAAGTCCGACGAGATCATCGTGAAGAAGTTCCGGGCAAAAAAGGAAGGCCTAACGGACCACCGCACTCAAGAGTTCTATGACTCCCGCATGCGAATGGCTTTTCGGGAAATGCGACGCGTAGTGCGCGAGGACGGGATCGTCACCATCGTGTTTGGTCATGGAGAACCCGAGGTGTGGCAACGGCTCCTTTCGAGCATCGAGCAGGCTGGTCTAGTTATGACCGGCTCGTGGCCGGCGAACACCGAGAGCGGAGGCCAGAAGGGCGCTGCCAACATCCAGACCACCTTGACGATGGCTTGTCGGCCGGCTCCCCCGAACAGACCGGTGGGACGGAAGGGTGCGGTCGAAGCCGAGATAAAGGCAGAGGTGAAGCGTCGCTACCCAGATTGGGAGAGGTGGGGCTTGGCGCCGGCCGACATGCTCATGGCCGCGGCAGGGCCAGCAATGGAAGTGGTCGGCCGATACAGCCAGGTTCTTGATGTCAAGGGCGACCTAGTCGACATCTACACCTTCCTGCCGCTCGCTCGAGCCGCCGTTCAAGAGGCCATGGCAGTTGAGATTAATCACCAGCCGCTGGAGACCTTCGACGCCCGCACGCGGTTCGTGTTGTGGTGGGTACGGCTTTACGGCCGCCAGGGACAGGCAAAGTCTGAGTTGCGCTGGCAGGCACTAGCTTCGTCGCTCGATCTCGACGCCGTGCGGGACCTCGTACCCGATGCAGACAAGGGCGTGCGATTTATCTCCTCCAACCAGTTCAATGGGAAGATCGACGCCGACTCCGCGGTCATCGACGTCGCACTCGCGCTCGCGGCCGCATCGGAGGACGGACTGGAAGCGATGGGTTCTGTGCTCGTCGCGGCAGATCGGAACCCAGAGGATCCCTATCTGTGGGCTGCTGTGCAGTTCCTGGCTGACCGGCTCCCTGACAATGACTCAGACTCGGTCGCGTTCACCCGAGTCTTGCGGACCAAGTCGGGCATCGGGAACGCCGCAGAGGCCGTCGCCACCAACAACTACAAGAACGCACGAGAAAAGCGACTCGACTCACAGCTAAGCCTGTTCTGATGACTATGACTACACCCTACGAGCGCAAGTTGAGAGGTCCACTATGAGCACGAGCGTGACGCCCTGGTGGAAGGCCCTGAAGATCCGTCAGGAGATTCTAAGCGCCACCGGTCAGATCGACGACGTCCAGATGTCGCTGTTCCGGGCGGTGCACGGAACAGGTGGAGACCGGCCACCGTACGCTGATGCCGGCTACTATGGCGACATCACCCACCCCACCGAACGGCTCACCGACCTGCTCACTGAGATCGCCGTGCGCATTGGCGGCGGAGACGACTACCTCAAGGCCCGAGCAGTGACCCGACTCGACCAAGGAATGGGTGGCGGTAAATCGCATGCGTGCATTGGCGCATTCCACCTCGCAGCCAACCCTGAAGCCCTACTGCGCACCGAGTTAGGCCAGAGAGTCGCGGACCGGGCGAAGGCCAAAATGGGCCGAGCGCTCGCCAGCGACCTAAACGGACCGCATGTGGTTGTGCTGCCATGCGACAACATGACGCCTGGTGCGGGTGTAAAGGAGCTCGACGGCCCCGCTATCAACCTCTACGAACGGTTCCTTTGGCGGCTCTTCTCCAAGGACTATTCGCTATTCGAGCGCTACCAACAGTTCTGGAGCGACAAGCACAAGATCGCTGAGGCCATTCGAGCCGTAAACCGCCCGGTACTGATCATCGTCGATGAGGTTCTCGACTACATCGGGAACGGGTTGGATGGCGCAAATAAACCCGACCTGGCGGCTCAAGACATCGCATTTCTGCGAGCCCTGCTGGACGTCATCAACGACGTTCCGCACGTAGCCATGCTGGTGGTGATGATCGCATCGGATACCGACAAGACGGCCCTGTCTCGCGGAGCGCAGGACCGCCGCGACGATCTAAACAGCCTGCTGGAGCGGAACGGCCTGCCGGCCACTGTCACCGAGGTCGGTGACTTCGCTGACATCCTGCGACGGCGACTCTTCGATGCCGAACCCGCCGCGGAGGTCCTCACGGCAACCGCCAATCTCTATGAGCAGGTCCTGAGGGACAAGTCATGGACCAAGCACGTCTGGGAGCCGATCGGGGCTGACTGGCGGCGTCGCTGGGCCGATGACGTTGCAGCTTGCTATCCGTTCCATCCGATGCTCATGAGTCTGGCTAAGGAGGAATGGAGCAAGGTCACCGGCTTCCAGCGCGTGCGGTCAACGATCCGGATCTTCGCAGCCACGGTATATGCACAGCAGGAGCGGGGCAAGGCAGGGCAGTGGGTACCGGCTCTTATCGGTCCAGGCGACCTGCCGCTGTCGGACAGTGTGGTCAGGGAAGCCATTCTGGGCAGCGGCCTCGTCGAGGATGAGCGCACCATCGCAAACTACCGCAGCTTGGCTGAGATCGAGGTCGTTAATCACGACAGCAGCAGCGGGACAGCACGACGCCAGGACGCCGAGCGCGCAGCAAGCGTTTGGAACGAGACCAACCCCCGTGCCGCTGAACGCGCGGCAACCTTCATTTTCCTCGCCAGCATCGTCGGTACCTTGCGACCAGGTCGCGGCCGCGGGGCCAGCGCACCGGAGGTTAAAGCCGCCACCGGTGTCCCAGACGTAGGCTACACGGTCACAGACGCGGACAGCGTGGTCGACGAGTTGGTCAATCCCGATCGGGGGATGAGCGCGCTCGACATCGTCCCGGGACAGGGCAACAACAAACCGGCCCGTTACTGGCTATCCACGCGGCTGACCCACCGGATGCTCGTCAACAACATCCGCCGCACCATCACCGAAGGTGAACGGGATCAGGTAATCGCAGAATTCGCTCAGAAGCTCGCCGGCAGCGGGCCATTCCGCGAACTCAAGTTTGTGAGGGCCGAATCAGACCGACCTCCGGCCGAGGTGCTCTCGACCGCAGGCCTGGACACCGCGTATGTAACCCGGCTGATCGTACTTGATCCCGCGCAGTACAGCCTGCGCAATGGGATGGAGGCGGACACCCTCGAGGCGCTCACCGTTGCGATGGGACTTGGGGAGGGAGCGCAGCAGCTGCCGGTGCAGTGGGCGAGCAGCGCGGTGTTTGCCGTTGTGAACACGCAGCGCCGCAGTCTGGTCCGCGGGGTCGCCACAGAGTATCTAGCTAGGCAGAAGGCGCTCGCCGCACCCGAGGTCCAAGCCGATGAAGACTTGAAGGCCACCGGTACCAAGGAATTCGCCAATGCCCGCGAGCAATTGGAGAAGGCGCTCAAGCGGGCCTATCAGCACGTCGCCTACCTGGCCCAGCCCGATCCCGACGGAGCGCGCTACCTCGACCAGCTCACCTTCGAGGACGACAATTTCACTGCACTCGACGGCACGATCGTATGGAAGGGCCTCGCGGCGCGCGACAAAGTTTTCGACTCTGCCCAGTTCGGCTCCAAGGCGTTGTTGCACAACCTGCGGGATCAGGACTACGGGCGCACCTTGTCGGACATCCGTGCGGCGTTCTACAGCGCACCAAGGCTGCCTCTGCTGTACGCCGGAGACCGTGATCTCCAGCAGGCCATCTATGATGCTGTGAGCGAAGGCACGCTGACCGTGGTCGACGGGGCCGGTACGGAAGTGGCGGTGACATCGCCCCACCAAGTCAACCTCGCCAGCACAGGGCTCCGGCTCGCCAAGCCCCAGCCCGCACACAACGACTACGGCGATGCGGGCCAAGCTAAAGCTGCAGGTTTCGGGGCCGACACCGTAACCCGTGGACCGGCTGCTGGCGGAGAATCAACCTCTGACCCCAGACCGACGACCTCGACCGGCGGCGGTCCAGCCCCCTCCACCGGCGGCGAGGTGGATACTCCAGCCAAAGACAAGCAAGTTGCGTTCTCGTTCACCAGCAACCTCCTGGCCAGCGCAGACAGCGCTGACGGGTTTGCTGACCTATTCCGCGCCTTCTACATGGCACTCGATGAACGGCAAATCAGCTACCTGCAGGGCACATTTCAGCTAGTAATGCGAGCGGAATCGGCGGAAACCATCCAAGACCACCTGAAACAACTCGGAATTAATGCGACCAGCAAGGAGCTATAGACGCTCAGGGGGTAGCTATTGATCCGGGAACAGACACCATTTACGTCACCGACTCCGCCGACGGCACGGTGTCGGTGATCAACGACAACAGCAATCCTACGAGTAAAGCGCAATGCAAGGACCACGGCTGGATGAACTATCCAGGCCCCACTGCCGAAGACCGGTGCCGTGGTTGGGATCGACCTCGCCACCGGTCCCAACGGCCTTGCGTATACGTCGCTCGGCGAGAAGATTGACAACCCGGCCTATGGGAGGGCGATCGGGGCCAAGCTTGCCGCCGCCCAGCGGGCGGTGGCCCGGTGCAAGCGCGGGTCGAGACGCCGCTACAAGGCGTGGGGTAAGGTCTTCGCCCTATACCGGAAGGCTCAAAACCAGCGGCATGACTATCTCCACAAGGCGGCTCGGCGCCTCGTGGAGGGTTACGACATCATCGTGGCCGAGAAGCTCAACACCGCCGCAATGACCCGCCGGCCGGCACCCCGGCCCGACGGAGCCGGGGGCCACGAACCCAACGGAGGGCGCGCAAAGACCGGGCTCAACCGATCCATTCTCGATGCAGGCTGGGGAATCTTCCTGAACATGATTAGCGCCAAGGCTGAAAGTGCCGGGCGTGAGTTCATCCAGGTCGATCCCGCCTACACGTCCCAGACCTGCAGTGCATGCGGGCACCGGGACGCGGCCAACCGGAACGGCAAGGATTTCCTCTGCCTTTCGTGCGGGCACCGGGACGATGCCGACGTCAATGCGGCGACGAACATACTCAGGGCCGGGCTGGTCCTGCGGGACACGGCGTAAGCCAGGTCACGAGAATCCCGCGTGCGGGGAGGTCACAGCCGAAATCCCCCAGCAAGGGAGATGTCACAGCCATCCTGAAATCCCCGTTTCCGGGAATGTCACAGCCGTCCTGAAGTCCCTCCCCCAGCCGGGGGATCTCCTAGCCCACCGGGCGTAGCCGTACCCGCGAGCAGATGGGACGTGGCGTCTAGTAGCCGGGAAGATCCTCGGGAATCAGGTCGGGGTCCATTGTCTCCTCCATGGAAGTAGTGCTCCACCGACAGCGTTTCCATATCTGGGAAAAGTAGCCCGAGAACACCAGGCCGACATCCCCGCCGAGCGTGGTTTCCCTTTTGTGGTTGCCGTGCGGACGGTATGACCCCTGAGGCGCGGGGTCTGGTGTTTGCAGGTGGCAGAACGCCCACGAGGGCCTATGTGTGCCGCTCACGTACGGAACAGTTCGGCGACGGCGGGGAACTCGGCGGGGCCACTCCTGTGGTTGAACGGCTCGCCGTCCAGCCCGTAAGCGAAGGGTTTGCCGCCAGGAGTGGCACGGCTAATAGGCAGGCCGTTAAGCATCGCCCACAGCATTGTTTCCATACGCATTTCCGGAATCTTCGCAAGGTCCCGAAGGACCGCTTCAGGATCGTCCAGTGCTCGCCGGTGTTCCAGTTCACTGTTGCGGCGTTGGGTCATGGGCATGAGGTGATCGGGGCGAACGCACAGCGAGTTCCTGCAGACGTGATCAAGTGTCAGGCCATTGCGGTGACCGCCGATGAAATTTCCGTAGGAGTAGCGGTGTGCGAGCCAGTCATGGTTTCCGATGCTGATGACTCCGTACCCAACCGGTTCCCCGCTCGACCCGAGGGCGACCTTGTTACGCCGCCCCGTCCATGGCCAGCACCCAAACAAACCCGGGAGGCCGGAGAGGGTAGGCGTGATACCCGCAAGGAAGTTGTCGAGAGTGCGGTCGATGGCTTCCGGCTTGCGCAGTGGTTCCTTCAGCAGCAGGTGCTCGTGCATCCTGCAGTAGCCTTGGCGGGAGTGCGCTGGCTTTAGTCGTGCCTTGCAGTCCGCGGCCTTGCATTCCGGCTTCTTGCGTCGCTCCTGGCGGTAGTGCATTTCACAGAGCCCGTTGGCGTAGTGGGGGCGAGGTTTCTCATGCCGTGGAAGCGTGCTCATGCAGCGAGTGCAGCTGCGACCGTACTGTGCCTTGGGCCTTCCCATTTCCTGCCTCACCTGTCCTATATAACTCCGCACCCACATGCTACCGTCTCGTCGTCGACCCACTGAAAACACGGGATCAGGACACGAATGGCTGGTTTGGCCACTGGATGAGTTAGGGCAAAAGCGGGGCCGTTCGGAGGTGCAATCCAGGAGGCTCCGTGCTACCTGGCCCATGGCGACAATCGCTCACCAGTGTTGGTGGGGTTCCGCAGGCACCATGAAGTGCCTCCAGGAGGGGGCCGTTCCCGGGCCGGCGGACGGCGCCAGGGCCGTCGTACTCCCAGCAATCGGTTGGGCCTCGATGGTACCAATTGCAAACACCCAGCCGGATACCGTTCGTCGCCACGCCCACCGTGGACGAACGCGGGCCACGTGCAGCGTGATCTTTGCGCCGCCGGGGGTCCCATCCGGTCGGGGTGGGACGAGCTCCGCCGATGCACCATGCAGGCTGCGTAGTCGGCGCGGCAGGAGCCATTCCATTAACAGTTCAGGTTCCAAGGCCATTGGAGGACAGGGCGCCACCACCGTCGTTAGAAAATGCCCTCCTCAGGCTACCCACAGCGGCCCCGAGGATGGTGCCTGAGGGACGGAACTGTCGACAAGCGGCTGGCGCCTGGAGCAAGAGGGCATTGGTCGTCGGAATCCGAACTGGTGCCCCCAGGAAAGCCCGTGCGCAAACGTGGGAAAGTATCGACTCGCCGGTAACGGCATTTCGTTGTATCGGCGTCCGCGCCCGCGCAGAGTCTCGACAGGATCCATGGCGGACCCATCTCCCGAGCGCAATAATGTCAGTCCTGTCTGCTCCACTGGTGATACATGAAAGATTGCTGGGTGAGAGGACGAACAACATGACGGTGGAGACGATCCGAAGCGAACCTGGATTCGCTGACTTCAACGGTCCTGGTGCCCCTGTGGTCCGCCCACAACCCGGCGCTGACAATCTGGCTCAAGTTTCCGACCTTCTGGCCCTCACTCAACGCATAGCCACCCCTTTCGGCTGGAAGTCGCTGGCCGATCTCACTATTGGCCATTTCGTCTATGATGGCCGAGGCAAGCCACAACGGGTCGTCATGGCGACTCCCGTCTTCAAGGACCTCAAATGCTACGAGGTGACGTTCGACGACGGTCAAGAGGTCACGGTGTCGGCCTCACACCGGTGGACCGTCGAGACCCGCAACGGCCACGACGACGGCTTCGTCGAAGTAACCGTCTCGGCCGAGGAGCTTGCGCGCATGAAAGGCAACCGCCGGTCCGCGATCAGCATCCCCAACGGCGTCCGCCTCAGTGACGACATTGGCCTTCCCGTCGATCCGTACTTGTTCGGCTACTGGCTCGGTGACGGTTACGCTGCCAACGGCGCCATTGCAGTAGGCCGCCAAGACATAGAGGAAGTAACTTCGCTCCTGGTGGGCACAATGCGCCCTTACGAAACGATGTCCTCCGTCTACTACGACTACAACCTTTCCCATTTTCTTAACATAAGGAATATCAAGAAGCCCTCCCGCGACGCCATCGACCAATCGTTGTTCCAGCGCTTGCGAACGCTCGGAGTGTTGCGCAATAAGCATGTCCCGGACCTTTACCTCTTCGCAGGCACCGAGCAGCGCCGTGCCCTGCTGCAGGGCATGGTCGACTCGGACGGGAGCGTCACACCCAAGAAAGGACAGATTCACTTCACCAACACGAACCGACGCATCATCGAAGGTTTTGTCGAGATCGCTAGATCACTGGGATACAAACCCAGCGTGCGTGACCACTGTACGTCGGGGTCGGTGGCGGTCTTCCAGGTCGCTGACGGCAAGCCGATCGCCCGGATCGGGCGGAAGCAGGCACGCGTCATTCCCGGTGGGCGCATAGCGTCACGCCGGTATATCCGGTCCGTAGTGCCGGTCGAATCGGTCCCTTTGAAGGGGCTCGGCATCGAAACCGGTAGCCAATCGTTCCAGGTTGAGGGCGGCATCCTCACACGCGGCTTCTAGGACACACGCGAGATCGTCCCGCCGCCCGCTCGGACGCCTGTGCGTCTGCTCCCATGTGCAAGCGGACCATCGGGCACCTGCGTCTCTCCAATGTCGCGCAGGGCAGGAGACGCCCTCGCGTCTCCGTGCCAACACCCGCCTCTGGGGTCAATCCGCGCATTTGCCGTTCCAACGTTGTGCAGCACCCTGGCGGCATTCCCGATGTCTTACGGCGAGTCCTACGGGCCAGATCGACCCTGCCTGCCAGCGTGCCAAGGCTTCCATGCCGCGCCTACCTCTGGTGTCAGGCGGCTCGAACTGCCACAACCCTTCTGATGGGGGGGGGCAACTCGTTGCGCTTTCCGGAGACCACCGGTCGGGACGCGCCCTGAATTAGTGCCCGCGCTGCACGCGAATCCGGTGAGGATGCACAAGCAACTGGGCTGCGCGCGCTGTGGACGCCGCGTTGGATCCGCTTGCGCGGACGGGAGTGCCTTTGACGGAAGCCCGGCTCGACTGTCGTCCAGATTCTTAGATATCAATAGGAAGCCAAGACGCTAGCTGGCGTGGCCGCTGGATATGGACCGCCAGAACTACAAGCGGACGCCGAGGGGCCTTCGGGCCCGCCTCCGAACGGGCCGCGTCCAGTCGAGCTTCCACCCCCTGTGGGTCCACAGCGGGCGCGGGCAAGGCTAGCCCGGCTGTACCGTCAGCCGCCCGAGCCCTTCACAAGAACCTGCCCTCGCGCCGGGCGGCATCCCTTGCGATCGTGCGGTGGGTCTTGCCTAGCTCCTTGCCAGTCTCGAGGCGGAAGCAAGTTTCGCCTACCGGGGCGCCGCAGACGGGGCAGGGTGTGAGCTTATTAGTCTCCTTGACCCGGGGTTCCCGTGGCGGGCGTGGCTGACGGGGCTGCCTCACTTGTCCATCCTCTCGATAGTCGCTCTTGGTCCCCAGCCTACGCCGGTCTGGCACCTCGCGATTGGAGGCCAATTCTCAAAGAGCTATGCACCCCCGCTAAGACGAAGACGCCAAGGTCGTTGGGGCGAGAAATTGCCGTGCTGCCGGGCCAAATAGGGTGGGCCTACGCGGCTGCCTCCGATCAGATACCAGCCGTCGCTTTAGCTCATTTCTATTTTCGAAATCAAGAAGGATTATCCGCTGTGGCCCAGGCTGCAGCTACAGCGGTGTCCGTTGCAAGGGGGGTATACCCCCTTCGACGTCAGCTCCCGGCCCGGCGGTGACAGCGCCTGGGGTGCCGTACGGGTTCAGAAGCGATTAAATATGATTTATTGCATTCGTCGGTAGAGCAGGCTGAGCCCCGGCACGTATCACTCCTCCATCGAGCAGTCGGCCCGCAAGGCCGACAGGTCAGGAACCCCATCCCCGTCATCGGCACCTCGAGTGTCGAGGACATACGGCCGGTGGCGGTCACGTACTCGAGACCCACGACGGTCGCGCCGGATTCTGGTTGAAGGAGCACCGGCTCGACTGGGCCGGAGGCGGGAGCGGAAAGACTCAATCCTCCGGCTTCCTGCAGGACGCGTCTCTTCGAAATGAGATCTGTCTGATCATGGAAAGCGACTACGAGACCTTAGATGCTCGGTATCGAAGGTTAGGGCCTGTTGGTTGAACCGATAGCGTGCACTGTTCGTGCCCGGCATGAGGAGCGACCAGTACGCAGACGGAAGGCCCCTGAGGGAAAGCCTTCCGTCTGCGCTGTGAGCGCTTGGTACTTGGTTGCAGTCGTGGTAATCCGCCGCTCGGGTGCTAGAAGCGGCACACCGTTTCGAAACCGCTTGCACCTCCCGTGACCTTTACTAGTGCACGGCGGCGTATGAAAGCGGCGATTTCGTCCACTTTCTGTTCTCCACGCTGGACACGGCCTGCGGAAGTCAGCAGTCCGTGGGCGTATCCGGGGAGGTGCTGATAGTGCACTTCCGTCCCGGCCCGCGCCATGGCCGCAGCAAAGTTCGCGCCCTCGTCGGCAAGCGGATCGTTGTCCACGGTGATGACGAAAGCCGGTGGAAGCCCGGCGGGCAGCTGCGCGAGGGCGGGGCTGACATCGGGCAGTGTTCGATCCGTTCCTTCCGGCAAGTAGGTATCCGCGAACCAGGCGACGGTGTCCGCTACGAGGGGGAACCCCTCGCCGACGCGCGCGTAGGAGCGGGTGGACATGGTCAGGTCCACCATCGGGTAGATCAGGACCTGGGCCGAGACGTGCACGGGGCTGTTATTTGTCGCGTTCTCGATGGCCAGGACCGCGGCCATCTGCCCTCCTGCACTGTCGCCGACCAGCACGGCGTTGGATATGTCCAGGCCGTGAACCTCTCTTGCAGAGAAGAGCCAGTGAAGTGCGGCGCGGCTGTCTTCGATGGCTGCCGGATACGGGTGCTCCGGGGCCAGCCGGTAGTCCACAGCCACGACTGGCAGGCCGGTCAGGGCGGCAAGCCTGCGGCACAGCCCGTCGTGGGTGGAGAGACTTCCCATGACCCAGCCGCCTCCGTGGAGGAACAGCACGACTGGGGTGGGACCTCGGGAGACCTGAGGGTCGTAGACGCGCACGCCGAAGTCGTCGACGTTGAAGTCGGAAACGGCAGACAGCGGGTCTCCGATGAGGCCGTTTGCGGCGCAACTGCGCTCATACAGGTCACGCACTTCGCTCACGGTGTAGGTGTGGAAGGAGCGTCCACCGGAGGCCCGGAAACCCTCCAAGACCGCGGCTGCGTCCTCAGCAACGGGCCTTCCGGTGAACGGATCGTGGTTGGTCATTTGCCTGGACCGGTCTCGGCCAGCTGGAGGTAGTCGTCGAGCTGGAGATCCTGTGTGTGGGCCCGGTACTCGTTAACGGTCCCGGACCAGTTGTTGATGACTCGGCCGTCCTCGTTCTTGTACCAAGAGGAGCATTCGGAGGAGAAGGCGGACTTATCGAGCTCTTCCTGGACGTGGGCGTTGAATTTGTCGAGAACGCTGCGGTCGACTTCCAGTATCCGCGTTTCATCGGCAGCGAGGTATTCGACGGCCTGGGAAATGTATCGGTGCTGGGCCTCCAGCATGGACACCACTGAGTTGTGGTTGAGGTTGGTGTTCGGCCCGTAGACCAGGAAGAGATTGGGGAAGTTGTCAACGGTGATGCCGAGATATGCCTCCGGTGCGTTTCCCCACCGCTCGTCGAGGCGGATCCCGTCGCGTCCTGCGACGCGCATCGACCCCTGGAATGCGTGGCTCTTGAAGCCGGTGGCGTAGATGATGACGTCAAACTCGTGCTCGACGCCGTCGGCGGTGAGGATGCCCCTCGGCGTGAACTCTGTGATCTTCTCGGTCACGAGTTCCACGTTCTCGCGGGTCAGTGCAGGGTAGAAATCATCGCTGCGGAGGATGCGCTTGCAGCCGAAATCGTAGTCAGGCGTGAGCTTGGCACGGAGTTCAGGATCTGCAACCTGCGCTTCGAGGTGCTGCCGTGCTTGCTGGACGCCTTCCTCGGACGCGGCCGTGTGCCGGCGGGTACGTTCGAACCCAGCCTCGCGGAACTCGTGGATCTCCTGTCGCTTCTGACGGTAGATCTCAGGGTCCGCCAGGAACGCCGCAGTCTCCTCGTCGCTGAAAACGTACTGATCGCGGGGGAGGATGTAGTTGGCGGACCGCTGGAACACCGTGAGGTTTGAAGCGATCTTGGCCACTTCGGGGACATACTGCACGGCGGTTGCCGCAGAGCCGATCGATGCGACACGCTTGCCGGTCAGGTCCAGGTCGTGGCGCCAGGTGGAGGAGTGGAAGGCCTCGCCCTCGAAGGACTCGATGCCCGGGAAAGCCGGGATGTTCGGTTCGTTCAATTGGCCCCAGGCTGCGACGACGGATCGGGTCAGGAACCGAGCGCCGTCGGTGGTGTGCACGGTCCACAGGAGGCGCTCCTGGTCCCATTCGGTTGCCGTGATGTTCCGGTTGAAGCGGATGTGCTTTCCGAGGCCAAACTCTTCAACCAGAGACCGCAGGTAGCCCTGAAGTTCCTGCTGCCCGGCGAACATCCGGGAGACCTTCAGGTTAAGGAAGTAGCTGTAGCAATAGACGAGCGCCTGGGTGTCACAGGCGGCACCGGGGTAGGTGTTCTCGCGCCATACACCACCGACATCAGCCCCGCGTTCGAGGATCAGAAAGTCGTCCAGACCGTCCTGGACGAATTGGGCTCCCTGGCCCAGACCGCCGAAACCGGCCCCGATAACAATGGCGCTATAAACATGGTCGTTCTTGGATGACATGGTGTTTTCTCCTCAGGGGTGGGATGTCTTATGGATTAGGAAAAGGTGATGATCTGGCGCAGAGCGTGGCCGCCGTCGAGGGTGTCCATCGCGAGGTTGATCTCCTCGAGCGGGATTGTGTCTGATACGAGACCCTCAACAGCCAGTTGCCCGGAGCGCCAAAGGTTCTCGTAAATCGGGATGTCATGCGCCGGCACAGCTGAGCCGAGGTAACTGCCGACGATGGAACGCGCCTCGGCAGTCAGGGCAAGAGGATCGATCGACGCAGGTTGACCGGGGGCCGGCAGCCCGACGGTTACCGTGATGCCTCCCGGCTTCGTGAGGGCGATGGCCGCCTCAAGGGCGCGGGGATGCCCGGCGGCTTCAATGACAGCGTCAAACTTCTCACCGCGTTCCATGGCTGTTTCGGAATTCATGGCATCAACTGCCCCGAGCCGGAGTGCGGCTTCCAGCTTTGCAGGCATCGTGTCGATTCCCACGACGTGCTCGACACCGACGGCTTTGGCAGTGATCAGCGCAGCCATGCCAACGCCGCCCAGCCCGACGATGGCCACCCGGGTGGAGGGACCGGGCTTGGCAACATTGAGGACGGCTCCGCCACCGGTGAGGAGTGCGCAGCCGAGCAGTGCAGCAACATGCGCCGGAACGTCGGCTCCTACGGGCACGACTGAGCGACGGGAAACGACGGCATGGGTGGCAAAGGCGGAGACTCCCAGATGATGATTCACCGTCTGCCCGTCCCTGGAGAGCCTGCGCGAACCGCCAAGCAGCGTTCCTTCGGTGTTGGAGGCGGTGCCCTTCTCGCAGGGCGTCCTGCCGTTGGACCGGCATCCGGCGCACTGCCCGCAGCGGGGGAGGAACGTCATTACCACACGCTGGCCAAGCGAGATGCCATCGACACCTTCACCCAGCTCCTCCACGATCCCGGCGGCTTCGTGGCCGAGCAGCATCGGAACCGGGCGCGGCCGGTTTCCGTTGACCACCGAAAGATCGGAGTGGCACACTCCAGCGGCCTCAATGCGCACCAGGATTTCGCCGGGGCCCGGTTCTTCAAGCTCCACGTCGCCCACTCGAATGGGGCGGGATTTCGTGTACGGGCGGTTCGCCCCGATGGCTTCGAGGACCGCACCGCGGATAGTCCTTGTACGGCGCGCTGTTTCGGCTACGGGGCTTATATCTTCGATCGTCACGATCGTCCTCTCAATGACGGGAGGAACGATGGAGTGCAGCCGCACTTCGCAAGATGCGATGTGCGGCTTCCACCGCTCTCCGGGGACAGATGCTTATCCAGATGGAAGGTTTCCAACAAAGGACTGTCCATCGAGCGTAGGCATCCGCGCGCCACCGGTCATGATACGAAACGTCAAAAAGCGATGAAACCTTTGTACGAACTGTCAAATTTGGAGGGAAACACCCGAACCCCCGTGGGCGTACTTAACCGGAAAATGCGCCCCGCCCCACCGCCAAGGAGGGAACAACGCCCAATGCTCTATGCCGCTCCAAAGGCCTGCCGACACCCGTGCTCCGGCGTGAGCTGATTACGAGGGGAAAGCGCCCCGTCTCGAAGAGGGTAGGGGCACCATTCGTCCTCAGCTCATGCCAGAGCTCTGCGTTCGTCCCCTTAGCGCCAGCCACAACTGGGCTGCCACATCCGGATCGTCCAGGTCGGCGCCGAGGAGTTCGCTGGCTTGCCCGATTCTGTATCGAATCGAGTTCCTGTGGACACCGAGTTCTCGCCCCGCCGCCTCCCATTGGCCTCGGTGCGCAAGGTAGGCGCGGACGGTTTCAAGCAAGTTGCCCGGATGTGCGCTAAGTTTGTCCACCCATTCATCTGTTGGCAGATCGAGCCCGTGGCCGACCCGCACCAGCTGGTCGGCCGGGGCTGAAGCGGCCACCTCGGCGACTTGGGCCGCAATTTCGTGTAGTCGCCGCAAGGGCATAGGGCCACCCCATGCTCCCCGGACGCCCGCGGGGAGGAGGGGCCGGGTGCCCGAAGCCGATTGGAGGACGAACAGGGCATCCTGCCGTTCAAGCACCAGACCGTACTGATGCAATTGTGCTGCCAGACCCTCAACACGGGGGAGCGCGACCAGGAATGCTGTCTCTGGCAGAGGATCCGACTCCATCTGTTTGGCCAACAGGCGTGCGGCGTCGTCGTGCCCTTCGAGAACGAGCGCGGCAAGCATGCCTTCCGCGCGACGGCGTTCCGCGGCTGCGTGCCGCTGGCCCGCCGCCCTTGCGGCGAGGAGGGTCGAAGCAGTCAGGAATAGGTGGCGTTCTGCTGCCGCAAGCTGACCACTTCGACCCAGAGCGAGATAGCCGGAGGCGGCAGGGCCACTGGAGACGGGATACAGGGCGGCGGTTCCGGATGCGAGCTGGATGTTTCCTGTGGCTCCCTGCCGGGCCGTCCGGAGGTTGGCCGATTCTCGGACCAGATCCGCCAGCAGGCCGGCGGGCAGCTCGCCGCTTGTGGCGGCCGTTGAGGGTGAACCGTCGCCCTCCGGGAGATAAGCAACCCAAGTGCCGAGCGCACGGGAGAGTTCGCGGACGATTTCCGGTTCGGCATCGTCCTGGGCCGCGGCGCGCGTCAGGGCCACCTGCAGCCCGAGCAGCGCCGTTAGCTCCGCCTCCCCGCCTTGCCGAACAAGTTCCCAGTACGCTCGGGAAACGGCAAGAAAGGGTGATTCGCGGGGCACCGTCAGCAGTGGAAGGCCGGCTTCGGTGCACGCAGCTCGAAGCTCATCCGGCACCATGGCATGACCTGAGCCAAGACCAAGGCCGAGGGCGGCAACTCCACCGTCGACGAGGCGACGAACATAGTTTGTGCAAGCGTCGGCGCGGGTGGCGCTGTCCAGGCCACTCAGCTGGAGTCCGACGGTCAGGAGTAGCTCGCCACCATAGAGGAAGACTGTGGGGTCCTCGAGCTCGGACACGTGAACCCCGGAGAGCTCGACGCGGGGGAGCGGGATCGGCCAGAACGGCACCAGGTCGCGTTGTGCTGCTGCAACAAGTCGGGCGAGGGTGATCATGCGCCAATCATAAGACCGTTTGTATGTTCCGTCATGCATGCCTCTGATCCTGGATAGATCATCCAAAGACAGCGGGAGTGTGCGTCCCTATCGTGGAATTTACTACACGAGGAGGACCTATGACCGTCACGCCAGAAATCGCCCTTAGCCCCGTCAATGACCCTGCCAGCGTCCAAGCGGCAGCCCGCCGCTTGCTCACTGAACTCCCCGGGCCTCGTTCCCGTGAGCTGGAGGCCGAGCGTCGTCGACACGTTACGGATGCCTTCGGCATAACGCAGCCCATATTCATCGACCGGGCGCTCAACGCCATGCTCGTTGATGTTGACGGAAACCACATCATCGACTTCGCGTCCGGCATTGCCGTGACGAGCGTTGGTGCAGCGAACCCGCGGGTTGCCAAACGTGCCGCCGCCCAGCTTGAGCGGTTTACGCACACGTGCTTCATGGTCACGGAATATTCGTCGTTCGTCGACGTTTGCCGGTGGCTCAACGAGAACACCCCCGGCGACTTCGACAAGCGGACCGCCCTCTTCTCGACCGGTGCGGAAGCGGTCGAGAACGCCATCAAGATAGCCCGCGCCGCCACCCGACGCCCCAACGTCCTTGTCTTTGACGAGGCCTACCACGGACGCACCCAGCTCACGATGGCCATGACCGCCAAGGAGAACCCCTACCGGCTCAACTTTGGTCCGTTCCCGGAATCTGTCTTCCGGGGTCCGACTGCACCGGCTCACAGCTCCCCGAATGGTCCCGCTTCCGCTCTCAAAGGCGTAGAGGCGATTCTTGCCGAGTACGGGCCGGAGACCTTCGCTGCGATGGTCATCGAGCCCATTCAGGGAGAAGGCGGGTTCATCGTCCACGCCCAAGGCTTCCTTGCCGGATTGCGCGAAATCGCCACTCGCCACGGTATCGTCCTGGTCATCGACGAAATCCAAGCCGGTATGGGCCGCACAGGCAAATTGTTTGCCTCCGAACACGAGGGCATCGCCGGCGACATCACGCTCACGGCAAAGGCACTCGGAGCAGGCCTGCCGCTCTCCGCTGCCACCGGACGGGCCGAGTTGATGAACGCCGTCCATACCGGAGGCCTGGGTGGAACTTATGCCGGCAACCCGGTCGCGTGCGAGGCTGCGCTGGCCGTCTTCGAACTCCTCGGAGACGGCACCCTTCTTGAGAACGCCGTACGCGTGGAGGCCGCGGTTCGAGCAAGGCTCGAACCGCTGCTGACCTTGGAGGGTGTCTCCGATGTTCGTGGCCGGGGTGCCATGATGGCCATCGAGTTCGGAGACGACGCGGGACCCCGCGGGGACCTTGCCGTCGCCGCGGCCAAGAAGGCCAACACCCACGGCGTACTGACATTGACATGCGGGACGAACGGCAACGTAATCAGGCTGCTTCCGCCGCTCGGGATCGAGGCTGACGTTCTTGACGAAGGACTTGCCGTGCTGGAGGCATCCATTCGCTCGGTGCTCTCATGAGTGTTCCGGGAGGGTGGCACTCAGGAGAACGATGAACGCGCAAACAGACTCCAGTGCCCCCCTCGCCGGGATCCTGGTCGCAGACTTTTCCCGCGTGCTCGCAGGCCCGCTTGCCACCATGACCCTTGCAGATCTTGGAGCCAGGGTCATCAAAGTCGAGCGGCCGGGCACCGGCGATGACACCCGTCAGTGGTCCCCGCCGTCCTCGAAGACAGGGGCAACTTACTTCGAGAGCGTGAATCGGAACAAGGAATCGATCGTCCTTGACCTGAATAACCCCGACGATCAAGCCCTCGCCCGGGAGCTAGCCTGCCGGGCCGACGTGCTGGTCGAGAATTTCAAACCAGGCGGCATTGAGAAGTTAGGCCTCGGCTATGAGGCACTCGCGCAAGAGAACCCTGGGCTCGTCTATGCGTCGATCTCCGGGTTCGGTTCCGGCGGCGGACGGAATCTTCCGGGGTATGACTTCATCGTCCAAGCCCTTGGTGGGCTCATGAGCATCACCGGCGACCACCAAGGGGACCCTTTCAAAGTGGGTGTTGCGTTGGTTGATGTGCTGACTGCCAAGGATGCCACCATAGGCATCCTCGCCGCCCTTTCCGCCCGCACCACCTCGGGGCGGGGCCGCCGGGTCGAAGTCAACCTGCTTTCAAGCCTTCAAGGCGCACTGGCCAACCAAGGCCAGGCGTATCTGGGGGCGGGGGTGCTGCCAAAGCGTATGGGCAACGACCACCCGTCGATTGTCCCGTACCAGCTGTTGGCAACTGCTGACGATCCCTTGGCTGTGGCTGCAGGCAACGACGGTCAGTTCGCGCGGCTATGCGAGGCAATCGGCTCCCCGGAGCTCGCTGTTGATCCGCGATTCGCGACAAACTCAGCGCGTGTCAGGTACCGCCGAGAGCTCGTCCCCCTGCTCGAAGCCGGGCTGTCTGTCGCCGGCGCCCAAACATGGCAGGACAAACTGGTTTCAGCCGGGGTCCCGGCAGGGCGGGTTGCCAGCATTGGAGAGGGCCTTGAGTACGCCGAGAAACTGGGTCTTGCTCCGACGATCGCCGTGCACGACGCCGACGGCGCAATCGTCGGGCACCAGATCCGCCACCCCATAACGTGGACGCCGCCGCTGCCCCAACGAACCCAGGCACCTCCCGCACTCGGCGAACACACTCACAACGTACTGAGCTGGCTACGCAGCCCCAGGACCGGGAACACTGACGACAATCTATAAGCGCAGACCAACCCCTAGTCACCAAGCCCAGGAGGGACCATCATGACCCTTGCCCCCACTTCCGCAGGCATCCACGATTCCACCACCGTGGATCCTTCCGACCTGGTTTCGTTCGACACACTACTCAGCGGCGAGGAGCTCGCCCTGCGCGACCGGGTCCGGGCGTTTGTCCAAGAGCAGATCAAACCAAACATCGCCAGGTGGTACGAGGAGGCCAGGTTTCCCCTCGAAATCGTGCCTGAATTTGCCAAGCTGGGCCTGCTCGGCATGCACCTCAAAGGTCACGGATGCGCCGGGCAGTCGGCAGTTGAATACGGCCTCGCCGCAACCGAGCTCGAGGCCGGTGACTCCGGGCTTCGGACGTTCGTATCAGTGCAGGGATCGCTGGCCATGACGGCCATCGCCAAACATGGCTCGGACGAACAGAAGGACGAATGGCTCCCGCGGATGGCTGGCGGGGAGGCGATCGGCTGCTTCGGACTCACCGAGCCCAGCGCTGGCTCAGACCCCTCCTCCATGACCACCTTTGGCCGCCGAGACGGTAAAGACTGGATCCTGAACGGCACCAAGCGCTGGATCGGACTAGCCAATGTCGCTCAGGTCGCCATCATTTGGGCCCAGACGGAGTCCGGGGTGCGCGGCTTCGTTGTCCCAACCGACACACCGGGTTTTAAGGCAACTCCGATCGAACCGAAACTTTCGATGCGCGCCTCGATCCAATGCGAAATCAACTTGCATGAGGTGCGGCTTCCCGCCGAGGCAGTCCTACCGAACGTGACTGGCCTCAAAGGCCCCTTCGCGTGTCTCAACGAAGCGCGCTACGGCATTGCCTGGGGCACGATGGGAGCAGCCAGGGACGCCTTCGAAGACGCGCTCAACTACTCCAAGGAGCGACTCCAGTTCGGCCGGCGTCTTGCTGGCTATCAGCTCACCCAGCAGAAGCTCGTGGATATGGCTTTGGAGATCAACAAAGGATTCCTCCTCGCCCTGCACCTCGGCAGGCTCAAGGACGCCGGCAAATTGCAGCCCCACCAAATCAGCGTCGGCAAGCTCAACAACTGCCGGGAAGCAATCAAGATCTGCCGCGAGGCCCGAACGATCCTCGGCGGAAACGGGATCACCCTCGACTACTCCCCCCTTCGCCACGCCAACAACCTTGAATCTGTGCGGACATACGAAGGTACAGATGAAGTCCACACCCTGATCCTCGGCCAAAAGCTCACCGGGACAGGTGCCTTCCGGTGACCATGGCCGCGGAACGCAGCGCCGCACGGAACACCGGATCCGCCGGCAAAGTCGAGGCTCCCGCACTGCTTAAGCTCCTGATAGCCGGCAGGTGGGTCGTCGGCGACGGGCAGCGCCTGGCCTCCCGGAATCCGGCCAGCCCGCAGGAACTGGTCGCCGAAGGGCAGACGGCCCTGGCTAGCGATCTGGAACGCGCGATGAGCGCAGCCCGCGCATCACAGCCGGAATGGAGCCGCACACCGATTCATGAACGGGGCGCCGTGCTCATCCGCGCCGCCGCCGCGTTGGAAGAGCAGGCGTCCGGCTTGGGTCTGGAACTTTCGAGAGAGGAAGGCAAGACACTTGCGGAAGGCACAGCGGAAGTGCTGCGCGCGGTACAGATTCTGCGCTACTACGGCAACGAAGGCGACAGGGTTGCCGGAGAGCACTACGCTTCACCGCGACGCGGCGAACGTATTCTCATTACGCGGAAACCGCTCGGCGTAATTGGCGTCATCACCCCCTTCAATTTCCCGATTGCAATTCCGGCATGGAAGATTGCCCCGGCACTCGTGTACGGGAACACCGTGGTGTGGAAACCGGCCTCAACCGTCCCTCTCCTTGCGATGCGTTTGGCCGAAGCTCTGGCCAATTCCGGCCTGCCTTCCGGCGTCCTCAACATGATCATTGGGTCCGGCTCAATCGGCACGGACCTCGCGCGAAGTCCGGGTCTTGACGGGATAACGTTCACCGGCTCGCCAGGCATTGGACGTGGATTGGCCGCCGAGGCGGCGTTGCGCGGGTTGCCCATGCAAGCCGAAATGGGCGGCAAGAACGCCGCCATGGTGCTCCCAGACGCAGACCTTGACCTGGCCGCGGAACAGGTGCTTTTCGGAGCATTCAGATCAACGGGGCAGAAGTGCACGGCAACGTCCCGCCTCATCCTCGCCGATTCCATCGCCGACGAGTTCCTAGAGCGCTTCGAGGCCCGGCTCGAAAACTGGCAGACCGGAAACCCCACAGAACCATCCGTCCACATGGGACCGCTGGTCAGCGAGGGAGCCCGCATGTCGATTCTCAATGACATCACCATCGCCATGGAAACGGGAGCCGAAGCCATCGCCGGGACATCTTCGGCTAATCCTCTTGCCGGCACGGACGGCGCCTTTCTCGCACCCACGGTGCTCGAACTTCCTCGCGGAAACGTGGGCGCTGCGAACATCGCGTGGCGCAAGGAACTATTCGGCCCGGTACTGGCAGTCCGTAGGGCAGCATCAACAGACGAAGCGTTCGCTTGGGCGGAGGATTCCGAGTTCGGTCTGTCCGCATCCTTGTTCACCCGCAACATGGCCATAGCACTGGAAGCGATTGACGCCCTCAACGTAGGCATCCTTCACATCAATTCGGAATCCGCAGGCTCAGACCCTCACGTGCCGTTTGGCGGGGCCAAGAAAAGCAGCTCCGGACCCAAGGAACAAGGCTCCGCGGCTAAGGAATTCTTTACACACACGACTACGGTCTACCTACGAGGGTAGGGACGGAACCAGGATCATGTCACAAACACTGTCACGCATCTCTTCAGATGATTCATCCAGCAGTCCCGGGACAAAGAGAAGCATCGAGTCTTTTGGGGTAGTCGGGGCCGGACGAATGGCGACCCAACTTGTCCTGCTCGCCGCCGAAAAGCTCCGTGTTCCGGTTCTCATCAGCGACGTCTCTGCAAGTCGCGTCACCAATGCACTTGATGAGATGCGCAATCGCCTCAACCGCCAGGAAGCCAAGGGCCGACTCGCGACGGGTGAAGCAGCAGAGATTTCAGGGCTCATCCATGGCTCCACCGATCCTGCGGACTTCAGAAGTTGCGATGCTGTCATCGAGGCAGTCTTCGAGGAGTTGAGCACTAAACAAGCTGTACTTCGACAACTCGAGGAGTCAGTCGCACCGGACGCGCTCCTGCTCACGAACACCTCCTCATTGTCGGTTGCTGCCATGGCCGGGGTGCTCAAGCACCCCGAACGCGTCCTCGGATTCCACTTCTTCAATCCCGTGGCCGCATTGCCACTGCTCGAACTGGTCCGCACCCCCTTCGCGTCAGACAGAGCCGTCGCGGATGCCGGAGACCTCGCCACCAAGCTCGACAAGACCGCAGTTCACGTCTCGGACACACCCGGATTCGTCGTAAATCGCATCTTGACCCGGATCTTCTCGGAAGTCCTCGCCGAGATCGACAAGGGAAGCCACCCGCTCGATGTTGACCGCGCCCTGGATCCCTGGGGTTTGCCCATGACACCGCTGGCTTTGATCGGATACATCGGCCCCGCCGTTCAGCAGCACATCTCTGATACGCTGCATCGCGCCTACCCGGACCGCTTCCACCGATCGGCCGCGCTTTCCTCGGTCGTCGAGGCACGGTTGCCCAGCTTCTTCGATGAAGAGGGCGCAGTTCACCCCACCGCTTTGACTCTGCCTTCGGAGCCGCACGGAACAGACCCTGACCGCATCCGCCGTCGGGTCAGAGACGCGCTAGCCGAAGAGGTCCAGCTAATGCTCGACGAAGGCGTTGCCGCAACGCCCGGTGACATCGATCGCTGCATGGTCCTTGGTGCGAACTTTCCCCCGACTGGCCTGGCATGCCTGTCGTGACGCACATCCCATCGAGCGGCCAAGGACGAACACGCCAACGCAGCCAACGCCTCGATTGCGGAGTACGCGTACGAAACCAGATGAAAGCGCCTGCCAAGACAGTCCAGATGGCGTCGTGATCGTCGGCGCCTCCAGCACGGCTCACGGCCGGTTCCTCGGTCAGCTCTCCACCGTATCTGCCGTAGATCTGGGAGGAGCAGCCATTGGCGGCGTGCTGACCAAAGCCGGAATCGACCCTTCTTGGTGAACGCCGTCGTCATGGGACAGGTGCTTCAGTCAGGCACGGGTCAAAACTCGACCCGTCAGAGCGCAGTCGCTGCAGGAGTGCCGTTGTCGGCTCCAGCGATCACTGTAAACAAGGTCTGCCTCTCCGGGATGTCCGCGATTATCGAGGCCGCGAGGATGCTCTGCGTAGGTGACGCGACAGTCGTCGTCGCCGGGGACAGAAGTCAATGAGCCAAGTTCCTCGCCTCCTGCCCCGACCCGCGCCGGAATCCATGTGGTGGGTTGGACGTTTCTGACGCCGCGGCACACGAAGGACTGACGGACGCATTCACGCACGATGCCATGGGACACTGGCAATCGACAACCGGACACCTCGCGCGAGCCCCTTGCCCGGCTGCAGCCTGCTTTCTCTCTGGAGGGAACGGCGACGGCAAGGAACGCGTCACCATTGATTGACGGGGCTGTAGCGCTCGTGTTCACCTGGCGGGAGACCGCCCAATTGCTCGGGCTGCCAATCTTGGCGGTCTTGCGGGCCCATGCACAAATCGCCGGTGCGGATACCTCATTTCCCGACAAGCCTGCCAGGGCCATCCAGACTGTACCTGAACGTGAAGCATGGGAGGCTGACCTCGATCTGGGGGAGATCAAAGAGGCCTTCCAATCGGCGCGTCTGGCGCCCGGTTCTATAGTCACGGCAGTACACGCACTCATCCCCGCGGTACAAGACGAGCGGCGGCAGCGCTTTGCGGAGGCGGATGGCAGGGCGACGCCATACTCCTGGAACGCTGATGTTCAAGCAAACGGAACAGGGGCTCCAATACCGCCTCGCCGGACAGGCAGAACTGAACCGGTGAAGTCGTGGAAGTCCGCTTAGGAGACATGGTCTTAAAGGAAGTCACTGTCAGCGCCCAACGCACGGCCGCTGGATTCTAGGCCCCGGCGGTGATGCTCGAATCCATAGTAGGGCTCCCGTCGACAGGCCGATCACGCGGGATCGAAGACCGCCCACATGGCCACTCCGTTACAGAGCGCGCGGATTCGCCGAGCGGCTGTCTGTTCCGAGACGCCTGTTGCGGTTCTATGCTGAGTACTCGTTTCGCTAACTTGACTGCTGATTGCGGAATCGCCCGGCACCTTTCGGTGCCGGGCGATTCCGTTGGTTCGGGGATTTCGGGCTATCAGCCCCAGTGTGAGGCAGAGCGCCTTAGCATGCTTGCCCGGAACTGTGAGGTTGTTTCGGGAAACAGTTCCCCGGAGCCCCAATCCAGAATGACTCCGTGGCGCCGAATGACGTCTAGCAGATCCAGTTCGCCTGCCCGGTACAGCTGGGCGATCAGTACAGGATCGGTCGCCAGCCAGCCGTGCCTTTCGGACCGAATATGCTCGCGGAGGCTCTTGCTTTCAAGCTCGTCCACCTCGAACAGGTCCAGGTCCTTGTCGATCTCGCGAACGACCACTCCGTAGTCCTTGGCTGCCCGTTCAATCGAGACGTAGTCATCAATGACGTCGTCGAGAACCTCATCAAAGGGTCGCTCCAGTGGATCGCCGTATCCGCCGCCGCCCGCGGACGGTCTGGTGAAAGAGTCTCCGGACATCAGGGGCACAGCAGAGAAGTTGGAACCGAGGAACCTCTCCTGTTCCGTGCCCTTGTTCATCCACACGCCATGTGGAATGGAAGGCAATCCACCCTCGATGCCCCAAGTGATGGACCGCGCCCGGTCGCAGCAGTAGCTCATCACGGTGTTGGTGGCATCTACTAGGATGCCGCCCTTCTCGATGCCGAGGCCGCCGCGGAACCTACCCGGGCCACCGGAGTCCATTCCAATCTGGTGGACGGTGGTAAGGACCGGGGAAAGCCGCTCCTGGCCTTCTACCGGCTGAACGGCGAGACCCGGGCCGAACACCGGTGCGGTGGCACTCGAGCCGTCTTTGCTGGCGCGCCCGCCCCAACCGCCGGCCATCCAGTCGTACCACATGAAGTAGGGGTTGTCGGCGGTGCGGCCATCCCTGCCACCGACCAGGAGATACTCAAGGTTGAAGGCGCAGGCCATGGCACGGTCGGGCATGATGCCAGACCAGAGTTCGAAGATCCCGTTCATCAGCTTTTCGTAAGGGCCGGAGCAGAAGCCTGTTACGGCATACGGCCAGCCGGCGTTTACAACAGTTCCCTCAGGGCCGATGATCGCTTCAACCGCGGCGTAGAAACCTGAGTTCAGCGGGACGTCCGGGAAGAACGTTTTGGTGCCCGCGTAGATAGCGGAGTGTGTCGTGCCGTAACCAGAGTTGAGGAACGTCTCCACGGCCGGGGCCGAGCCCGTCAAATCGTAGTGGATCCCCTTGCCATCCAAGGTCAGCTTGATCTTGATGGGGACCAGGCCCTCGCCCTTGCCGGGATCGAAGTCGATGTAGTCGGTTGTCTCCCACTCGCCCTGCGGGAGATCCTCCAGCCGGCGTCGGACAATTCTTTCCACGTAGTCCTGAGTCTCCTGCATCGCGGCCACGACTGTCTTCTTGGAGTACTTGCCCACGAGTCGAAGGATTTCCCGTTCGCACGCGGCCGTAGCTTCTGACTGGGCATGGAGATCACCCATGGCCTGTCGCGGAGCCCTGGTGTTGGACACGAGGAGTTGCGCGACGTCGTGAAGAAATGTGCCCTTGCTCCAAACCCGGACCGGGGTGATGCGCAGGCCTTCGCCGAAGTGCTCCTTTGCGTTCACGTCAAAGGAGCCGGGAACATTGCCTCCGATGTCGGCCCAGTGTCCTTTATTTTGGGCGTACGCGATGATTTCCCCGTCGGAGAAGATCGGGCGGATGAAGCTGACGTCGTTGAAGTGGGTTCCGCCTCTGTAAGGGTCGTTGATGGCGAAGACATCGCCAGGATGGATGTCCTGTCCGAACTCTTCGATGATGGCCTTGCACTGGAAGTGCAACGTGCCAACATGCACCGCGATGTCGCCGCTTCCCTGCATAACAGTATTTCCTCGGGCGTCGCACAGGGCGGACGAGAAGTCGCGGGAGTAGATGACGAAGGAGTAGCAGGTTCTGAGGATCTGCTCGCTCATCAGGTCCACGCTGGTGACGAAGGCATTTTTCAGCACCTCGAAGGTCACAGGGTCAAGCCCTGAAGCCTGACGGACGCCGGAATGTGCAGCGTGCAGATCCGGCCTTGTGGCTACGTCGGTCATGGGGTTAGCCTTCCTGCTGCTCTTTGAATTCGGTGAGGTGGATTCGGATGTTGAGCCAGTCGTCGATCTCAGCCGTGGTGCGTGGCGGAACAACCGTCGTGGAGTCCAGTTGGTCGATGATGGCCGGACCGGCGAACGTGGCGCCGGCGCCGAGCTTCGTGCGGTCATATACGGGGGTCTCCACCCAACCGTCTTCGCCGAAGTAAACGGGCCGAATGGACTCGGGCTCGCCGGGCTCCGATACCCGCACCCTCGCCGGGACGAATGTTGGCTTGGGCGTCTTGCCGATGGCTGACAACTGGAGCTGGTAGATCTCAACAGGCTGATCGTCCTGGTGGAAGGCGAATTCGCGCTCGTGTTGCTGATGGAAGCTTTGAATCGCTTCCTCAAGAGCGCCCTCTCCAGCGCCGATGTTAACGGCCAGGGAACGCCATTGTCCCTGGTAACGCATGGATATGATGCGCTGCAGTACCGAGTTCTCCTCGGATACGCCTTCGTGCCGGAGCCGGGCCGAAGCCTCCGCCTCCAGCGCCCTGAAGTGCTCTTCCAAGTCTTCGGGGTCGGCGTCCGCAGCCAAGGCAGTGTACATGGAGGACAGATCGTGGCGGATGTCGACCAGGAGGCATCCCATGGCCGAGGTCACACCAGGGTTCGGCGGAACGACGACTGTGGGAATGTTCAATTCCTTGGCCACCTCGGCGCCGTGCAAGGCTCCTGCCCCGCCAAAGGCAATCAGCGCAAAGTCCCGGGGGTCGTAGCCCCGCCTGATGGAGATGAGACGAACGGCGTCAGCCATGTTGGCGTTCGCGACCTGGAGGATCGCGTGGGCAGCCTCTTCCTTGCTCATGCCAAGCGGATCGGCGATAACCTGTTTGATCGCTGCTTCGGAGAGTCCCCGGTCCAGCGTCTTGGCGCCGCCGGCGAGGGTGGAGCCGAGCCGGTTCAGGAGAACGTTGGCGTCACAGTTAGTGGGTTGTGTACCGCCCATGTCGTAGCAGGCCGGTCCAGGATCAGCGCCGGCGGACTGTGGTCCGTTGCGCAGTGAACCCGCGATGTCGATGTGTGCGATGGAACCGCCGCCCGCCCCGATGGTCAGGACTTCGATACTGGGGAAGACGATCGGGTGACCATATTCAACTTGCCATTCCTTGGTGATTCGAAGTTCACCATCGGAGACCAGCGCGATGTCTGTGGAGGTGCCACCCATGTCGAGACCAACAGCGTTTTCATAGCCACATTGCTGGGCAATGTGCTTCGCCGCGATGGCTCCTGCAGCGATACCGGACGCCGCCAGGCGGACTGGGTAGCGCTTGACCATGCGGGGCGTCATGGAACCGCCGCCTGAATGCAAGAGCAGCAGGTCGCCGTCGTATCCTCCGTCTTTGAGCTCATCCGCAAGACGGTTTACGTAACCCGATACCAGCGGCCCCAAGACTGCGTTGGAAACCGCGGTGTTGAAGCGGTCATGCTCGAAAATCTCGGGAAGGATCTCGGCCGACGTCGACACTGTGGCGTCAGGGAGCTCCTCTTCGAGAATCTTTCGCATACGGATTTCGTGTTCCGGGTTGGCGTAGGAGTTGATAAAGCAGACGGCGACTGTTGCGACGCCGCGCTTGCGCAGCACGGCTGCCAGGCGGCGTGCCTCGACTTCATCCAGGGGGGTGATGACGTTTCCGGCGAAATCGATGCGCTCGGTGACTTCGAATCGGTCGCGGCGGCGGATGTAGGGCCCCGTTACGTCGTTGTAAGCATCCCAAAGATCGTCCTTTGTTCCGTCTCGGATCTCGATGACGTCCCGGAAACCCTTGGTGGTGACCATCGCCGCGGCAGGAAAGTTTCGGGTGATCAGTGCATTCGTGGCCACAGTGGTGCCATGCGAGAAAAGAGTGACATCTTCGAGGTTGATCTCGGCGCGCTCGACTCCGCTCAGGATCGCCAGCATGGGATCGGCGGGGGTGGACGGCACCTTGGTGACGCGCATGCTCTGCGTATCCTCGTCAAAAATGCAAACGTCTGTAAATGTGCCGCCCACGTCGACGGCGACTCTGACATTGGACATCTAGTTCCTCCAGATAGGTGGTTGGGTAGGAACAACCTTCCGCTGTGATGTGAGTCTCTGTCACTGGCGGAAGTAAAATAATCGGGAAGGTCTGTTGTAGAAATTACAGGCAGCCTTCAGTTCTGCTGTTTCCCGCCATTTCGCCTAGGAGGCTTGATGTCTGACAAGCCACCCGTCACACTCAGCGACGTCGTCAATGAAGGGCATCTCGGACTGTCACCGGTCGTCCCGGGGAACCCGGGCACGGTCATCACCAGTGCCCACACGAGCGATATCCACAACCCGGCCGAATGGCTCGAGCCGAACAGCATCCTCCTGACCACTGGTTTGAGGTTTGTGAACGCGGAACGGGAACATCTACTCGCCGTGAAGCTGGTTGACGAATTGCGGGAGGCCCGCGTGGCGGCCGTCTTCTTCGGAGTCGGTGTCTATTTTGATCACGTGCCCGCGCAGCTGGTAGCGGCATGCAAGCAGGCCGGATTTCCGCTGTACACGGTAGCGAAGGACGTACCCTTCTACCGCATAGAGAACTTCATCAATCAATCTCAGGTCGCTCCTGACGCCTATGTGCAAAAGCGCGCCCTGTGGCTGAGCAATGACCTGTTGCAGAGCATTTCAGCTGCAGACCCGATTAAATCGCTCATAGCCAGGCTGGCCACTGCCTGCCGCGGCACCGCCGTACTCTACGACGAGTCCGGGACCATCGTTGAGTCATCTGGAGACGGTCCCACCCACTTGATGTGGAAAGAGATCCGCTCCGGCAAGAACGATTCCGGTACCATCGAAATCGGCCGGTGGGCAGCCATGGCACGTCCCACGGTTCTCAAAGGTGTCGGCTACACATTGGCCGTGGCAAGCATGAACCACAGGGTGCTGACCGACTTGGGCGACCTGCTGTTGGAAACCACCCAGCGACTCCTCGCTGCAATTCAGGGGATCGCTCAGTTTTCAGACACCCGGGCGCGCCACGAAAGCATGCAGTTACTGACCATGCTCCAGGACGGTATCCCGGTGGCCCGCGAGTTCAGGCAATGGGAACGCATGCGCGCACTTCGGTTCACCCCCTACGGGCCTGTCCGTGCCGTCGTCGCGGCGAACGTCGACGACGAACCACTGGATCCCGCTTTTCCCGAACTGCTGCAGCGCCGGGCCGAAACCAGTGGGCTCGGGCTGCTGCTGGCCGAGAACGGCCGGACGCCGGAGAGTCCTCCCGGCTTTCATGCTGTGGTCTCCGACTCTTCTGCACTCAATCCCTGGCTGGAATTGCTGGAAGGGTCTGTGGTTGTGGGTTTGTCGGAGCCCTACAAGGATCTGGTGTCCACCCCCGAGGCTTTTCGGGAGGCGGAAGCCGCCGCTGGAATTGCCCGCCTGCAAGTAAAAGCCGCGGGCCACTCAGAGCACGGTTTGTCTGCCGGTATTGTGCGACTGGATGAGGTGGATCCAGCAACATGGCTTCTCGCCCGAAGGCTGTCCTCGAAGGACAAGAGCAAGCTGCAAGCATTCGTCAAAGATATAGACGTCGATGTTGAACTCAAAGAAACACTCATAAGGTATCTGGCAGATGGCTTTGATGTGGCCAGGGTTGCCGCTGACCTGTTCGTTCATCCAAACACCATTCGTTACCGGTTGAAAAAGGTTGAAAGCTTGATAGGGGGCTCGCTCTCAAATGCGAGGGTGATTACCAACCTCTATCTTGCGTACCACGACGACATCGTCGCTCTCAGCAGGGCCTGACATCCAGCTCGACCGGGCGCGTTCAAGACTTGTGAGCCCGAGTTGAGCCAAAGGCTGCCACTCTCGACGACATTTGTCGTCGGCACGCTTCGTGTGGCCGAGCGGTGCACCCGGTCAGTAAATGGCATGATCGGGTTCTCCTGCAAAACAAATTTCAGCGAACCCGGGCGATGGCGAGCACTTACTCTGGATGCCGAAGGCCGCTCTTGGCCTGGGGCTGTTGCTGAGCCGGTCGACAGTGCGTGGGACTGAACTGGCCGAGGGCGTGGTCGAACGCGGCGGTGATCGCACTGGCTGCCAGACCTCGCAGCCGGCTACCCGTCCGGATAATTCCGGTGCAGCAACGCAACGCGGACAACGCCGGTGCGCAGCTTTCCGGGACCCGGATACGTCCACTGCAAATTTGTGCAGTTCCGAGGTCTTCTTGTGGGCGGTCCTTGAAACGGTGTCGCCGGAAGTCACGGTCGCATCGGACGATGCCCCGGGCAATCCGGCGCATGCGGCGCGCTACATGCCATGCGTGTCACATTGAGACCCCGTGTGTGGGAGACGCTCTACAGAATGCTCTGCATCTGCGAACCGGAGCCGATTTCCGCACCTGAGGTAACGACTGTGACGCCGCCGTCCGGGTGAGGTTCGCGGTGCTGGTGTCGGACCAACAAAGGCGAACCGGCCACCCGCCACCTTGGCTCCGCCGAACGGCCGACCGTACGGAAGGCGCCCATCCACCACGGTGTGACGGCGGGACGTGGTGCTTGCAGCACTCAGGGTATAGATGTGGTCGGTCAGAACGGCCCCACGATGTTGCCGTCATTGCGCTGGCCAATGGCCCTGGGAGGCCGTCACGACGACGTTGAGCTTCTTGAACTCCGTTAGGGCCATTCCGACGGTCCGAAGGATCGCTTGTGTGTGTGCGCTCCAGAGCAGAACTGCTATATACGCCATTGCGGGAGCGGAAGAAGCGGGCTGGGGGGATATTTGTGTAAATGGCCTGGGATGCTAGCCAAACGGCTTCCAATTCGTAGACGCCGCCCAGAGTGTACGAAATCATGGAGGTCGGGAATCCGGTTTCCCCGCTGTAGGCTCCGGCATCCATGAGGACGGTTGCTTCGCAGCCGATGATTCCCTCCCCCTCGGGGTCGATTGCGGACCTGGAATTGATCTCGGTGTTGTCCCGTGCCGGGGCGATGAGCATTTCTTCCTGCCGAGTCCCAGTCAGCGGGCAACGCGTGTCTCCGAACACGGCAACCCACTTCGTAGAACCCGACAAACCAGAAACGAGACCTCTACTTCAAAAGCACCTGGGAATCGCAGCGTTGGCCCTGTCGCGATGAAAGAAGATGCACTTCGGTGCAAAATACGGCGACTGGCGCCCGGGTGAGGCCCGATGAAAGCCCTCGCGGCCGCTGAACAGGCGATCCTGATTGTCGTCTGGAACATGCTCAGAGCCGGCGAACTCTACAACGACCCCGGCCCCTACTTCACCCGCCCGAAACGGCTAGCACAGACGCCGGGCCGCAGGTCTGCTCTGGCCGCAACCAAAGCAGCTCCACCACACCCGGTCGCCTTAATTATCCTGGGGCCTGACACTGCCTGTCGAAATCGGCCCGCACCCACCAATCCGCCCATGCCCGACCGACACAAAATGAGCGGCCCCCGGAACCACAACCCAGGAGCCGCTCATTCGCGGCTATTGACAACTAGACCTACATATCAGAGGTGTGCCACAGCTTTGTCGTCGTGCGAATCTGCAGCCAGTATTTCGGCATCAATGGCGCTGATGACGGGAGAAGCCTGCAGACGGTGCGCGACGTAGTACAAGCCGCCGGCCAACGCGACCGTGATCAGCGGTGCGAACTGGGCTGCCAAGGGTGAAGCAGTCTGCTCCGTGAAGAAGATGCCCGTTCCTGAGGCCACGAGCCAGGCGACTGCGCCAGCGGAGATGGGCTTGAGCATTTCGGGGCGGACTTCGGGGAAGACGCCTGGAGCGTTGCGGTGGAGAGCGATGTATACCAGGGCGACGGCGACCCACGCCGTGACGAAGACACCTTGCCACGCCAGAGCCTTGAGGAGGTACGAGAGCACATCGGTCAGCATGAAAAGGAAAGCTATGGTGCCGGAGACAAGCACCCAGACGAATCGTGGAAGGCGGAGGTTGAAGACGCGCTCCATGAAAGCCCCCAGATTCAGGGATGCCAGATAGTAATTGGCCGTATTAATGCGCGTCTGGGAGATGAAGATGACCAGCAGTCCGAAGAAGCCGAGGGAGGATATGAAAGCCTGGACAACGCCGGTTTCCGTGGCCTGCAGACCCCAGGCGCTCATGATGTAAATACCGATGAGACCGTTGAGGCCGAACGTGAACGCATAGAAGACCCAGCCGAAGGTAACGGTGCCGTGGAACTTTTCGTCTTGCTGGCGGCCAAGGCGCGCGTAATCGAAGGTGTACATCATCACGACCCATACGCCCATGTAAATTAGGTAAGAAGTAACCCAGCCAGGCAAGGGCGAAGCGACTGCTGCGTGGCCGATCCAATCGGTGGGTACACCTCGGATGACTGTGGCAGCAATAACAACGGCCACCAGGCCGGCCAGATACAGGGGCAGAAGGAAGCCGTTGAGCTTGTCCAGCCAGTTCTGGACCCCGCCGGCAACTAGCGGGATGGCGTAGGCCACCACTATGGCGTACCACATGATTCTCGAGCCACCGAAGAAGCTCTCAAGGGCGACCGCGATAATTGATCCTTCAAAGACGGCGTAATAGATGGCAGTTGCGGCGAAGATCAATGTAGCCAGAGCTGAACCGACAAGCCCAAAAAGGGTTCGGGAGAATTCCTCCACGGAGAGCCCGGTCCTTGCAGCAAATTTGGTCAGCACCATATTGATCACGCCGTAGGTGGCGATGGTCAACAGCATGCCGATGATCGTGTTTGGAACGCCGACGGCGCCCGCGGACGCTACTGCGATGTAAATCCAGAACATAGCGGAGAACAAGGCCCACCACGCCATTGTGAGGGACCACCGCCTGACTTTTTGCCGAGGGGGAAGAACATACGACGAGTACGGTGTCGTCTGATCGGGTGTAACGGACATGGATGCTCCTACGGGAGAGAAAAGCAACGGGACGGAGACGGATAGTCACGGCATGGATCCGGGTGGGGAAGCGCCGCCTGAACTTAGAGCCCGGAACGTGCCGCACACCCTCGTAATCGTCGACCTTCACAAAGTCCTGATTCGGCGGCTTGCAGTTCCTAAGTTCCAGCCCCTCCGGAGGGGTTGTTGGGTAGCAACAACCTTCCGCTGTGATGTAAGTCTCTGTCACTGGCAGAAGTAAAAGAATCCGGAGGGGCAATTGTAGAAATTACAAACCGCGGATTGGCTGCCTCCATCGCTCGGCCGGATGAGGCCCATTTGGGTCTCTGCCGTGGACAAATCTCCTTTTACGGCCGTTTGTGACCGGGTGCTCCTTCCTTTGGTGACCCTGGAATTTTGAAGGCCGTCAGGGTCCCCGGCGACCAACCGAGTCTGGAACTCGAAAATCTGTCTGTCTGGCCTACCTTTGCTTCATCCGGCACGTGCTCGACGTCAGTCCGGCTAGCGGTCTGGTACGGCGGAAGGCCATGAGACGGGCGGTGCATCATCCTTTCGGGGAAGGGAAGTTCAATCTCTTGGCGTTCCAAACGGCGGATGTGCCCCTCTTGGTCCGGGGAAAGAATTGAGATGTCAAAGGAAGGCCCGAACGGCGAGCCAACCACTCAACATTCTGAAACATCAGGAAGCTTGCCATGAAGCGGATAGCTCTAGTGAACAGCAGGTGGCATGGGCCAGCCAGAGAGTGTCCGCTTCCCCTGCGAATAGTTCCGGAATTGAAAAATGAGGATTGTCGAGCTTGCGGCTCCGCCCTCGACTTCCTCGATTGCCCATTCTGCGGCGGCTCCGAACGGCAAACTCGCCGGGGCCCTGCGTTTCCCTGGACCCAGTATCGTTGAAGGGAGCGCAGAAGGTACACAATCGGGTCCGGCCCCGCTTGCGGATGGGAGCGCCCCGGTGGCCCTGTTGGGTGTCGTGCCGTTGTGAAAGACTGTGTCTGTGAGTTCCGCTGAAGGCCTCGACAGGCTGAAGGTGGCCGCCTTCGACGCGGCGCCGCTGGCGACTGTCATATTCCGCAATGAGCACGCCGGCGGGCTGGTGTTTCTTGAAGGCAACAAGGAATTTGATGCCCTCCTCCGAGGAAGTCCAACAACGGATTCAGAAACGGCCCTCAGCCACATGGTGGCCTCCACTGCCTCCACGCCCTCCGAACCTCAAACCGTCACTCTCCAACTGGGTGACCATCAAGGTGCCTACCGCCTCAGGGCCCGGACCTTCAGCAGCCCTGGGGATCCGGGTGAATACCTCGTCGCCCAGCTAAGAACGCTGACCGACCAAGAATCCACAGAGCGTGACCTGCATTCGACTATCCAGCAGCTCAAAGATCTTCTGGACAACTCGACCGCCCTGATGTACGTCAAGGACCTCGACGGACGGTACGTCCTCGTCAACGATTATTTCGCTAGGCGTTTCGGCATGAACCCGGAATCAATCATCGGCCTCACCGATCACGATATATTCGCCGGACCGGTCGCGGATGTCTACCGCGAGAACGACAACATGGTGATCAGAACCTGCGATTCCATTGAAGTCGAAGAACCGCTCGCAATAATAGGCGACCGAGCCGACCCCGATGAGGACAGCCGCTGGCTCTCCATCAAGTTCCCCCTGATCAGTGATTCGGGGCGCCCTTACGCGCTCGGGGCGATCTCCACCGACATTACCGACCGTAAACGCGCCGAGAGGGCGGCCCGCGACGCCATGCACGAAGCAGAACGCGCCAACCGGTCGAAGAGTGAATTCCTCTCCAGGATGAGCCACGAATTGCGCACGCCGCTGAATGCCATCCTGGGCTTCGCCCAGTTGCTACAGGATCTCCCGCTCGGGCCCAGAGCAGCCGAAAGCGCCGGTCACATTCTCGATGCCGGCAATCATCTGCTCTCACTCGTCAACGAGGTGCTTGACATCACCTGGATTGAAGCAGGCGCCCCGGGCATGGCGACGACCCCGGTGCCAGCGATCGAAGCTATCCATCAGGCCCTTGAGCTCGTCCGCCCGCTCGCGGCGGCACAGGATATTGAAATCGCTAGCGACCTGCACGGGGCCTTGCACCGCTACATTCTGGCCGACACCCAACGGCTCCGGCAGGTATTCCTGAACCTGCTCGGAAACGCTGTGAAGTTTAACAGACCCCAAGGTGCTGTCCGAGTCTGGTGCGAGCTTCGAGAGGGCTCCCTTCGTTTCTTCATCACGGACACAGGCCCCGGTATGTCTGAAGACGACGTTCAACGGCTGTTCACGCCCTTCGTCCGTCTGGCCCAGGCGGCTGACATCGAGGGATCGGGTTTGGGGCTCGCGCTTTCCAGGAAGCTGGTCGAGCAAATGGGGGGTGTGCTGGGCATCGAGCACACCGCTCCGGGAGAAGGATCGACCTTCTTCGTTGAGATACGGCTCGGGCCCGAACCGGAAGATGAAGTCCGGGCGCCGGAGTCCGGGATCGGAACCGTTGTCATCCCCCGCGGGGCAGAGGCGACTATTCTTCATATTGAGGATAACTACGCCAATATTCGCTTGGTCGAGAACATCATCGCCGGGATGGGCGACCTTAATCTTGTCTCCGCGACGAGCGGCAGATCCGGGATCGTCCTTGCACGTCAAATCTCTCCCCAACTTATCCTCCTGGATGTGAACCTGGCTGACATGTCAGGGGTCGACGTCATGAAGCAGCTGAAGAACGACGAACGCACACGACGAATCCCGGTCATAGTTCTCTCAGCCGATGCCACGCCTGCCCGCATCAAAGAACTGCAAGGCAGCGGAATCCGGGACTACCTCACCAAGCCTTTCGAAATCCACCACTTCGCCCGAACCGTCCGCAGCGCATTGGCGCTGCCATGAGGATCCTCACCGTCTTCATTGCCGACGACCACCCCGTGTACCGGGAGGGACTGGCACGAAACTGGGAGGCCGTGGCGCAGATAGATGTCGTGGGATCCGCAGGGGACGGCAGAAGCGCACTCGAGGCGATCCGGAAATTGAAACCCGACGTGGCGGTCATGGACCTGAAACTTCCGGTGCTCGACGGCATGGAAGTCTTGGAGCAATTATTCGCCGAAGGATCGCCGACAAACGTACTCGTGCTGACCGCCTATATGGACAGCACGACTGTCTACCGGGCCTTCGCGCACGGGGCACGAGGATTCCTGGAGAAAGCAGCATCCTTTGGCGAGATCACCGACGCTGTCCTTCAAGTCGGCGCCGGCGGAACAGTCATTGCGCCCTTCGCCCAGGATGTACTCGCCCGGGAACTTCGCACCCGCCAGGACGTCCCAGAGAAGCCGGTTCTTTCCTCCCGGGAAGTCGAGATTCTCCGCTTAGCAGCTGACGGGCACTCAGGTCAAAAAATCGCCGGCGAACTCCACATTTCGCTGGCGACTGTCAAAACCCATCTGCAACACATCTACGACAAGCTCGATGTCTCCGACCGGGCTTCCGCCGTCGCGCAAGCAATCCGCCGCGGCTTCCTCCGCTAGGCGCGCCAGACGGCTAGATTGTTCCGGCTGTTCGTCAGGATTCCGCCTTCGCTGTAGTTTGTCGAAGCCTGGTCCCTTGAGCTTTCAAATCGGGGTGAGGCCGGTCGCCTCCTCGTACTCAGAGTATCTAGGCAGCGAGTTCTGCACCCGGTTGCACTTGCGCTCCATGCACGGGTAGAGGGCGTACGGCACAGCAGTGGTATGGCGCCGGACCTTTGGCCCGGCGAGCGAAGGCTCCAGGCCGTAGCTCACCCGGCTTCGCTTCGTTCGCTACGGGTGACAAGCGGGAACGGTACGGAGGGCTTAAGGCCCTCCCTTACGGTAACCGAATCAGTAGTCCAGGACCGTACGGCACCTCGGGGGCTTCGCCCCCTCGGGTGACAAGAGGTCGCCGGATCGAAGCCTCAGTCGCTTCGCTCCTTCGGCTTCGATAGGTCAAGGGAAGATCGAGGGCCTTAAGGGCCCTCGCTACGGACAATCAGACGTCAGGGCCCTAGTCCTCGGCCTCCGCGGAGGGAGCGCTTCGCGCCCCTCCGCCACGGCCTCGTCCCGGTTTTTCGTCAAGGCTAATAAGGCTCGCGAGCCTCCGGCTATGGCTCGCCTTATTTAGAGTAGGGTTTTTAGAACGGTGGCCGTCCGTCACGCCAAGGTGGCACTGCCCACGTCCCGCTATCGAGGACGTCCCACCACGCTATTTCAGCCTCAGTCCACACATGCGGCCAAAACAAAGACGCGTCCGGATCAAGGTCCGGAAGTTCCCTCCCAGGAATTGTGAAGGTGTGCAGCGAACTCCGGTTATACCTTGCCGCACTCGTCAGAAGACCTGCGTCCCGTGCCCGTTGCCAGTGTTCGGTGATCGTTCCCTCCCACGCTACCCCCGTCAGGAGGCAGAGGCTGGCCCTGTCAATGGTGGTATGCCTGCCGGAGGTGCTGTCGACCATGGCATGCAGGGTTCTCCTTACCGGGGCCTTCAGCGATGACCGGTCGACGGCATTACGGTAAGTGTCGACAGTCCATACCTCGCCCAGCAGCTTTGCGCGCTTGCAACGATCCAAGTAGATGGACCGAATTGTTGTTTCCTGAGTGAGGGGAGCGGACGTGCCTAACAATGAGACTCGATTCGAGGTGGTCGCGGGTTCAAATGCCGCATGGCGATTCGCCGCGAAACGGAAGACAAGTGGGACATGCGTCATACGCGCGTGCGGAGGAACAGGAACGGATGTCCGGTTGCGGCCTGTGACGGCTCCCCGCTGCCGGGGACCTAAGATCTTCAACCTGCCCACTCTGGCTTCCAGCCCTTGCGAAGAAGCAACCTGTTGGCCCCTACGGCGAACCTGGTGGAGACAGAGGGCCTTGAGACGGCGGCGTGGCGCAACGGTCGCGGGGTAAACGGCACCGATGTCCGCAACCAAACGGCGAACCACTCGGCGAGCCCCACGTGCTCATTAATTGACGCTCTTAGTTAAGGACAGCCGTCGGTCGCCCAGCAACGCTACCGTTGTCAGAAATTCCTCACCTAAGGCCGCCAGTGACCCGTCTAGGGACGGACCCAGGCCGAGGGCTTGGCCCCGCGGCGCGGACTATTGGAATGCCACTGATTTGGCCTCCTGACAGGAAAAGTGTCGACAAGAGGCTGGCACTCATGACAGGGCGGCTTAATCTTGGAGAATCCCAACTGATGCCCCCAAGCCGCTTGGGCTGCACAGGGCCCGCAAAGGCCCAGCTGTAAATAATGCATCTTCATGGCGTCAAAGGTCCGCGCCTGCCGAAGGCTTTCAGGAGGATCGGCAGCGGGCCCGGGCATGGATTTGATCACGGGTTTCCCTTCGGTTGTTGTATGTGGATGGTTGCAATCGCGAGGCGATGCAACCCGAGAAATGGTTGGCCTAACTGCGGAGCTTGCTCCGCCCTCCGGGCTGCGCTGCGCTCCGCTTTCCTTGACCAGCCGAATCGTTGATCCGGTTGCGGACCGGAGGAATGGCCCTGCCCCAAGGCAGGACCATTACCGATTTGGAACTCGTCGCGGTGATGGCCCTGCCCTTAAGGCAGGGGCCGTCCTCGATCTGACCCCATCGTGAAGGCCCGGACGCGGTTGCCGATGGGGTAGTTGTCGAGAGGTAGTTCCACATAGGGTAGAACTCCCTTGGGGTCGTTCTACGTGGAGTAGTTAAAAGTGAGGTAGTTAGGGAGCGACATTTTCGGGGTCCCACGTGGACTGAAATCCGGGGTAGGGCTGGGACGATAACCACGGGGTACCCCACGCGTTTTCTGACGCCTGGGTGCCGCCCTTTTCCATGGGGGCTGGCTGCGTAGGTGACGACGTCGCCTCCCCGAAGGGCGGCTCGATCGGAAACGCCTCGTCGTCCGGGACGCCCAGCTTTTCTTCCGTGACCGGGGTGGTGATGGTGTAAATGATCGAACCGTTGTGACGACGATCCTTGTGCAAATAGCCCCTCTCTTCAGCCAGCTGTGTGTATTTGGAGACGATGGGTGCAGACTGCCCAGTAGCATCCGCCAGAGTTTTCACGGCGGGGTAGGCCTTTCCCGTGTTGTTGTTGGCAAAGCTTGCAAGCGCCCAGCAGACAGCGCGGGCTCCCGTGGGGAGATCCGATTCCCTAACCGCCCTGAGATACTGCAGCGGACGCGACGGTATGCCCGGGACGGGGATCATCAGTGGCCCTTCCCCGGAAGCGTCAGACGCCACCCGTGTGTGTGGGCACGCAGCCCGTCTCCCAGATAGCGTTCCAGGTAGTCGGCAGACACAAGTTCACGAAGGCTAACAAACACTGCAGGATCGTTTCTCTCGCGACCGAGCGAGACGTTAACCCACTGCCAGTTCGTAAGGGCAACGCGTCCGACCCCGAGCGACCTCCCGAGTGTGGATGCCACAAGCGAAGCCTCGGGGCTGACCGCGGTGTCACTGCCGACGATGTCAAGCCACTGTTCCTTGAAAGGGTTCAGCCCAAAACTCACAGGACCTCACCTCCGGCGATGTCCAGGTGGTGCCATTTTGTGGCTTCGATGATGGCCGCCATTGCAGCCATCAATGTGTCGGGCGCAGTTCCCGGCAGTTCGCGGTCGGGGCTGTAGCCAGCGGTTGTGGTGGTTGGGTTCATGGACTTCCTTCGATAAATCCGCGCCCGACAAGGGCATGACGAATTGGACGGGATAAAAATGGTCGAGATACCGGCAGCATGACTTGGTTGGGCAACAGGGACCGTCCGCTTTGCGGCCGGGGGAATTCGGTCCAGGAGCCGACAAGCATCGCTTCATTCCTGGGAGGGGGGCGGTGCGACTTTGCTCCTATGGAGGGTCGGCTTCATTGCGGGGTGCCGCCGAAGCTCAAGCGAAGGCGGAAAAGCTATGGGTCGTGCCGGCCGCCGGACGACTCAACGGGTCACTTCCTGGTGCTGCATCCAGCGCTCCACATCCGAGAGGCGGTAGAGGATCTTCGAACCGACGCGCAAGCGCTTCGGCCCGTCTGCCAGATGGGTGGCCAAAAACTTCTCGCTCACACCCATGAACTGGGCGGTCGTCCGCCGATCCATATAGATCGACTGGGTCAGCTCCCACGCCTTGTCGACGGTTACGACGTTGCTGTGGTTGTTGTTCGACAAACAAAACTCCTAATGTGAAAAGGGCATGGGGTATTACGGCGGGATAGATGATTGATTGGAAACGGGCCTTGTTGGGTTGCCTACACGACTCTCCAGTTCAGCCCCAGGATCCGTGGAGATCCCGGGGGAGAAGCCGTTGTTAATATTGTCCGGAATTACCCCCCGGAAATTCTCCAGATCGGAGGCAGGTTTCCAAGTTCCCCGCAATCCGCCGGTTTGGGCGGTCGGTGCAGTCAGCAGCAAACTGGATCGCTAAGGGTCTCGCGAACGCGCGACTTATTGGCTACTCTGTCGGAATGGCTATCAAAAAGCTTGCCGGCGGAAAGTACGAGCACGATTACCGCGTCGACGGTAAACGCCGGTACAAGCGATTCCGGACGAAGGCCGAAGCGCAGGCCCATGAGCTGGAGATAAGAACTGCCAAAGCGGGCGGCACGCTCATGGACACCCGCAAGGGTGGCAAGATCAGATTCCATGACTTCTACCTGGAATGGGTAGGGCGCATCGAACGCGTAGGGGCGAGGGGTGCCCGCCCCCTATCACCTGTGACTGTGGCAGGCTACCGACGGATTTTTGAATCCCACATACGTAGCTACTTCGAGAACCGCGCCCTCGCGACTGTGACCCTGACCGTAATTAATGAATGGCTGAAGACGTTCACCAAGGACGATGCGCGGCAGCGGGCGTACCGCCAACTTGGCCGGATGCTTCAATTTGCAGTTGATTCTGGCTACATCGCCACCAACCCGGCACGTAACGCGACAATCAACAACGTGCCCACGCCTTCGCCCACGCGGGAGCCTGCCGCCCTTACGGCAGCCCAACTGCGGTCATTGGCGGAACAGGCGGCTGCGGGAGGCCGCTACGCGGGAGCATCCCACGATGCCTACAGGCTCCTGATTCTTTTTGCTGGAACAACTGGGCTGAGGTGGTCGGAGGTAGCCGGCCTCAAGGCTGGTGCGCTCACCTTTGGCGACAGCTCGCAGGTGGTCGTTCGATCTACGCTCGTGCCCGTAGACGGTCGGTTGGAATTTCGGGAAACGACCAAGGGGCGAAAGCCCCGCACAGTGCCCATTCCTGGCTCAGTCGCGACTGAGCTTGAGGCGCACGTCAAGGACATGGCCTCCGACAGCTTGGTCTTTACATCGCCGTCCGGCGCTGAGTTGAGGTCATCGAACTTTGCGCGCCGGATATTCCACCCCGCGGTCGAGAGATGCAGACAACTCGACCCAGCATTTCCTGAGATCGTCTTTCATGACCTTCGCCGAACCGCTGTCACACTCGCTGTCAGTGCAGGGGCCAACGTGAAGTTGGTCCAGCAAATCGCGGGGCACAGCTCCGCCGTCACGACCCTTGACGTGTACGCCCAACTCTTCGCCCATGACGCCCAGTCCTCCGCGAGGGCTGTTGATGCGCTGCTGCGTGGCGCAGCGGTTTAGCCATGATCGTGGCTGCCAGAAGTGGGGTGGCTATGAAATGGCTACTATGAGATGCAACAATCCATCAGATAAAAGGATATATTGCACGACTCATAATCGTGAGGTCGGGAGATCGAGCCTCCCCACCGCTACCAAGTAAAACCCCCGGAATCCACGAGATTCCGGGGGTTTTTCGTTTTCGGCGCTAGCTGATGGACGCCAAGGTGTAACCACTCCCGCGGCGCACACCAAACAACGGCCTCCGCGCGTTTGGAGCCCCCGCCCCTGCATCTTAGGCCGGCCGGGCCCGGTGTTGGTCCAAGTGAATTAGAGGAGAAATCTGGGCGGTAGCCACAAGGCCACTGGGTGCTTGCCGTAAAGATTTCGTAAAGATCGTGACGAAATGGCGCTACTTGCCGATAGTTTCGGACGCGCCGCCATCTGAGGTTTCCCCCAATTCTCGGGTGGTGCGCATCTAGAAAGATGGCCCGCCGCCTGTGGTTCCCCCAATTCTCAGGCGGCGGCGCCCTTCGAAGATGTCCAAGTCCTATGCACGGAACTCAACGTGGGTACGGCGCGTCGTAACTCGCGATCACCCTCGAACTTACTCGTCTATTTAGGAGATCCATTGTCGTACCAGCAGCAACAAACCACCCAGTTTGGCAGCGCCATTCCGCTTTGGGCCCCGTACTATGGTGCACCGATCGGCGAGGCAGCACGCCGGTTCTTCAAGAAGTACGCCACGTTCACCGGCCGGGCCAGCCGTAGCGAGTACTGGTGGTGGACCCTCATCTCGGTTGTCGTCACCACCGTGCTGAACATCGTCATGTCCGTAGCTGGCTCCGCGGGTGCCACCGTCAATGACTCCGGAGCTATGGTCCCGGGTCCCGGGGCGATGGTCGGCGTCATCCTCCTGGTCATCTGGGGTCTGGCAGTCATCGTCCCGTCTCTGGCCCTCACTGTCCGCCGCCTCCACGATGTGAACTTCAGTGGCTGGATGATCTTGATCGGCCTCGTCCCGTTCCTCGGTGGACTGGCGCTGCTCGTCTTCACGATCCTGCCGTCCAAGCCGGAAGGCCAGCGGTTCGACGTCCCCGCCTAGCTCCAAATCACAGGACAACCTGAAGGGTCATCGGCCGTGATGCCGGTGGCCCTTCAGTGTCTTCCTCGATTGAGTTTCCTGCCAGGCAGCGACGAACGAAACCCATTGGGTGGGCGTGCAGGGCGCAGCGGCCGGCGCGTCATCGCGCGATACTGCCCCGCATCTCCCGCGCACGGAAGGGCTTGGTGATGAAGCCGTCCGCTCCGGAGCCCATCCGTCGGCCAGTGAAGGCTGCCCTGTGCCTTCGCGAAGCCCGCAAGTTTGCTGGGCACTTGCCGTAAAGATTTCGTAAAGATCCTGCTGAAAAGCTGAGAGCGCGCGCAGCCTGCCGATAGTTTTTAGAAGCGCCGCCACTTGGGTGTCCCCCAATCCTCAGGTGGCGGCGCTTCTTGAAGATCACGGCCAGGGCCTCAGTTACCTGAGCAAAACAGATTCTTCCATAAGCATCTGGCGCCTAGTTGGCGCGCGAGCTGACAGTCTTAGTGAAATCTTGATCTTTTCTTAGTGTTTCCTTGAGGTTCACCCTGTAGTGGGCCGGTTTCGTCTGTCGGCCATCTCAAGCTACGATCAGGAGGTTGTCCGGACCGAAAGGCATCCCTGCTCGTGGATTTTGGCCGCTTTCTCATTGACCTTGTGGTCTTCGTTGGCATCACAGTTGTGCTGATGTGCTCGCTCCACCTGCTCGTGCTGTGGCGCTCGAAGCGGAAGTACAGGAAGCTCTCGCGCCCGGAGCCACGGGCACTTCCGGGCCACGATGCCGGAGCCCGTCCGGAAAGGCCAGGTCCGGCACGCATTCGCGACCAACCGGCGACTGTCAGTGGCGGCCAAAGGCCATGACAATGGCTACTATCGCCGCGACGACCAGCACCGTCGCAACCCAGATCCATTGCTGTCCGTCCAAGTTCGCCCCAATCTCAGGTCTTGATCCAGTCTCCCAAACCGGAGGTTGTTGAGCGAGGTCTTGTGGGGAAGATCGAAAGCCCACCCTTGCAGAAGCAGGCCGGAAGCGTTCAGCTTCCGGCCTGCTTTTTCAGCCAAGAAGGGAGCCCGGGTGCCTCCCTTCCTGACCTTCTTTGAGAAGCGATCCCGCGCAACACCCCGACGACACGCCCTCTACGGGGCCTTCTAAAATTCAAAGAGGGTCAGGAAGGGCGCTCGCCCAGCCCGCGCCGACGGGAGCGCCCTTAGTTCAGCGCGATGACCAGCATCTGGTTGGTGCCCGGGATGCACGTCTGCAGTATCGCCCGGGGGAAGCCGCCGAATACTGCTGCGACGTTGTTTGTCGTCCCGCCTTGGGGCACCTGGCCGCGAGCTGTCACGGTGTATGTGCCGTAACCGGGAATGCTCACCTTCTCGCCGACGCCGATGCCCGAGAATCGTGCCCACCCGCCGCAGAAATCATGTTCTGTAATGAAAAGCGAATAGGCGTCCGTCGGAGTGAAATGGATCGGGCCAATGCAACTGTCCACAGCCGCCTGGCCGCCGGAGCCCGCAACATAGATGGTCCGCACCGCCGGAGCCGGAGCCGGAGCCGGAGCCGGAGCAGGAGCGGGCGCGGGCGCAGGCGCCGGAGCGGGGGCCGGTGCAGGAGCGGGTGCCGGAGCCGCGTCAACCGGCGGCCCGGTCAGCTTCAGCACCTGGCCGGGCACGATCACGGAATACGCGCTGAGCCCATTGGCTGCCAGCATCGCATCGACGTCGACGCCGAATCGGGCGGCTATCGAGCCAACGGTGTCGCCGCTGAGCACCGTGTAGGCGTTCGTGTCGGGCGCCGGAGCAGGCGCAGGAGCAGGAGCGGGTGGAGCAGCGGCTGCGACCGGCGCCGCTGCAGGAGCTGACGGCGCGACGGCGGCTGGTGCCGGTGCCGGCGTGGGACTGTCAACCGGCGTCGGACTGGCAACCGCCGGGGAAGGTGCGGCAATCCCGGCTCCCGAACCGACGTGCGTGGCGTTTGCGGCGCTCGCGCCTGGGGCAAGGACCTGTGTGTAGTTCTGCATCGTCACGGCCGCAATGGCGACCACCGCGACAATTGCCCAAGTGGCTATTGATGCCTTGTACCTGGTGACAGTTCTTACCCCCGCGGATATCAGGGCGAGGACGCTGCCTCCACTGATCCCGCCGTGTCTGTACTCCTGCTGATACATGTCGAATCCCCGTAGCTCATCGTTTCTGGGGCCGGCCGGTTGGCGGCCCCGGGAAGTGATACGCAGGCGCAGGGGATGGCGCTCGTTGAGACCCTTTTGCTTAAATGCGCAGCACTGAGGAAGCCCTCATGTCCGCCCATTTCGAATAGATCCATCAACGGGATGTAACCCGGTTATTTGGATAAGTCCATCAATGAGATTTATGAAATGAGGTATTCCTTTTCCTGCTGCAGGTGATTTGAGTGTAGGAATGGGTAATTCGCTCCACACGAGTGGGTGCCACTTGCTTTTATTTCCGGCCGGCCACCAAACACTCGCAAGTCTTCTTCGGCGTCGGGAGGGGTGCCCCCAAGGCCCGGACTTCCGGCCTTCCGGCCAGGGTGGCGATTTTGTTTAAACTAAGTCTACTTAGTAATTAGTAGTCAGATTTGTCCGGAGAACTGACGAATTCAGCAATGGGCTCCGCAAATGCGGAGCGGCGATTTTCCGGGAATTCATCCACCGTCTGCGGGCGGGCTTGGCCACTGCGCTTGACCACTGCGACAGAATGGGTCCATGAGTCGAATCGCAATCATCGGCGGCCACGGCAAGGTGGCCTTGCACCTGTCCCGCATCCTGAGCAACGAAGGCCACGCGGTCACTTCCTTCATCCGCAATCCGGAACACGCGCCTGAGGTCGAAGTGACGGGTGCGGCCCCGGTGGTGCTCGACGTCGAGAATTCGACGACGGCGGAGATCGCGTCGGCGTTTGACGGCCACGACGCCGTGGTGTGGTCCGCGGGGGCAGGCGGAGGCAATCCGGAACGCACCTATGCCGTAGACAGGGATGCCGCCATCCGGTCGATGGATGCCGCGGCACAATCCGGCGTGGCCCGCTATGTGATGGTGTCCTACTTCGGCGCAGGACCCAGCCACGGCGTTCCCGAGGACAACAGCTTCTACGCCTACGCGGAGGCCAAAGCCGCGGCGGACGAGTACCTGCGCGCTACTGATCTCGACTGGACGATCCTTGGCCCGGGTGCGCTGACCAGCAATCCTGGGTCTGCGCTCATTGAGGTAAGCCCCGCGGACCCGAGTACCGGGACGGAAACTTCACGGGCCAATGTTGCCTTGGTGGCTGCCGCCGTCTTGGAACTGCCCGAGACTGTCCGCCGCACCATCGAGTTCAGGGACGGCTCAATGCCCGTGGTGGAGGCTCTCACCGCGTCCTAAACGCGCCCCGCCGGGATATGTTGGTAGGGCTAGTCCCTCGGCAGGCGCCCGGGACGCCGCCGCTACGACGTCTGGGGAAATCGGGAACATGGACCAGTTGGCACTCATTGTTGGACTGCTTCTTGCAACGGTCGTGGCCGTGGGCCTGGGGGACCGCTTGCGGCTCCCGTACCCGGTGCTGATGCTCTTGCTGGCTGCGGCTATGACCTTCATTCCGGGCTTCCCGGACTTTGATCTTGCGCCTGAACTGATCCTCCCGATCTTCCTTCCGCCGCTGCTGTTCGCAACCGCCCAGAAGAGTTCCTGGGCCGTCTTCCGGGTCCGGTGGCGGACGCTTCTGCTCATGGCTGTGGCGCTCGTCGTGGTATCGACGGCGGTTGTTGCCGGTGCCGCGTGGCTCATGATTCCGGGGATCGGCATTCCTGCGGCGATCGCACTCGGTGCCATGGTGGCCCCGCCGGACCCCGTCGCGGTTGAATCCGTTGCCGGACGCGTCCACATGCCGCGCAGGCTCATCACCGTGCTGCAGAGCGAGGGCTTGTTCAACGACGCCGCCGCGATCGTGATCTTCCAGGCCGCGGTGGCGGCGACAGTTTCCGGCACCAAGCTGGGTGCCGGCGTCGTGCTCCAATTCGTCATCGGTGCTGCCCTTGCTGTCATTGTCGGCATTGCGATGGGCTGGTTGACGAGGCTCATCACCCAGCTGGTCACCTCCATGGTGGCCCGCAGCGCCGTGACCCTGGTGATTCCCTTCGCTGCCTACATCCTTGCGGAAGAGCTGCACGCCTCGGGAGTGATCGCCGTCGTGGTCACCGCCCTCGAAACGCAGCGGCACGCGCGGTCCCAGGACGCCGCCGAGCGCGTCACCCGCACCGCCTTCTGGGACGTGGTGGAACTTCTCGCCACGGGCCTGGCGTTCGGCCTTGTGGGGCTGGAGATCCGGCATGTGATCCGGGACGAAGGGGCGGCCATATATGGCATGATCGGCCCCGCCGTGGCGGTGTGCGTGCTCGTGTTCGTTGTCCGCTTCGCTTGGCTCGGGCTTTTGGCAATCTCGGCCCGCAAGCGGAAAAACCTGCTGCAGCCGGCCTCGCCCAAGGAGGTCCTGATCCTGACGTGGTGCGGCATGCGCGGCCTCGCGACGCTGGCCCTCGCCTTGGCCCTTCCTCTGACTATCGCAGAGGGCGGCGACTTCCCTGCCCGCCACGAGATCCTGGTCATCGCCTGCGCGGTACTGCTGGCCACCCTGGTGCTGCCGGGGCTGACCCTTCCGTGGCTCATGCGCGTGCTCAAGGCATCCGAAGACGGTTCGCACGAAAAGGATGCCGCGCGGCTCCTGGCCAAGCGCGCCCAGACCGCCGCCATCTCCGCACTGAAGGAACACGATCTGATGAAGGAGTTGCCGGCGGACAAGGTGGCCCTCGTCAAGGAAAAGATGACCCGCCTGCATGCCGAGTTGCTTGACGGGACATTGAAGAACGAGTCGGACGCCGAAAAGCGACAGCGCGGCAGGGAACTGGCGATCGCGGTCCAGACCATCGCCCTCGACGCCGCGCGCCAGGAAGTGGTCGCCGCGCGGAGCGAGCCCGGCATGGATCCCGAGGTCGCGGACAGGGTCCTGCGCCAGCTGGACCTCCGCACGATGGCGATGCCGGAATAGCCCCGGGCGCCTAGGACGCCGACGAGTGCGCCGACGGGAAACCCGGTCAAGCCGTCGAAGAGCCTAGGCCCGCCGCAACACCAGATCCAAGGAGTTCTTCTCCACTCGGTCCAGGGCATGGCGCACCGCGCCGATACCCACAATCGCATCGCCCAAAGGGGACGCGGCCAACCGCGGGGGAGTGGCTGTGTAACTGGCCAGCTTCCGGGCGGCAGGCTCAAGAAGGACCGACGCCGAATCCGCCACCGCGCCGCCGATCACCACGAGTTCCGGGTTGAGCAAAATGGCCACCGTCGAGACCACCCGGGCCAGCCGGTCCGAGAGCCGGTCCAGGATGTCCAGCGCAACCTTGTCACCCTGGGCCGCAGCGGCGAACACGTGTTGGGCCGTCACCTCGCCGCCCGACGCGGCCGCGGTCCGCAGCGTCGTTTTCGACTCTCCCGCCAGGGCTTCTGCCGCCCATAGCCTGGCAAGCGCGGCGAGGCCGTCGGCGGAGCCCACGCCCTCCACCATGTCCAGATAGGCCATTTCACCCGCGCCCCCGGCAGTACCGTGCAGCAAACGGCCGGATTCCACCAGGCCCGCACCGAAACGCTCCCCGGCCAGGAGTACGGCCAGGTCCTGGACGCCGCCGCCCGCACCGCGCCAACATTCGCCCAGTGCCGCCAAGTTGGCATCGTTCTCCAGTACTACCTCCCATCCGTGGAGATCGTGCAGGGCCTTCTTCAGCCCGACGTCGAACAGGCGCCAGAACGGCTGGCTGACGAGGATGTTTCCGTCGCGGCCCACCGGGGCGGCGAGCCCCACCGTCACCGCCAGGACTTGGTCCGGCGCCACTCCGGCAGCCTCGAGGGCGAGCAGCGCGGTTTGGCTGATCACCCCGATCCGTTCCTCCGCTTCGATCTCCCTTCCGCGGAATGGCTCGCTGGCCCGACCGACCGTTCTTCCGCGCAGATCGGCCACCACCACAGTGGTCTTGAGGACGCCGACGTCGATTCCCAAGACGCAACCGGCACTTTCGTCGAGTTCGAAGCGCCGCGCGGGGCGGCCCTTCTGGTACGCGCCGAAATCGCGCTGGTTCTCCAACTCGCGGATCCAGCCACGGGCCATGAGGTCTTCGCACACGGAAAGGGTGGTGGCGCGGGTCAGTCCGGTAGCGTCCATCAGCTCCGAAACGGTCACTGCGTTGGAGGAACGGATGACCCCGAGCACGGTGGCCGCGTTGAACCGCCGGAGCATCTGCGGAGTGGCAGTCGCGATATCAGGCATGGCTGTTGACCTTCTGTAGGTATGCGTCACATAATACTTGAGGTACTAAATTTAGATTCTAAATAAATGTCCCATCCATCGAAGCGTCGACACAGAACAGGATTCCCTTTGTCCTCCACCGCCACCATGGCAACTCACAACGACTCCGAGCGCATGGCCGATCCCAACTGGTGGCGCCAAGCGGCTGTCTACCAGATCTACCCGCGCAGTTTTTCGGATGCGAACGGCGACGGACTGGGCGACATCAAGGGCATTACCGCCAAGGTTCCTTACCTGAAATCCCTCGGCATTGACGCCGTCTGGTTGAGCCCGTTCTACCCCTCGGCCCTGGCTGACGGTGGTTACGACGTCGATGACTACCGCAACGTGGACCCCAAGCTGGGCACCCTTGCAGACTTCGATGAGATGGCGGCCGCACTGCACGCTGCGGGCATCAAGCTGATCGCGGACATCGTCCCGAACCACTCCTCGGACAGGCACGAATGGTTCAAGGAAGCGTTGGCGTCACCGAAGGGCTCTGCTGCCCGTGAACGCTACATCTTCCGCGACGGCCTGGGCGAGAACGGCGAGCTGCCCCCGGCGGACTGGGACTCGATTTTCGGCGGCCCGGCCTGGGAGCGCATCACCGAACCGGACGGCACCCAGGGACAGTGGTACATGCACATCTTCACCAAGGAGCAGCCGGACTTCAACTGGGACAACCCCGAGGTTCGTGAAGACTTCCTGAAGACCCTCCGCTTCTGGTCCGACCGTGGCGTGGACGGCTTCCGCATCGACGTCGCCCATGCCCTCACGAAGGACCTGCCGGAGGTCCTGCCCTCCAAGACCGAGCTGCCCAAGGAAGGCGAAAACGCCTTGGGTGAGCACCCGTTCTGGGACCGCGATGAGGTGCACGAGATCTACGCCGAGTGGCGCAAGGTCTTCAACGAGTACAACCCGCCCCGGACGGCCGTCGCCGAAGCGTGGGTCCACGCGGACCGCCGCGCCCGCTACGCCAGCCCCGAAGGACTGGGCCAGGCGTTCAACTTCGACCTCCTCCAGGCCGATTTCGACGCCGAACAGTTCCGCACGATTATCACCAAGAACCTCGGCGAGGCCGCGGCATCCGGTGCTTCGTCCACCTGGGTTTTCTCCAACCACGACGTCGTTCGGCACGCCACCCGCTACGGCCTGCCCGCGGGCGGCGGCCGGGACGGCCTGGGCCAGGACGGCAAGCAATGGCTGCTCGACGGCGGTTCGGCCGCCGAGGTCGATGCCGAACTCGGCTTGCGCCGCGCCCGCGCAGCGTCGTTGCTCATGTTCGCACTGCCGGGTTCCGCGTACCTGTACCAGGGCGAAGAACTTGGCCTGCAGGAAGTCGGCGACATCGCGGCCGGCCAGCGCCAGGACCCCGCGTTCTTCCGCAACCCGGGAGTGGACGTCGGCCGGGACGGCTGCCGTGTCCCGCTGCCGTGGACCAGTGAAGGTTCCTCGTTCGGTTTCGGCGAGGGACATGCCCACTTGCCGCAGCCTGAATGGTTCGCGGGCTACGCAGTGGAGGCGCAGGACAACGTTCCCGGCTCCACGCTTGAGCTGTACCGCAAGGCCCTGGAACTGCGTTCGGAACTGCGGGCGGCCGAGGACCTTGAATGGATCCCCTCCGGCAACGAGTCGGTGCTGCACTTCGCGCGGCCCAACGGCTGGCAGTCGGTGACGAACTTCGGCACCGAGCCGGTGGCACTTCCGGAAGGCACCGTCGTCGTGAGCAGCGCACCGCTCGACGGCGGCAAGCTCCCGGCAAACACGACCGCCTGGATCGTCTAGCCCCCGAGCGCTAACCCGCACCCCCCTACCCAACTGGCCCGCAGTTAACGTCGTTTTGAAGGCTGTAAACGACAACAACTGCGGGCCAGCTGCACGTGAAAGAGTTGGAAAATGACTGCACAAAGTGAAACAGCCGCGGGCCGGCTCATCTACGGCTGCATGGGCCTTGGAGGTCCCTGGGAAGGCAGCGAATACGGAGCTGCCGAGATCGAGCAGGCCGCGGCCGCGATCGAGGCCGCCATGGGCATCGGGATCACCCTGTTCGACCACGCCGACATCTACCGCAGCGGCAAGTCCGAGGCCGTCTTCGGTGAAGTCCTGGCTCAGACGCCGGGGCTGCGGGATAAGATCCAGCTCCAGACCAAGTGCGGAATCCGGCTAAGCCGGCCTGGGGTCGACGGACACTACGACCTGAGCAAGGACGCCATCCTGGAGCGTGTCAGTGGAAGCCTGGACCGGCTGAGGACCGACTACGTCGACGTGCTGCTTCTCCACCGCCCCGACCCCCTGATGGAACCCGCGGAGGTGGCGTCCGCCGTCGGGCAACTCATGGCGGAAGGCAAGGTGCGGCAATTGGGCGTGTCCAACATGTCGGGCGCGCAGATCGCATTCCTGCAGGACCGGCTGGAGGTGCCAATCGTGGCCAACCAGCTGGAAATGAGCTTGCACCGGCGGGCATGGCTCGAGAGCACGGTCCTGGTCAACCATGATGATGCCCTCGGCTACAGTTTCCCGCACGGCACTTTGGAACACTGCGTCGCGCAGGGGATTGAGCTGCAGGCCTACGGTTCCCTCGCCCAGGGCCGGTACACGGGCTCGACGCCGGATGCCCCGACTGCCGCGGACGCTGCGACTTCCGCTCTTGTCGCCGAGCTTGCGGAAGCAAAGGCTGTCACTCCCGAGGCCGTGTTGTTGGGGTGGCTCATGAAGCATCCGGCACGCATTTCCCCGGTGCTCGGCAGTTCCAACCCGGCGCGGATCGCTGCCTGCGCGGACGCTGCCGCCGTTGCCGCAGCCATGACGCGCGCCGAGTGGTATGGCCTGTGGGTGGCTGCGCGGGGCAGCAAGCTCCCCTAAAGCGCGTTAAACCCAACTAGCTCGCATTAGATGTCGTTATGAGCCCTGAAAACGACATTAAATGCGAGCTAGTTGGGCTAAGGCAGCTACAACAGCACATGCGTGCTACTACAGCGGCGCGACAACTGAGTAGGTGCTCGAGTCACCTTGGATCGACTGGCTCGGCTTGCCGTCCACGCCCACCGGGATGTCGCCGGCGATGGTCACTCGGTTGAGCTTGCGCGGCTGGCCGTCGTAGTTGTCCGGCGCGTAGTGCTGGGTGATGCGGTTGTCGAAGAGCACCAGCTGGTTCGGCTCCCAGTTCACGCGCACCACGTTCTCCGGACGGGTGACGTAAGCCTGGAGCAAGCGGATGATGTCCTTCGACTCGGTGTTGGACAGCCCCACGATCCGAAGGCGCTGCGCGAAGCCCCCAATGAACAATCCGCGCTCCCCGGTCAGGGGATGGACACGCACCACGGGGTGGGCGGTTTCGAACTTGATGCGGGTGAATTCCTTGCGGCGCTCATCGGCGTTCTCATGTTCCAGGTTCTTCGGCACCGAGTAGTCGTAGTCGTTGGTGTGGACCGCCCAGAGCGTGTCCGCGAAGTTCCGGAGCTCGTCCGGCAAGTCGGCGTACGCTCCCGCCGAAGAAGCAATCAGGGTTTCGCCTCCATAGGACGGAAGATCGATGCTGCGCAGAGTGGAAGCCTGCGGCGGGTTGACCACGAATGTGACGTCGGTGTGCCAATTGTTGGCGGAACCGTTCTCGCTGTCCACGGGCAGGACGTTCTCTTCGCCCTCCACGGAGGCCACGGTCGGATGGGCAGTGGTGAGCGGGCCGAAATGGCTGGCGAATTTCACCTGGGCCTCGTCGCTGAGAATGTTGGCCTCCCGGAAAACGAGGGCTTTGTGTTCGTTGAGCGCGGCCCGGATCTGCCCCACGGTTTCCGGGGAGAGATCGCCGCTGAGGTCGAAGCCGCGGATTTCGGCGCCGATCCGGGATCCGAGCTTGGCGAATTCGAGTTTGGTTTCGGTAATGATGGACATTTTTGTTCCTTTTCTGTTGTGACTTGGTTGTGACTAGATGGATGGATTGACGGTCAGGACCCGCTCCCGACGGCGGTCCGCCAGCGGGAGAAATGCCGTTCCAGGGCTACAAGGAGGAAATTCACGGCCAAGCCCAGAAGGGACACCGTGAGGATGCCGGCGTACATGTCCGGGATGAGGAAACTGCTCTGGGCATTCACGATCAGGTAACCGAGCCCGGCCTTCGCCCCCACCATTTCCGCGGCGATCAACACCAGGATGGACGCCGTGCCGGCCATGCGGATTCCCGTGAAAATGGTGGGCACCGCAGAAGGCAGGATCACTTTGCGGAAGAGCGAAAGGCTTGAGAGGCCGAGCGACTTCGCGGCCCGGATGAGCAGCGGGTCCGCCGTCTTCACCCCGGCGATCGTGTTCAGCAGGACCGGAAAGAACGCCGCGTAGGCCACGATGCTGATCTTGGACTCCTCGCCGATCCCGAGCAGCAGCGTGAACACAGGCAGCAGGGCAAGCGCGGCTGTGTTCCGGAACAGTTCCAGGAGCGGGTTCAGCACCGCATTGAGCCGCCCGTACCAGGCGATCAGCAAACCGAGGGTAACGCCAGCCACGAGGGCTGCGCCGAATCCCGTCACCGAACGGGTGAGGCTCGCGGCCAAATGCCCCTGGATGGTGCCGGATTCGAACAGCTTCCCCCATGCTTCCAGGACCACATGCAATGGCGGCAGGAATACCCGGGTCGAGGGGCTGGCCAGATATGTCGGCCCGAGTTCCCAGAGAGCCAAGAAGGCGATGATCCCCGCGGCCTTCCACAGGCCGGAACCGGCGCGGGCGGCTGCGGTCCGCACAAGGGCGAGAGTCGCCGTCGTGCTCCAACGCACCGTCTCCGCCGGACCGGAGTGCCCGACGGCGGGAGCTTGCTTGGGTGCGGCGCTCGCCGCGGGCTGTTGCGTGAGAGTCGTGGTCATCAGGCCGCGCTCCTTTCGAGAGTTGTTCCCGGGACTTCATCCGGGGCCGTGCCGTCGGGCAGGATCTTGCGATGGCCGGCATCCTGGGCAAGGCGGACTTCGTCGTGCAACAGGGTCCAGACCTTGTGCCGTTGTTCGACGAAGGCGGGGTGCGAACGGATGTCGTCCCCGCCGTCGCGGTCCGGGATGTCCACGTCCACGATTTCCTTGAGTTGTCCGGGCCGGGCGCTGAGGACGGCGACGCGCTGCCCAAGGTACACGGCCTCGTCGATGCCGTGGGTGATGAAGACGATTGTCTTGCCCGTGGCCCGCCAGATCCGCAGGAGTTCGTCCTGGAGTTGTTCACGCGTCTGGGCGTCCAAGGCGGCGAAGGGTTCATCCATGAGGAGCACATCGGGCTCGTAGGCGAGGCTCCGGGCAATGGCCACCCGCTGCTTCATGCCGCCCGAAAGCTCATGCGGGAAACGGTCCTCGAAGCCCGCCAAGCCAACCAGCTTGAGGTATTCGCTTGCCCTGGCAGCACGTTCGCGGCGGTTGAGCTTGCGCCCGTCGGTTCCCTTGCCTTCGAGTCCGATCGACACGTTGGCCGACGCCGTGCGCCAGGGGAAGAGTGCGTACTGCTGGAAAACCACGGCACGGTCCTTTCCGGGTCCCGTCACTGGCTGGCCGTCCACCAATACCTCGCCGGAGGTGGGCGTGGACAGGCCAGCCAGGAGGTCCAGCAAGGTGGTCTTGCCGGAACCGCTGGGCCCCACCAAGGTGAGGAATTCGCCGTCGCGCACGTCCAAGCTGAGGGAACTAATGGCGGTCAGTGTGGTGGGCTCTTTCGCGCCTGGGTTGCCTGTCGCTCCGGCACTGCCGCCTTTTCCGGGGCGGACGGTGAATTGCTTGGTGACATTTCGGAGGCTGATTTTGGCGGTCATCACTATCCCTTCGCGGTACTTGGGGTTGGGGCGCTTGCTGCGAGATCGTTGAATTTGTTCGTGTAGTACTTCGACGGTGTGAGGTCGTTCTTGACGATCCCCGAGCTCTTCAGCCACGCGGACCAGCGGGTGAAGTCCTCGTCCTTGATCACGCCGTTGTCGGGGACGCCAGGGCTCTTCCAGTACTGCAGGTTCGCGGTGCTCTCATTGCGTCCGCGGGCGTCGATGATCTTCTTGAAGCGCGCGATCACTTGGTCGCGCGGCGTCTCGGTCTCCCACTTGATGGCCTTGGCCACGCCCGTAGCGAAGATCCGGGCCGTGTTGGGGTTCTTGTCGATGAAGTCGTTGCGGAGCACGTACTGCCCGCCGGCAAAGGTGCCGAAGAGTTCATAGTCGTTGAAGAGCGAGCGCAGTCCACCGGCGGCAACGGCATGGTCCTGCAGGACCCCGCCCAAGCTTCCAACATCAACCTGGCCGCGGCGTACGGCTTCTTCGGTGTCGTTGGGCGCGAGCACTACCAGCTGTACCTGCTTGATTTCGTCCTGACTGAGGCCGTTCTTGCTGAGGTAGGTGTTGATGACGGCTTCCGAATGTGCGCCCAGGGTGTTGACGGCGATCTTCTTGCCGATGAGGTCCCTGGCTGTCTTGATGGGGCTGTCCGCCTTGACGTAGAAGCCGTTGAACGTCTTGGCATCTTCGCCGTAATAGTTCACGACGGCGGTCACGGGAGCACCTGCCTCGATCAGCTTCACGACGGCCCCGGCGAACGCGCCGCCGAAGTCGGTCTGGTTGGTGGCAGCCGACTGGATGTCCTGGGGGCCGCTGGTGGTGTTGCCTACCCAGTTGAGTTTGATGTCGCCCAGGTAGCCGAGGTCCGCCGCCAGCTCAGGGAGGCCGACGTTGTTGGCCGAGCCTTGGTAGCGGAGTTCTTTGACTTCGGCTTGACCGGCTGTTTGGTCTCCCGCTTGGGCATTGCCGCCGCAGCCGGTCACCGTCAGCGCAAGTACGACGGCGGCCGCGACGCTTAGCAGGGGCTGGTGCAGTTTCATGGGAGCTACTTTCTGGGGAGTGGAATTCGTGGGTCCGGACCTGGTCTGGAGTAGACCGAACTGCCGGTGGGAACGATGTAAGCGCATGTCCACTGGTCAGGGGAAGCCCGGCAGTAACCCTCGGAAACGCCGGGAAACCGGGGGCAATCCGGCGAAATCCCCGCGCAACTCCGGGCAACAGGGGGACACATTTCGCCCTGCGTCGCTGGGTTGAGCTGGGTTGAGCTGGTTTGAGCTGGTTTGAGCTGCGGGGTCCCCAAAGCGCGCCAAACCCAACTAACTCGCATTAGATGTCGTTTTGACGGCTCATAAGGACAACAACTGCGAGTTAGTTGGGGGCGGGGCCTCCTGTCACAATCGTTTTGTTCGTATTGATGCTCACACCGGTGCCCGATTCTTAGCGTTCCCGGCGGCTGGCCGGATACGGTAGATACATGACGTCTAGCACCGCCGCCGAGTCCATTCGGTCCACCCGCAACATTCCCGCCGAGATTGCACGCTCCTGGCTCCTCGTGAACGCCATGAAGACGGAGCTTTTCGACCAGTCGGCCTCATCGCGTGCGGACGCCATCATCCTTGACATCGAAGACGCCGTGGACCCGTCCCAGAAGGACATTGCCCGCGAGAACGTCATCAACTGGCTGACCGCCGGCGGCCAGGCATGGGTCCGCATCAACGACGCCACGAGCCCGTTCTGGGCCGATGACCTCGCCGGACTGCGTGGCACGCCCGGCCTGCTGGGCGTCATGCTGGCCAAGACCGAGTCCGCGGACCAGGTCACCGAGTCCTTCCACCGTATGGACGGCAAGACCCCGGTCATCCCGCTCGTGGAGTCGGCCCTCGGCATCGAGGAGGCCAACCACATCGCCCGCGCACAGGGTGCCTTCCGCCTCGCCTTCGGTTCGGGCGACTTCCGCCGGGACACCGGCATGGCCGCCACGCCGGAAGCGATGGCCTACCCGCGTGCCAAGCTCGTCGTCGCGAGCCGCGTGGGCAACCTGCCGGGCCCCATCGACGGCCCCACCGTCGGCACCAACCATCCCATCCTGCGCGAGCAGACCGGCATTACGGTGACCATGGGCATGACCGGCAAGCTCTGCCTGGCCATCGACCAGACCACGGTCATCAACGAGGTCATCAGCCCCACACCGTCGGACGTCGCTTGGGCCACCGACTTCATGAACGACTTCGAAGCCAACGGCAGGGTCATCCGCGACGGCTCCGACCTCCCGCGCCTGGGCCGCGCCGAAAAGATCATGAAGCTTGCCGTTGCCTTCGGGGTCCAGCCCTCCCTCTAAGGGCTCCCGCCGACCCTAGGGCTCCCTCCGACGCTAGCTCACTTACATCCGGTTTTTTCAGGACGCTCGCTCACTTTTGACGGCAATTCCCGAAACCCTCCTGCAGATGATCTGCGCGAGCGTTGGTGGATTGGCGGCCATAGGTGAGCGGGCGTCCGCCCGCAACCGCTTATTTGTGAGCGGGCGTTCGTTGGTGTTGGGTGCTGACTCGACGCTTCTGACAAGTGCCCTAAACTTGGGGGGTGCTGAACGAATTCTGGGCCACGGCCTCTACCGCCTACAAGACGCTGGTTTTCAGCGCGATGGGGCTTATCGCCGTCGGGATCATCCTGACGATCATCGGCAACACCTCCCATAACCAAGGCCTTGCGCTGACGTCATTGTTCGTGATCGGGCTCGGCCTGGTCCTGCATGTCGTAGGCATGGTGGTCCGCGGACAGCAGGTCCGCAAGGGCTTGAAGAAGTAGCCTGGCGGAACATGGCGATGACCAAGCATGCGGTGGTAATCGCCGGAGGAGGCCCCACAGGGTTGATGCTGGCGGGCGAACTGGCGTTGGCCGGCGTCGACGTCGCGATCGTCGAGCGACGTCCCAACCAGGATCTCGCCGGATCCCGTGCAGGCGGTTTGCACTCACGCACCATCGAGGTCCTCGATCAGCGCGGAATCGCTGATCGCTTCCTGTCCGAGGGGCAAATAGCCCAGGTCGCGGGGTTCGGCGGCGTCCGTTTCGACATCAGCGACTTTCCCACCCGGCACAACTACGGGCTCGGGCTGTGGCAGAACCACATCGAGCGCATTCTGGCGGGCTGGGTCGCCGAGCTGACCGTGCCGATCTATTACGGACGCGAGGTGACCGGGTTCGCGCAGGACGCTACCGGCGTCGACGTCGAGTTGTCCGACGGCGGGCCGTTGCGCGCGGAGTACCTCGTCGGGTGCGACGGCGGCCGCAGCCTGGTCCGCAAAGCAGCCGGCATCGAGTTCCCCGGATGGGATCCGACCACCAGTGCCCTGATCGCCCAGGTCGAGATGGCCGAGCAGCCGCCCTTGGGCGTCCACACCAATGCCTTCGGCATCCACTCCTTCGGCAAGCTGGATTACAAGATTCTCGACGGCAAGGTGGTCTACGCGGATGGCGGGCCCGTGGGGGTCATGGTGACCGAAGAGCACATCGGACCCACCACCGAACCGACCCTCCAAGACCTGAGCAACGCGCTCATCGCCGTATGCGGGACGGATTACGGGGTCCACAGTCCTATCTGGATCTCCAGGTTCACCGATATGACCCGGCAGGCCGCAAGCTACCGCGACGGACGGGTCCTGCTCGCCGGCGACGCGTCGCACGTTCATGCGCCCGACGGCGGACAGGGCCTCAACACCGGCGTGCAGGATGCCGTGAACCTGGGATGGAAGCTGGCTCAAGTGGTCAAGGGAACATCGCCGGAAAGCCTCCTCGATAGCTACCATGCCGAGCGCCATCCGGTGGCCGCCCGCGTGCTGCGCAATACGATGGCGAGTGTCGCGCTTCGCCGCCCGGACGACCGCACGAAGGCTGTGGGCGAGGTCATGGCCGAGCTGCTCGGCATGGAGGAACCGCGCAAGCGCTTCGCCGCGATGCAATCCGGCCTCGACGTACATTACGACGTCGGCAATGGGCACCCGCTGCTCGGACGACGCATGCCCGATCTTGACCTCGTCACCGCGGACGGGCCGATTCGCGCCTTCAGCCTGCTGCACGATGCCCGGCCGGCGCTCCTCAACCTCGGCGAACCCGGCACCATCGACATCACACCCTGGGCAGACCGTGTTCAGCTGATAGATGCCACATACCTTGGTGCGTGGGAGCTTCCGGCACTCGGCGAGGTCAGTCCTCCTGCCGCCGTGTTGATCCGGCCCGATGGATACGTGGCCTGGGTTGGAGACGGCACCCAAGCGGGCCTTGCCGACGCGCTCACCAGATGGTTCGGACCGCCTGCCTCGGGGTAGCTGTCCGGCTCTACGTACCGGCTCCCGGGCCGATAGGGTTGGAGCATGACTATTAACCCGGACTTGCAGGGCCGCAGCTACCCTGCCGCAGAGGTGTACGACGTCGGCCGCGAAAAGATCCGGGAGTTCGCCCGGGCCGTGAAGGCCACCCACCCCGCCCACTTCGACGTCGAAGCCGCCAAGGCCCTGGGCCACAGCGACCTCGTGGCCCCGCCGACCTTCGCGATCATCGTCGCCCAGCGGGCCGATGCCCAGCTGATCGAGGACCCCGATTCCGGGATTGACTTCAGCCGTGTGGTTCACGCCGACCAGCGCTTCACCCACCACCGCCCGATCGTCGCCGGAGATCAGTTGCGGGCCGAACTGCACGTTGACGGCGTCCGCGCCATGGGCGGCGGGGCCATGATCACGACTCGTTCGGAAATCACGACGGTGGACGGCGAAAGGGTCGCCACCACCACCTCGTCCATCCTGGTCCGCAGAGAGGGACAGTAACCATGAGCATGAAACTTGAAGAACTTACTGTCGGGCAGGAAATCGGCACCCGCAGCATCGAGGTCACGCGCCAGGACCTGGTCAAGTACGCCGGCGCATCCGGCGACTTCAACCCGATCCACTGGAACGAATCCTTCGCCACCGGCGTTGAGCTTCCCGGAGTCATCGCGCACGGTATGTTCACCATGGGCTCCGCCGTGCAATTGGTGAGCGACTGGGCCGGCGACCCCGCCGCCGTCGTCGACTACCAGACGCGCTTCACCAAACCGGTGCTGGTCGCCGATACCACCGGTACCAGCGAGCCTGGTGCCGTGATCGAGGTCGCCGGAGTGGTGGGAGCGCTCGACGCCGAAGCCCGCACCGCGCGCATCGACCTGACCGTCACCTTCGCCGGCCAGAAGGTCCTCATGAAGTCCCAGGCCGTTGTGAAGCTCGCTTGAGCCGGCTGCAACAATCTGCACCTCGCGCCACCGCGGCGGAATTGTCGCGGTGGCGTACTGCTGTGGTGACCGCGTACGGCGCCAGTGGCCTGGCCTTCTCGTCGTGGGTGTCCCGCTTGCCGGCGATCCGCGATGGCCTGAACCTGACGCCCGGCACGGTAGGCCTCCTGCTGATGTGCATGACGGTGGCATCGTTCCTCTCCGTGTCCGCATCCGGGGTGATCGTGATCCGGCTCGGATCACGGTTGACCACGCGGATCGGCGGCGCCATGGTGGGCCTCGGCCTGGCGGTCGCCGGTTTTGGCACGTCCGTGCTGGCAAACCCGGTGGCCGTGGCGCTTGGACTCATGGTGGTCGGCCTCGGCACGGCCAGCTGGAACACGGCGTCCAATGTAGAGGGAGCGTCACTGGAACGCGCCCTTGAACGGCACATCATGCCCCGCCTCCACGGATCCTTCAGCCTCGGCACCGTTGCGGGCGCGGGGCTCGGCGCGTGGGCCGCTGCCGCGGGACTGCCGGTCTTCTGGCATCTGGCTGCGGCCGGCCTGGTGGTGGCCGTCTCCGTGGTGACAGCTGCTTCCTGGTTCCGCGCGGACATCACCCGCCATTCCACTGCACGAGGTACCTCTAAGGCCTTCAAACCCGAAAAGCCAGACACGTTCGAAGATCCTTCAACCGGCCCCTTGCCCGTCATCCAACCAGGCCAGCAGGGACCGGCCGAACCTTTGGACAGCAAACGCATGGTGGCCCGGGCATGGCGCGAACGCCGGACCCTGCTGCTTGGATTGCTCGTCCTGGGGCTCGCCCTGGCTGAGGGCGCCGCGGGGGACTGGGTGGCCTTGGCGTTGGCCGATGGCCACGGGCAATCCGACGCTGCCGGCGCCATCGGCTATGGAATCTTCGTGACGTTTATGACCGTAGGCCGCTTTGCCGGAACCGTGGTCCTGGACCGCTTCGGCAGGGTGCCCGTGATGCGTTGGTGCTCGGCCACTGCCGTGGTGGGGTTGGCGCTCTTCGTCTTCGCCCCAGTGCCGTGGCTCGCCTTCGCGGCCCTGGCCATCTGGGGGCTGGGGGCTTCTTTGGGGTTCCCGGTGGGCATGTCCGCCGCCGCGGACGATCCGGCGCACGCAGCTGCCCGGGTATCGGTCGTCTCGACGATCGGCTATGGGGCCTTCCTTTGCGGTCCGCCGCTCTTGGGCTTGCTGGCGGAGCACTTCGGCATCCTGCATTCCTTGCTCGCCGTCCTGGTCTTGCTCGTCGCGAGCTTTTTCCTGGCGCCCATCTCGCGGAAGCGCGCGCCTGAGCCGGCCCGTCCCTGAGTCGGCCCGTCCCTGAGCCGGCCCGCCTTGCGGAAGCCCGTCCCTGAGTCGGCCAGCGCAGGCAATCCCCGCTAGGCTTGTTCGGTGACCCAGACGATGCTTTCCGAACTGACCACGGCCGCCGTTGGCGGCCCTGCCGGCACCTTTGTGGAGGCCCGCACCGAAGGGGAAATCATCGATGCCGTCCGTTCGGCGGACGCCGCGGGCGAGAAATTGCTCATCATCGGCGGGGGATCCAACCTTCTGATCTCGGACACCGGATACCCGGGCACTGTGCTCAAGATCGCGTCGCAAGGCTTCACCATGAACTCGGAGGATAGTTGCGGGGGCGTTTCCGTGGTGGTCCAAGCGGGGCACAACTGGGACACCCTCGTGGAGCACTCGGTGCTGCATGCGTGGTCCGGGCTGGAAGCCCTCTCTGGCATCCCCGGAGCCACCGGCGCCACTCCTGTGCAGAATGTGGGCGCCTACGGTGCCGACGTGTCCCAGACCATCGCAGCGGTCCGTACCTGGGACCGGGAACGCAACGCCGTGCAAACCTTCACCAACTCCGAGCTTAAGTTCGGCTACCGGGACTCCATCCTCAAACAGACCACCACCGAGGGCTCACCCCGTTACGTGGTGCTGACGGTTGAATTCCAGCTGCCGCTCGGACGCATGAGCGCGCCTATCCGCTACGCGGAGCTGGCCCGGTCCCTCGGAGTCGAGGCCGGGAAGCGCGCGTATTCCAACGACGTCCGGCGCGAAGTCCTGCGGCTGCGTGCCTCCAAGGGCATGGTCCTGGACGCTTCGGACAGGGACACGTATTCCACGGGTTCCTTCTTCACCAATCCGATTGTCCCGGCCGCAGCGGCCGCATCGCTGCCCGAGGGAGCGCCGAAGTACCCGGCTGGAAACGATGGCCTCGTCAAGCTGTCGGCGGCCTGGCTGATCGACCAGGCAGGCTTCGGAAAGGGCTTCGGACTCGATCCATCCAGCGTGTCCGGAGGCCGCGCCTCGCTGTCCACCAAACACACCCTGGCCATCACCAACAGGGGAGGAGCCAGCGCAGAGGACATGGTGGCGATCGCGCGCGAGGTGCGCCGCGGCGTCGTCGAGCGCTTCGGCATTGAACTGCACCCGGAACCGCTACTGATCGGCCTCGCCCTGTAGGAACCCGAGGGCTATGCGCGTCAGCGCTTTCCGCTCGGGAGGACCTTGTTGAGCAACAGGAACGTCAGCCCGCAGCTGGCGGCCCCCAAGAGGAAGATCTGGCTGAACGCTATGCTCTGCGGCGACGGACCGCCGGGCGAAATCCAGCCGGCTGCCGCGAAGCCTGCCACGCCCAGGAGCATGACGACGGCGGCGAGCAGGAAGCTGCGCACTTGATCATTGGCGCTTGTCTGGAACCCTGATTCGGGGTCGTCAACGTGCCGATCGGACGATGGCTGGCACGCGGCAGCAAGGCCTAGGAGGAGGGCTGCCGCGCCGGTGGCGGCAAGTCCCACCTCTTGGACAGCCTGCATCGACGGGGACAGTCGAACCCCCGCACCAACCGCTATTGCCAGGCCGCAGACAAGCCCGACGGCGGCGGCGCACCAACCAGCGGCTGCTAACCGCCGGCTGAGCGGCCGCAGCAGCGGACCTAACTCACCGAACAGCATTCCCCTAGCGTAGGAGGGCCCGCTGGTAGGCCCCTGTGAGCGGCATGGGAGTTCCTGGGGCGTCCTAATGAGGACCGAAGCTGTCCGCCAAGCGTCCTATGATGGGGCCATGTCAGCTTCGGCGAAGATCCGGGTCACTCCCAAAGTCATGGGCAGGCTGCGCCTCGCTAGCCAAGGATTGCTTGGGGGATTCAGCAGCCCGGAGGAATGCGTCTCCACGATGGGTGCCATGCAGGCCCAGGATCTTGCCTCGGCGTTCTGGGCAGTGGGCCAGCGCGTCCCCGGTTCCGGCCTCTCGAAAGTGCTGGAAGCATTGGAGAACGGCACCGTGGTCCGGTCCTGGCCCATGAGGGGCACGCTGCACCTGGTTCCGCCGCAGGACTTGCGTTGGATCCTGGGCATCACCACGGAGCGGTCCATGCGTTCGGTTGCCGCACGGCACCGGGAACTCGGCATCGAAAAGGCAGACATCGCCGCCTGCCGGGACCTTGCCCTTGAACGCGTCGCTGGCAGCCCGGGCGCCACGCGCGAGGAACTTTTCAAGATCTTCGAATCCGCGGGCCAAGTGACCGCGGCCCAACGGGGGATCCATTTGCTCTGGATCCTGTGCCAGAACGCGTGGCTGGTCCAAGGACCTCCGGCGGGGACGGCGGGCAAAGCCCTTGGACAGCAACTGTTCGTGGCTTTCGACGAGTGGATTCCGGAATCCAAGATCTTGGGGCGGGAAGAAGGGATTGCCGAATTTCTGCTCAGGTATCTGCGCAGTCACGGACCGGCCACGCTCCAAGACTTCGCGTGGTGGACCCAGATCCCCAAATCCGAGGTCCGGGCAGCCCACGAGGCTATTCGCAGCCAACTCGTTGAGCTCGTCTTTGGTGCAACGTCCTATTGGCTGTCGCCAGAGACGGCCGCATTGCTCGACGACGGCGTTCCCGGCTCGCGGACCATCCTCGCCTTGCCGGGGTTCGATGAATTCCTTCTCGGGTATACGGACCGCAGCCTTGTCCTGCCGCCGGAGCATTTCCAGAAGGTCGTTCCGGGCGGCAACGGGGTCTTCAAACGCATGATTGTGTCCGGCGGCGAAGTGGTGGGCACCTGGTCCCGCAGCGGCACTGGCCGGACCGCCGTCGTCGTTCCCGAACCGTTCGCCCCGGAAGGCCTGACACCAGCGGCCAAACGGTCCTTCGAGCTCCAGGCCGCCAAGTACATGCGCTTCATGGAGCGTTGAGGCACCCAACTTACTCGCAGTTGATGTCGTTATGAGCGTTCAAAACGACATCAACTGCGAGTTAGTTGGTGAAAGCAGGACTACTAGAGGGTGCCGGTAGCGATCTTCAGCATGCGGCGCAGCGGCTCGGCAGCGCCCCAGAGGAGCTGGTCGCCCACGGTGAAGGCGCTGATGTATTCGGGGCCCATCTCGAGCTTGCGGATGCGGCCGACCGGGATCTCCAAAGTGCCGGAGGCAGCAACCGGGGTGAGGTCCGCCATGGAGGCTTCCTTGGTGTTCGGCACAACCTTGGCCCACTCGTTGTCAGCGTCCAGGAGCTTCTCGATTTCGGCGACGGACAAGTCCTCGCGCAGCTTGAGCGTCAGGGCCTGGGAGTGGGAGCGCATGGCACCGATACGGACGCAGAGCCCGTCCATGACAACGTGGTCCTTGCCCGGCTTTCCGTTGCCGGTGCCGAGGATCTTGTTGGTTTCCACCCCGGCCTTCCATTCTTCCTTGGACTGGCCGTTGCCGAGGTCGGCGTCGATCCACGGGATCAGGGAGCCGGCCAGCGGCACGCCGAACTGGGTGGCGTCGACGCCGGAGCGCTGGGTCGCCAGGACCTTGCGGTCGATTTCCAGGATCGCGGAAGCGGGATCGTCCAGTTCGCTGCTGACTTCGTTGTTGAGGGTGCCGAACTGGTTGAGCAGTTCGCGCATGTGGCGGGCACCGCCGCCCGACGCCGCCTGGTAGGTCATGGAGGTACCCCACTCGACCAGGTTGTTCTTGAAGAGGCCGCCGAGCCCCATGAGCATGCACGAGACGGTGCAGTTGCCGCCGATGTAGTCCTTCACGCCGCCGGACAGTCCGGCGTCGATGACGTCCCGGTTGATGGGGTCCAGCACGATGATGGAGTCATCGTTCATGCGCAGCGTGGACGCGGCATCGATCCAGAGCCCGTCCCAGCCGCGGCTGCGAAGCTCGCCGTGGACCTGCTTCGTGTAGTCGCCGCCCTGGGCAGTGACAATAATCGGCAGCTTGGCAAGAGTCTCAATGTCGAACGCGTTCTCGAGCTTGCCTGCGCCGTCGGCGAATGACGGCGCGGCACCTCCCGCGTTCGAGGTGGAGAAAAATACCGGGTTGATGTTGGCGAAGTCGCCCTCTTCCTGCATGCGCTGCATCAGGACGGAGCCGACCATGCCACGCCAACCGACCAGTCCAACGGACGGATTAGCTGCTGTAGTCATTGAACCAGTCTAGACTTTCGCGGCTCCCGGCCGCTGTCGGTTACGTCACGACCCAACTGACTCGCAGTTGTTGACCCTTCTATAGTTGTCAAGCGTTGCAGGGGGC
>NZ_JARVRI010000015.1:0-187537 GCF_030209785.1 Arthrobacter sp. efr-133-TYG-120
ACCCTTCGATTAACAGTCGAATGCTCTGCCAATTGAGCTACGGAGGAATGAAGCGTGTACAAGCCTAACAAAGGGCTGCCGGGAAACGAAATCGGCGCCAGGGCGGCCCTCAGCTGTCCATGCGGAGCGCGCGGCGCTGCATTTCCAGCTGCATGAGTTCCCGGTTGAGGCGCTGGAACTCCTCAGGCTGGGCCGAGGCGTCCAGACGCTGCAATTGGCCCATCTTGTCCGCCTTGACCCTGGTGATCTGCAGCTCGAAAAGCCGGGCCAAAATGTCGCGGCAATAGCGCTGAAGCGCTTCGGGCGTGCTGGCCGGCAGTGGGACGACGGCAAGCTCGGAGACCAGGCCTTGGAGCGGTTCCGGAACCTCCTGGCGAATCCCTTCCACCCAGGCCACAGGGTCTCCCGCGTGTGCCAGCCCGGCGGCCCGGATGGCGGTGTGCACGGCTGAGTAGGCCGGAGTGACGAAATGGGACGCTTCAAACCGTTCCCATGCTCCGCCGCTAAGCGCAGCTTCGCCACCGAGTACGGCCGGGTTCTGGATGACCACTTCGAGGGCCTGCCGTTCCATGGCGGCAATGGGATCCCGCGGGTCCGGGCGCATGAACGCGATGGGAGCGTTCGACGGCGGTGCTGCCGCCGGCTGGCCGGACTGGCCCGGCGCTGCGCCTTGCCCGTGCCCCGGGGTTCCTGGAGTGCCTGCAGATCCCGCAGTTCCTGTATTGCCCGCCGCGCCGGAGGCAGCGCGTTTGGCGGCCAAGCCCACGGCCCGGCTGACTTCCTCGATGGGCATGCCGAGCCAGCCTGCCAGCTCGCGGACATAGGCGGGACGGATACCGGAATCACGAATCTGCGCCACGACGGGGGCCGATTCCCTCAGGGCGGCGACCCGGCCTTCCACGGTGTCCAGGTTGTGGCGTTTGAGTGAGGCCCGGATGGCGAATTCAAAGAGGGGCCGGCGGGTGCCGATCAGGTCCCGGACAGCCGCGTCGCCCTTGAGCTGGCGAAGATCACAGGGGTCCGCTCCGCTCGGTTCCACGGCCACGTACGTCTGCGCGACGAATCGCTGGTCTTCTTCAAAGGCGCGCAATGCGGCCTTCTGCCCGGCGGCGTCGCCGTCGAAGGTGAAGATGACCTCTCCCCCGGTGCCGTCGTCGGACAGCAAGCGGCGGGCGATCTTGATGTGGTCCGTACCGAAGGCCGTACCGCACGTGGCCACAGCGGTACCGACGCCGGCAAGGTGGCAGGCCATGACGTCCGTGTACCCCTCCACCACCACCAGTTGCCGGTCCTTGGCGATGTTCCGCTTGGCGAGGTCGATGCCGTAGAGGACTTGGGACTTCTTGTAGAGCACGGTCTCCGGAGTGTTCAGGTACTTCGGTCCTTGGTCGTCCTCGTAGAGCTTGCGGGCGCCGAAGCCGATGGTGTCGCCGGCGATGTCCCGGATGGGCCAGATGAGCCGGCCCCGGAAGCGGTCGTAAATGCCCCGGTTGCCTTCGGAAAACATCCCCGTCAGCTTCAGCTCGGCATCCGTGAACCCGCGTCCGCGCAGGTGCTTCAGCAGCGAGTCCCAACCCTGGGGCGCGTAGCCGACGCCGAACTGTTCGGCCGCGGTCCGATCGAAGCCGCGGCCGTGGAGGAAGTTGCGGCCCTCTGCGGCACCTGCGGTGAGCAGTTGGGCACGGAAGAACTCGTCGGCGATTTTGTGGGCATCCAGCAGCCGTTGGCGCTTGCCGACCTCTTCGCGGTTGGGACCTGTGCCGCCGTCTTCATAGCGGAGCTCGTAGCCGATCCGGGCTGCGAGCTTTTCCACGGCTTCGTGGAAGGAGCTGTGGTCCATTTTCTGGACGAAGGAGATGGCATCGCCGTCTTCGCCGCAGCCGAAGCAATGGTACCGGCCCACTTGCGGACGGACGGTGAACGACGGCGAGCGCTCGTCGTGGAAGGGACACAGGCCTTTGAAGGTCCCCAGGCCGGCGCCCTTGAGGGTGACGTAGCCGTCCACTACTTCCTTGATATCGGTGCGCTGGCGTACTTCGTCGATATCTTCACGTTTGATCAGGCCAGCCACGTCACCATCCTAGTCGCTCCGCCCGGTCAGCCGTGGGCCGCCGTCGGGGGCCGCCGTCGGGCTACCAGAGCGAGGGGAGGCTGCCCACGAGGCGTTCGTACATCGCCAGCGCCGAAGCGTCCGTCAGGGACGCCACCTGGTCGATGACAACGCGAAGCCGGGCGCCGTCGTCGGGGGCGTCCCGCCAGTCCGCGGCGAACATCGGTTCCAGATGCCGGTCTCCGCTCGCGTTGAGCACGCCGACGAGGGCGTGCAGGACTTCGCGCTGGCGCTCATAAACGGGCTGCCGATGGTCGGTGGAGATCACGAACGTCGTGGCAAGGCCCTTCATGGCCGCGATCTCGGTGACGGTTTCCTCGGGGACCATGAGTTCCGCAGCGTACCGGGTGAGGTGGTCCGGGCCGAAGTGCGCCCTCGTGGTCTCCAAGGCACTCTGGCAGAACCGGCCGATCAACTGGCTGGTCATGTCCTTCAGCGCGGCCATCGACTTGCGGCTGCCGTCGGCTTCGCGGACCCACACGCTCGTGGCTTCGAGGCGGGCCAGTGCGGCGTCGATTTCAGCGGGATCGTTGTGGGGCAGGTACCACTGCTTGGTGTAGCCCACCACGCGGGCCCGGTGGTCGGGATTGTCCAGCCACTTCAGCTGGAAATGGCCGGCAACAATGGCGTCCTCGACGTCGTGGACGGAGTACGAAATATCGTCGGCCAGGTCCATCACCTGGGCCTCGATGCAGGAACGGTTCCCCGGCGCTCCGTCACGAAGCCAGGCAAACACGGGCAGATCGTCCTCGTAAGCGCCGAATTTGCTGCTCCGCTGTCCGTGGATGACGGGGGCATCGACAGCGGACCACGGATACTTGGACGCGGCGTCAAGGCTGGCCCGGGTCAGGTTCAGGCCCGCGGGCCGGCCGTCGGGGGCAAGGACCTTGGGTTCAAGCCGGGTCAGCAGGCGCAGGGTCTGGGCGTTGCCTTCGAAGCCACCGATTCCATGGGCGACCTCGTTGAGCGCCGATTCCCCGTTGTGCCCGAAAGGCGGATGGCCAAGATCGTGGCTCAGGCACGCCGTGTCCACAACATCCGGATCGCAACCGAGAGCGCGGCCCAATTCGCGGCCCACCTGGGCCACTTCAAGGCTGTGCGTCAACCGGGTGCGCACGAAGTCATCGGTATCCGGGGCCACCACTTGGGTCTTGGCCCCGAGCCGCCGGAGGGCTGACGAATGCAGCACCCGTGCCCGGTCCCTCTCGAAGTCCGAGCGGTAGGTATTCTTGCGGGGTTCCTGGACCCAGCGTGCCGAGTCGGCCTCCACGTAGCCTGGAATGCCCGTTGCGTTTTCGGCCGGGCGTGCTGCAGACATCGCTTCAGTTCCCATGGGTATCTGCCTCCTCCGCTTGCCGTGCACCGGCGTCTCTTCAGCCCGTGCCTATGCAGCCAGTTTTCCACGACTCGGGCTGTGCGCGTGCACGCGCCGGTCCGGGCCGCGCTTTAGCCGCCTGAGACGTCGAGTTCGGCTGCGGCGATATCGCGCGTCTGGTCCGCGTCCATCTGCCGGCTGAGAAGCCAATCCTTGGGCAACGCCGGCTTTTTGGGGGAACCTGCGCGTCCGCGCGGGCCTTCCGAATCGATGCCTGGGTACGGCAGGTCCATGTCCAGCTGGTCCAGCAGCTCGCGCAGGACCTCGAGCGTCGGCACCGTGGCCAGTTTGGCACGCAGCTCCCCTCCCACCACGTAGCCCTTGAAGTACCAGGCCATGTGCTTGCGGATCTCACGCAGCGCCTTGTACTCGTCGTTGCCGAAGGTTTCGATCATGAGCTCGGCGTGGCGGTAGACGCCCTCGGCTACTTCGCGCAGGCCCGGACGGTGGCGCTGGTCGCTTCCTTCAAACGCGGCTTGGAGGTCGCCGAAGAGCCACGGGCGACCTTGGCAACCGCGGCCAACTACGACGCCGTCGATCCCGGTTTCGCGCACCATGCGGACTGCGTCTTCGGCGGACCAGATATCCCCGTTGCCCAGGACGGGAATGTCCGGGAGGGCTTCGCGCAGGCGTGCGATGGCGGACCAGTCGGCCTGGCCGGAGTAGAACTGCGCGGCTGTGCGGCCGTGGAGCGCGACGGCGGCAACGCCCGAATCGCGGGCGATCCGGCCGGCGTCGAGGTACGTGAGGTGGTCCTCGTCAATGCCCTTGCGCATCTTGATGGTCAGCGGGATGTCGCCCTTGGAGGCTTCCTTGACAGCCGTCTGGACGATCGAGGTGAAAAGGTCGATCTTCCAGGGGAGGGCGGATCCGCCGCCGCGCCGGGTGACCTTGGGCACGGGGCAGCCGAAGTTGAGGTCGATGTGGTCCGCCCGGTCTTCTTCGACGAGCATGCGCACTGCCTGGCCAACGGTGACGGGGTCCACGCCGTACAACTGCACGGAACGGACTTTTTCATCGTCGTCATGGGAGATGATGCGCAACGATTCCGGGGTGCGCTCCACTAAGGCACGGGAGGTCACCATCTCCGCCACGTACAGGCCGCCGCCGTATTCACGGCACAGCCGACGGAAGGCCGAGTTGGTGATTCCGGCCATCGGGGCGAGGATCACGGGGGTGTCCACCGTGATCCGGCCGAGCTGCAGCGGGGGCAGTTCGAGCTTGGGCGAAGGGGGCGTTGCTACTACAGTCACCCGTCCATTGTCTCAAAGCGGGGCAAATCGACGGGACGGTCGAATACGTGCCTGGCCGCTAGAGCAGCCAGCCGTTGTCTTCGGCGATCCGCACGGCCTCGGCACGTGTACGGCCGCCGGTCTTGGCCATCGCGGCGGACAGGTAGTTCCGCACCGTCCCTTCGGAAAGCATCGCCGACTTCGCGATGTCGGCTACCGTTCCGCCGTCGGACGCTGCCTTCAGCACCTCCCCCTCGCGTTCGGTCAAAGGGCTGTCTCCCGCGGTCAACGATTCCGCGGCAAGCACCGGGTCCACCACCCTGAGACCTTGGTGTACGCGGCGTACCGCTTCGGCCAATTGCCGGGCGGGCGTGTCCTTGACGACGAATCCGGAAGCGCCGGCCTGCATGGCGCGCTTGAGGTAGCCTGGCCGCCCGAACGTGGTCACCATGAGGACCCGGCAGGACGGCGCGGCCCGCCGCACGGCCGCTGCCGCGCTGATCCCGTCCAAGCCCGGCATCTCGACGTCGAGCATTGCCACGTCGGCGGAGTGCTCGACGACGGCGGCCGCCACCCCTGTCCCGTCGCCCAGTTCGGCGACCACCTCGATGTCCGGCTCCAGCCCCAGCAACGCGGCCAATGCTCCGCGCACGAGCGCCTGGTCGTCTGCGATCACCAATCGGATACTCATACCTCCACCGCCAATCTGAACCCTCCCAGGTCGCTCGGGCCAATGCTGACCGTTCCCCCGGCGGCACCCACGCGTTCGCGGATCCCGGCCAGTCCATTCCCGGAGCGGCCCCCGGAGGCCGGACCGACGCCGTCGTCCTCGACTAGAACGCTCGACGCCGTCAACCGGACGCGGCAGCGCGCGGCGCCGGAGTGCCGCACAACGTTGGTGACGCCTTCGCGCAGCACCCAGCCGAAGAGCTCCCGGTGACGCGCCGGAACCTGTTCGACGGTTCCCGGCAATTCGGCGTCGATCCCTGCCGATTCCAGGGCCGTCCGGGCGACTGCGAGTTCCGCCAGGACGTTGACGCCGCGGTAACCGGCCACCGTGGCGCGGACGTCGGCGAGCGCGCCACGGGCCAAGTCCTGCACCGCGGAGATCTCGGCGGCGGCCCGGTCGCGGGCCGGGTACTCGCCGGGGACGGTGTCCAGCATCCTGCCGGCCAATTCGGCCTTCACGGCGATGACCGTCAGGGAATGCCCCAGGATGTCGTGCATGTCCCGGGCCACGCGGCTGCGCTCCGCCGCCACGGCTGCATCGGCCAGTTCAGTCTGCGCTTCCCGGAGCCGTGCGGTCTGCCTGATCAGCCGCGCGAAGGCGGACATCATGAGGCCGAGGGACACGATGATCCCGGCCTGGAGCAAGGCCTGCTCCCCGTTGCCCGTCACCAACTGGGTGGTGAAGGAAGCGAGGGCCAATCCGACGATGAGGAAGAAATCCGCGCGCGGCGGAAGAGACGTCATGGCGATGGCGCAGGCCAGGAACGTCCAGGTCCACAAGGCTTCCCGTCCGATGATGAAGATCATCAGCCCGTTCAGCGCCAGCAGGATGAAGACGGACACGATCCCCGCCCGGACGCCCAGGCGCCAACTGATCTGTGGCAGGAAGACGTAGGCGGCGAAGAACACAATCAGGGACGCCGACGCCGCCGTTTTCCAGGCCAGCGGCTCGTCCACGGACCACACGATGTTCCACGTCGGCCAGGCCCAGAGCAGGATGGAAAGTCCCGCGCCGATGAACCAGCCCCGCGGCCCAGGACCGCGGAACATGGCACCGCGGAACATGTTGCCGACGAGCATGTCCCTGAAGGAGGTTCGGCCTTGGCTGCTGGTCATGGTGCCCACCCTAGCGGCCTGTTCAGACACGTTTCGTGTCGCGGCGGAACGCCATCGCAGCCCCGGCCACGAAGATCGCGAGCCAGATAAGGACGTTGACGATCCACGCCCAGTCGAACTCGCCGGTGATGGGACTCCGGGCCAATTGCCCGATCCCGTACGCGGGCGTGAACTTGGCGATGTTCCCGAAGGTCTCCCCCATGATCTCGATCGGCATGAACAGTCCACCGAGCATGGCAAGGATGGCCAGGGCCGGGCCGAGGATCTGCATGACGTTCTGGCTCGGCATAAGGTATCCGACGAACAAACCGAGGGCCGCGAAGACCAGCGAGCCCAGCCAAGCCACCAACCCCGCGGTCAGCCAGGTCTGGGCATCCATGGTGACACCGGCAAGGGCGCCGATGACGAACTGGGCCACGACGGCGACAAGGGACAGCGTGAGGGCGGCCATGGCTTTCACCGCGATGTACGCACCGGGCAGGAGGGGCGTGAGCCGAAGCTGGCGGCTCCACCCTTGGGCACGCTCCACCGCCACTTGGCTGCCGGCGCCCGTAGCTGCGGTCATCGCGGCATAGACCGTGAGGCTGATGAGGATGTACTGGCCGTAGCTGTGCCCGTTGGGCAGGAGCTTGTCCTTGTTGGAGAGGCCGAAAATGAAGAAGAAGACGGCCGGCATGAACACCGTGAACATGATGGTCCGGCGGTTCCGGAGCATCCGCTTGATTTCGATCCACAGGAACGTGCTGTTGACCCCGCCGGAGGACGCTTTCCGTTCCTGGAGGACTGTTGCCGCGCTCATACGAGGTCTCCTTCAAAAGTGATGCTCGTGGATTCCGGCACCGCATCGTCTCCGGTGAGGGCCACGAAGGCCTCCTCGAGGTTGTTGGCCGCCACTTCCACGTCGTGGGCGCCCGTGTTGTTGAGCAGGAAACGCACGACGGCGTCCGAGTCGCCCGTGCGGACGGTGAGGCGGCCGCCGTTGTAATCCATGCTTTCGACGGGCGGCATCCCGGCCAGGAGCCCGCGCTCTGCCGCCGGAAGCGAAGCCTTGACGGTACGGCCCGAGGCAAGGTTCTTGATCTGGGCGGCGGTGCCGTCCGCCACGATGCTGCCTTGCCGGACCAGCACAATCCTGTCCGCGTAGGCGTCGGCTTCTTCGAGGTAATGGGTGGCGAAGATGACGGTCCGTCCGCGCTGGGCGTCGCTCCTGATCGCGGTCCAGAAGTCCCGTCGTCCCGCCACATCCATGCCGGTGGTGGGCTCGTCCAGGATCAGCAATCCGGGATCGGAGACGAGGGCCATGGCGAAGCGCAGCCGCTGCTGCTGGCCGCCTGAGCACTTTTCGACCTTGCGGTCGGCGATCTCCAGGATGCCCGCCCGCGCCAGGACTTCGTCCACGGGCCGGGAGGAATCGAACATGGCAGCGTTGAGCTGCACGGTCTCGCGGACGCTGATGTCCCGCAGCAAGCCGCCGGTCTGCATCACGGCTGCCACCTGGCCGCGGGCGATGGCTCCCCGGGGAGTGTGGCCGAAGATGGAGACGCTACCCTGGTCCGGGGCGCTCAATCCGAGGATCATGTCGATCGTGGTGGTCTTGCCCGCCCCGTTGGGACCGAGGAACGCCACCACCTCCCCCGGCTGCACGGTGAGGTCCAGGCCGCGTACGGCGTGGACCTTCCCGAAGCTCTTGTGCAGTCCGGCGGCTTGGACGGCCGGCACACTCGCTGTTGTCATGACTCTCCTTGGCTTTGGTTTGCTCCACTACCCATCAAAGCCGGGATCCGTGTCCGGCGCCCGGGCGTGTGTCACCAATGAAGGATGACAAATGTCATCGGAGGCTAGCGGCGCTCGGCTTCCCTGCGTGCCCGCCTGGTCATGACGACGGCGGCAAGCTCGCCAGTATCGAAGGACTCGAAGGCATCGGTGGACCCGGCGTTTTCAAGCTCGCGGACCTTCCCGTCGTCGTCGAGAGCTGGCGCCGCATCCGCCGCGACGGCAGCCGCGAGCCGCCTCGGACCGGTCGCCTTCACCACCAGCACGGCGATCAAGGTGGTCACGGGGATGGCCAGCACCAGGCCGATGGAGCCCACCAGTGTACGGATGACTTCCTCGGACAACTCGGCACTCGTGAGGGCATCGACCAGCGGACGGTCGTACAGCATGACGATGATCAGGAGGGGTAGCGCTGCGCCGGCGTAGGCAAAGGCGATGGTGTAGACCGTGGAGGCGATGTGGTCCCGGCCGATCCTCATGGCCGAGGTGAACAGCTTTCGCGCGCCAGTCTCGGGTGCGAGCTCGTAGAGTTCCCACACGGCCGCGGACTGGGTGATCGTCACGTCGTTGAGCACTCCGAGCCCGGAAATGATCAGACCGCAGAGAATGATTCCGGAGAGCGAGATCTTGTCCGACATGTTCACGAGCGTGGCGCCCTCGCTGCTCGCGATCCCGGTCAGGTTGGCCGCATCCGTGGCCCAGGCCGCCAGCAGCGCCGTAATGCCGAGGCCGAAGATCGTACCCAGCAACGCGGTGGAGGTCTTGGCCGAGAATCCGTGGGCGAAATAGAGCACCCCCATCATGATGGCGGTGGAGCCGACCAAAGCCACGAGCAGCGGCGGCTTGCCTTCCACCAGTCCCGGAAGCATGAAGCTCACCATCACCACGTAGGCTCCGGCCAGCCCGAGGAGCGCCCTGAAGCCGCGCCAGCGCGCCACCGCAATGACCACCACGGCATACAGGATCGCCAGAAGGGCCATGGGAACGGTCCGCACGAAGTCGAGGAAAACGTACGACGGCGAGCCGTTGCCTGCCGCTGCGCCCTGCACCCCGGAGAGGTTCAGGTAGCGGATGCTGTCCCCCACTTTGACGCCGTGGGACTTGGCCACGTCCGGGTTGATGACCACTTTCACCGGGCTGCCGCCGTTATCCGGTTGCGTGGACGCGAAGGTGCATTGGGACCCCTGCGGCTGTGCGCCGCTGCTTTGGTTCGTGCCGTTCGTACTCGGCGCCTGCGTACCTTGCGTGCAGCTTTCCTGGGTAACCGCCTGGATCTTGCCCGTATCGAACGTCACCCCGGGAGCGGCCGTGTAGGGGCTCGCGAACGTGATGCCCTCTTTGCTCCCCGATGGCCACATGACCACCATGGCAACGATCGTGAGTACCGCGATCGGAGCCAGCACGGCCACGAGGAGCCAGTTGGCCCGCCTGCGTGACGCGAGCGCCGTCGGGCTTGGCTCGAAATGCTCTGCGTGTCCGTGTGAATGGCCGTGACCCATTAGCTGCAAAACCTCATGCCCACAAGCCTACGTGGGGCAGCGCTGTGTCCCACCCAACTAGCTCGCAGTTGGTGTCGTTATGAGCGCTCAAAACGACACCTACTGCTAGTCAGTTGGGCTCGGTTGATACCCGAGTGCTCAGGCGGGTTTGATGTTTTGGTTGACATGGAAAAGGTTTCCTGGGTCGTACTTGCCCTTGATGGCTTGCAGCCGCTCGTAGTTGACCCCGTAGTTGTCGCTGATCCTGCTTTGGTCTTCTGCATCCATGAAGTTGATGTAGCCGCTGGCAGCCGAATGCGGACGGAGCGCCTCCGCGTAGTTGCGGGCCCAGGCAATGTTGGCTTCGTTGTCCGCGGGGTCCGGCCATTGTGCCGCGATCACCGGGGCGAACTTCATGCCGCGGTTCGCGAAGGCGGTGTCCTGGGCTCCGACCCGGGCCGCCGCGCCGTCGATCGGGTAGACATGGACGGCGGTGTTGAGGCTGGTCACCGTGGACCCGAACTCCGCATGCGCACCAATGACGCCATCGTTGAGTTCACTGATGAAGTTGGCTTTCCAGTATCCTTGCAGCCCCTTGGGATTGAGCCCGTCAAATGCCACGTTGAGTGCCGGGTACGGCATCGGGGTGATCAGGGATCCGGCTACGGGTGCGGCTTCGAGGAACGGCGCCCAGCGGGATTCGCCTTCGGCCATGTCTCCCGTCCACATCCCGACCACGACGCACACTGGCTTGCCGTGCCATTCTTCGGGAAGGAACGGCACCGGCGGGCCTTGATGGAAGCCGAGGAACGCGCCGAACTCTTCGGGAGCGGAGTCCATATAGTCCCGGTAGAACTTCGCCACCGTCTCGGTGTTCTCCGCTCCGTAGATGACAATGCCCACATGGACCATGTCCACTGGGTGCAGCTTGTACTCCAGCGAGGTCACCACACCGAAATTTCCCCCACCTCCCCGCAAGGCCCAGAAGAGATCCTCGTTCCGGGTTTCGCTCGCAGTCAGGAACTTGCCGTCCGCAGTCACGACGTCAGCGGAGATCAAGTTGTCACAGGACAGGCCGTGCTTGCGGGCAAGATAGCCGATGCCGCCACCCAGGGTCAGGCCTGCGATGCCGGTGGATCCCACAATCCCGCCAGTGGTAGCGAGTCCGAAGGCATGGGTGGCGTGGTTGAAATCTGCCCAGGTTGTTCCCGCCTCGGCACGGGCCGTACCGGTGTCGGGGTCAACACGGACCCCGGTACGGTTGACGAAATCTATGACAAGGGCATCGTCCCAGGTCCCGAAACCGGGGGCGCTGTGGCCGCCGCCGCGGATAGCCAATGGCAGGGAATTGTCCCGGGCGAAGTTCACGCTCGCGATGACGTCCGCCACTTGGGCCACCCGGACGACTCCCGCCGGACGCTTGTCGATCATCCCGTTAAAGACTGCACGGGCGGAGTCATAGTCAGGATCGCTGGGAGTGACGAGTTGCCCACGGAGCTGTTCACGGAGTCCGTCGAGGGCTGTTCCATTCATGGGTGTTACCGCCGATTCTCTTCATGAGACCGGATTCGTTCCACCCGCCGCTACCCCACCAGAGCAACGGCCGGGGCTTACGTCGTCATGCCTACACCCAGGGCAGCGGCGCCGTCAAGGGTTCACCCAACTGGCTCGCAGTTGTTGTCGTTATGAGGGCTCAAAACGACAACAACTGCGAGTCAGTTGGGCCAGCCGCAAGCTATTCGCTGACCACCAGGGTGTCCGCACCGCGGAGCTTCGCCTTGCCCTGCTCGAGCAAGGGATCGACGACGGCGCACACGGCCGTCATGGAATCGTCCACTTCAAGGAGCACGGGGTGCTGGTAAGCAATAAGCGCCAGCAGGTCGCGGACCGCCTCCCGCGCCTCGTCATCCGGCAAAAGCGGGTCGTGGCCAAGGAACACTTCCGAGGGCTCGTCCGAGCTGCCCTGGGCATAGCTGATGGCGAAGGCCTGCAGCTTGCCCTTGCGGGTGGCCGGAACGCCGGCGCCAAAGGCACTCGCCTTGGGTGCTCGTAGCACGACGGCTCCGTGGGCCCCTGTCAGATCGTCGAGGAACAGCCGCTGCACGGTGGGGATGCCCAGCTCGCCGGGGTTGTCCCAGTGGTGCACGGCTGTGTAGTACCGGCCGACGACGTCGCTCAGTTCCACCGATCCCGTGGCGAGGTCCTCCACCCGCTCGGAAGCGGCTTCTTCGGAGCCGTCACCAAACACAGGCAGCCTGAGCGGCTCGGGATCCACCACCACAAGCCGGGAACGCTGGATGGGTGCAAGCCCTGCCCACTCGGCGAAGGCGGCACCGGCCGTGCCGGGCTCCACTTTGCTGCGCAGCTTGGTGACGCCCGACGGCGACCGCCCGGCTTCGCGCCGCAGCATGGTCAGGAGCGTGGCCCCGATCCCGCTCCGGCGGTGGTCCTTGGCAACCTCGATGTAGGCCCAGAGACGTTCCGCGTGCAGGGACGCCTCGTGGACCACCCCCGCGGCCACCGGAATTCCGATGCCGTCAACGACGTCTTCCGCCACGATGCACCGGCGCCAAGGCTGGCCCTGGCCGCTGTTGCTCGACGGCGCAAGGGCGGCGCGGAATTGCTGGGCCGGCAGGGTCTCCGGCCCACCCCACATTTCCAGGAGCGCGAGGTCGTCGCCCTCACGCCATTCGCGGTACTCGATGGACACGCTTAGGCGCCGATCAGTCGTGCGGCCAGGTAGCCCTCCACCTTGTCCAGGGACACACGTTCCTGGCTCATGGTGTCGCGCTCACGAATGGTGACGGCCTGGTCATCGAGGGTGTCGAAGTCCACGGTGATGCAGAACGGGGTACCGATCTCGTCCTGGCGACGGTAGCGGCGGCCGATGGCGCCGGCGTCGTCGAAGTCGATGTTCCAGTTCTTGCGCAGCTGGGTGCCCAAGTCCTTGGCCTTCGGGGACAGGTCCTCGTTGCGGCTCAGGGGCAGCACGGCTGCCTTGACCGGCGCCAGGCGCGGGTCAAGCTTCAGGACGGTACGGACGTCGACGCCGCCCTTGGCGTTGGGTGCCTCGTCTTCCGTGTAGGCGTCCACAAGGAAGGCCATGAAGGAGCGCGTCAGGCCGGCGGCCGGTTCAATGACGTACGGCGTGTAGCGCTCGTTGGTGGCCTGGTTGAAGTAGCTGAGGTCCTGACCGGAGGCCTTCGAGTGGGTGGAGAGGTCGAAGTCGGTGCGGTTGGCGATGCCCTCAAGCTCGCCCCACTCGGAGCCCTGGAAACCGAAGCGGTACTCGATGTCCGTGGTGCCCTTGGAGTAGTGGCTGAGCTTGTCCTGCGGGTGCTCGAAGAAACGCAGGTTCTCCGGCCGGATGCCCAGATCGGTGTACCAGGACATGCGTTCTTTCATCCAGTACTGGTGCCATTCCTCATCCGTGCCCGGCTCGACGAAGAATTCCATTTCCATCTGTTCGAACTCGCGGGTGCGGAAGATGAAGTTGCCCGGCGTGATCTCGTTGCGGAAGGACTTGCCGATCTGGCCGATGCCGAACGGCGGCTTCTTGCGGGACGTGGTGAGCACGTTGCTGAAGTTGACGAAGATGCCTTGCGCGGTTTCCGGGCGCAGGTAGTGCAGGCCTTCTTCACTGGCCACGGGGCCCAGGAACGTCTTGAGCAAGCCGGAGAACTCCTGCGGTTCGGTCCACTGGCCGCGGGTGCCGCAGTTGGCGCAGGCGATGTCCTTGAGGCCGTTTTCGGCGGGACGGCCCTTCTTTTCCTCGTACTCTTCCTCGAGGTGGTCGGCGCGGTAGCGCTTGTGGCAGGAAAGGCACTCGACCAGGGGGTCGGAGAACACCTCGACGTGGCCGGAGGCTTCCCATACCTGGCGGGGCAGGATCACGGAGGAATCCAGGCCCACCACGTCTTCGCGGCCGCGGACAACGCTCTGCCACCACTGGCGCTTGATGTTCTCCTTGAGCTCGGCACCGAGGGGGCCGTAGTCCCACGCGGACCGGGAGCCACCATAGATTTCACCGGCCTGGAACACGAAGCCCCTCCGCTTGGAGAGGGAAATGACCTGGTCGAGGACGGATTTTGCTGCCATGGGTACTCCAATGTTCTACAGGGCCGCTGGGTGCGGTCCGTGGTTGTGCGCGAAGGTAATGCTGTGCAGGAAGCTGCGTGTCCTAGCCTACCGGCCTTTGGCCGCTGTCCTGCCTCCGGGACTGGCCCGAATGGCGCTTGGCGGGACGGCGGGGAGCGAGCGCGCCCTTCGGCCAAGGCAGCGTGGCGACGATGATGGCGAACAGGGTCAGCAAGGTGCCAAGGATCGTGGGGAAAGCCACCAAGGTTCCCGGAGCCGGCAGGATCAGGTCAAGCGCGAGGGATCCGAGCAGTTGCCCGGCGATCATCCCCAGCCCCGTGACCAAAACACCGAGGCTGCGGACCAACAAAGCAGCCAGGCCGATAAAGACGCACCCCATCGGGCCGCCCACGTAATACCACCACTCAGCAGGAAGGGCGTGCCCGGGACCAAGCAACGACATCTTGATGAGCCAGGCGATCCAGAGAATGACCGTTCCGGCCACGAAATTCACCAGCGTCGCGGCGATGGGGCTGCCGTAGTGCACCGTGGCAGTCCCGTTCATGGCTTGTTGGAAACTCATGAGGCAACCCGCCACGACTGGCAACAGGATCGGGAACAGCAAGGACCCGACATCGGCCGCAGCCCCGAGGCGCGGCGACACGGCCCAGGCGACGGCGGCGATCGTCAGGATGCTTCCCAAAATCCTGACCCCCGTGATCGAGCGTTTCCCGCCGGGACCGATGCCGAGCCGGTCCACGAACAGGCCGCTCACGGTCTGCCCTGTGATCACGGCTACCGTGAACAACGCGACTCCAAGAAGGCCAATGGTGAACGATTGGGCAATCACGTAGAGAGCGCCGATCCCGCCAGCCACCACATAGAACCGCGGAAAGCTGCGCTCCTTGACGGCAGGCACTATCCGGCGCAAACCAGCGCGGCCCTTCGGCAGCGCAAGGCCGATCACGGCGATCAATACCAGCCCGGTAGTGAAGCTGACGACGGCGGCCGCCACGCCGTCGTCGAGCTTTGCCCCCAGCGCACTGTTGATCCGGCCTTGGACCGGAAGCAGGGTACCGTTGGCCACCGCGAGAAGCAGGCCGGTGAGCAACGGACGGGAGGTGCTTCGGATGGCGGGACGGGACGATTGCGGCATTTTCACCAACTTACTTCAGGCATCATTGCTTGTATGAGCAACCCGGAAATCGAAGAAATCCCCATCCGCGACGACATGATCCGACTCGGCCAGCTCCTGAAGCTCGCCAACCTGGTGGAGGACGGCGTGGAAGCCACGGAACTCATCAAGAACGGCCTGGTCAAAGTCAACGGCGAGATCGACGATCGGCGCGGCCGCCAACTCCATGTCGGCGATACGGTGACCGTCAACGGACAGACGGTGCGGATCGCGGCCGCTTCCTAGGGCAACGCGGGGTCACTTACGGCCCATAACGTACTTCGGGATGGGCCGTAAGTGACCCCGCGTTGCTACGAGAGGACCTTGTGCTCCAGGAATTCGCCAACGTGGCCGATTTCCTGCTGGTTGATGCCGTGCCACATGCCTGTGTAGAGCACCTTGGTCAGATCCGTGTGCTTTCGGACCCAGTCCATGGTGTATTCGATCTTGTCCGGGGTGATAACAGGATCCTGCTGGTCCCGTCCCCAGAAGAGCGGCACGGAACCGTCCAGTTCGGCGTCGCGGAATGCGGGGTCCGCATCGGCGTCGACGGCGAAGCCTGAAAGCCCGACGACGGCGGCAAAGTCCGCCGGGCGCTGCCGCAACAGCGAGGTGGCCATGGCCATACCCATGGAAAAGCCGAGAAGCGTCACCGAGCTGTGGTTGGACTTGAAGGAGTCCAACCAGGAAAACACGTACTCCGCGGCGTCCTTGACGGCATCGAGGGAATAGTCGATGGACGCCGTGAGCGGGAACCACGTGAAGCCCGGGCCCGTCGCGATCGGCGCACGGAGCGAAGCGACGACGAAGTCCTGGGGCAACAAGCCTGCAAGGCTGAAGAGGTCCTGCTCGTTGGACCCGTAACCGTGCAACAGGACCAGCAATGGCTTGCCAGCCCGCTCCTCCTCTTCGTGGGACCACAAAACGACCGGGGCAGGAAAGGCGGAAGCTTGACTCATGGGACTATTCTTGCAGTTACCCATGAGTAACAAGCTACGGGCGCGTGGCGTTGCAGCAAGAGGCAGGATATGGACGTGAGTGACATTGATCCCACGGTGGGACCAAAGCCGGACGAAAGGATTCATCCGTGGACCCGCTACGTGGCATTGGGTGATTCCTTTACCGAAGGGATCGGCGACCCCGAGCCCAACAACCCCGGGGGACATCGCGGCTGGGCCGACCGCGTAGCCGAGGAACTGAGCCGGGGGCACCGGGATTTCGCCTACGCCAACCTGGCCATCCGCGGGCGGTTGCTCCAGCAGATCCTCGACGAACAACTTGGCCCGTGCATGGACCTCAAGCCGGACCTCGTGAGCATCTCCGCAGGCGGCAACGACCTCATCCGTCCCGGCGGCGATCCCGACGCCTTGGCCGAGAAACTCGATGCCGCAGTGCAGACCCTGAGTTCCGACGGTGCCACCGTGGTTCTCTTCAACGGTCCGGACACCGCGTCATCGGTCCTCGGCCGGATCCGCGGCAAAGTGGCCATCTACAACGAAAACCTCCGCACGGTGGCCGCCCGCCACGATGCCGTGATCGCCGATATGTGGTCCCTGCGGCAACTCTCCAACTCCCAGATGTGGGACGAAGACCGCCTGCACTTCTCGCCGCTCGGCCATCACACCGTCGCGGCGATGGTCCTCGATTCGCTCAACGTGCCGCACAACCTCGAGCCGCTGTTCCCCAAGCCACTCCCCCAGCGGAGTTGGCGCGAGGCCCGCTCGGGCGACCTCGTATGGGCACGGGAGTATTTTGTCCCGTGGGTCATCCGTCGGATCCGGCACCGCTCCTCCGGCGACGGCATCCTGCCGAAACGCCCGACGCCGGGACCCGTCTTCGGTCCTGCCGACACCATCCTGCCCCGGAGCTGAACGGGAGCCGTGTGGGTCACAGGGAGCGGGGCTAAGCTGGTGAAAGACTAGGGAGGCCCTCCACTGTGAACAATGTGATCTTCTGGATCATCGTCTGCTCCTGGCTGATTCCCATGGGGATCCGCATGTACAACCGATCGCGCCAGCGCAGGCTCCGGGACTTCCCTCCGCAGGATTACCCCGGGCAGCCCTATCCTCCGCAGCACTACCCCGTCGGATACCCGGAGCAACCCCCGGTCATCTTCCCGGCTGAGCCGCAACCCCCGGTGGGAATGCCCGCACCTCAGGCCGCTCCGCGGTCGTCGGCTACTCCGCAAGCGAACAGCGCGCCCCAGCCGGACAGCGCGCCGCAAGGCTACCGGGCACGGAAACTGGCCGAACTCGACCAGGAGTATAGCGACGGGAAAATTGCCATGGAGGACTACATGAAGCTCCGCCAGGAGATCATGAACGGCTGATTCAGCCGAAGAACGCCTCCCGCAGCTGGGGGCCGAGCTGGCCGATCTCGGTGAGGAAACCGTCGTGCCCGATGGGCGCCTCGATCACATGAACGGGGACTTCTCCGGGCAAGGCCTTGGCCAGCTCGTGCGATTGTTCCGGGAAATAGAGCCGATCCGAGTCCACCGAGGCAACGAAGAACTTCGCCGTGGCCACGGACAACGCGTCCTCCAATGAGCCCCGGCCGCGAGTGATGTCGTGGCTCATGAGCGCCTCAGTGATGGCGATGTAGCTGTTGGCGTCGAAGCGCTGGACCAGCTTGCGTCCCTGGTGGTCGAGGTAGCTCTCCACCTGGTAGCGGCCCCGGTCCCCTAAGGCCGCAGCCTGTAGGGGTGCCTCGCCGCCTTGGGCGTTCCTGCCGAAGCGGAAGTCCAGTTCATCCGCCGAACGGTAGGTGATGTGGGCGATCCGCCGGGCGAGGGCCAGCCCCGCCTCGGGCGCGGCCTGGCCATAGTAGTCGCCGCCCTTGAAGTCGGCGTCCTGCCGGATGGCGAGCGTCTGGGCCTGCGCGAACGCAATCTGTTCGGCAGTGCTGTACGCCCCGATCGAAATCACGGCACATCGCTTGACGCGGTCCGGATAGCTGACGGCCCACTCCAGTGCGCGGGCACCGCCCATGGACCCGCCCACCACGGTGTGCCAGCTGTGGATCCCCAAGGCGTCGGCGAGCCGGGCTTCGGCTACAGTGCTGTCCCGCAGGGTCACAAGCGGGAAGCGGGAGCCCCATGGCTTGCCGTCAGGAGCGCTCGACGACGGCCCGGTGCTGCCGTAGCAGCCTCCCACGATGTTGACGGAGACTACGAAGTAGCGGTCCGTGTCGATGGTGGCGCCGGGACCAACGAGTTGCTCCCACCAGCCTTCTTCGTCGCTCTCGCCACGGGCCACATGGGTGCTGCCGGTCAGTGCATGCTCCACGAGGACGGCGTTGGAAGCGTCGGCGTTGAGCCGGCCCCATGTCTCGTACGCAAGGACGACCTCAGGGAGGAAACCCCCGGCCTCCAGTTCGAGCCCTCCTACGGAAACATACTTGAGGGTTCCGTCCTGGGTACCTGAAAGGGGTATGGCTGTTGCAGCAATTGTCATTCGTCGACACCTCACATCGCGCTTGCCCGCCGCCAACACAGCGAAGGGCCAGGTCTTCACCCGGGGCACCCCGCCGCGAAAGGAGGGTTGCCGGCCAGCAAGCCGGGGCTGTCGCTGGCACTCATGACCTATGGGAAGAGTCTAGGAAAACCGGACCCCTTCTGACGAAGATTATGACAGCTTTGTGACACTTGGCCGCGTTTTGTTCACGAAGCCGGGGTTGTGGATGTCTGAAATTGAAGAGACGGGTGATGCCTGTGTGACTGGAGATAGAATTGGGCGCAGCAGTCTGCATCCTTCGGATGTCTCCGCCGCCACTGTGCGTCACAGGAAGATTGAAGCTCGTGAAAAAGCCATCCGGCGTCGTTCCAATAGCCCTGTTCTTGCTGGTATCAGGTTTCACCGTGGGAGTGCCGCTGCCGGCGCACGCCGACACGACTCCGGCAGCAGGCGAAGACAGATACATGGTCCACTACGCCGAAGGCACCGACGTTGACGGGAAGACCGCGGAGCTGCGCTCGCAGGGAGTCTCGGTGGACAAAACGTTCACGCATGCCGTGAAGGCCGCGGTCGTCACGGCGACGCCAGCGAAGGCCGCTGCGTTGGCGAAGTCGAGCCACGTGGCATCGGTCGAGCGGGACACCCCGGTACGGATTTCGGACACCCAAGCGCCGGCACCCTGGAACCTCGACCGGACCGATCAGCGCACCCTCCCTTTGTCCGGGAGCTACACCCCGCCTTCGAGCGGCGCCGGGGTTCAGGTCTACATTGTGGACAACGGGGTGCTTGGCACCCATGTGGACTTCGGCGGTCGGGTGACCGCGGGGTGGAGTGCCTTCTCGGGGCAGCCCGCCAATGCCCCCTGCACCGATCCGGCAATGCCCGACGCCGGCCACGGGACGCACGTAGCAGGCATCACAGCCGGCAGCACCTACGGCATGGCCAAGTCGGCAACCATCGTGCCGGTGCGGGTCCTTGGTTGCGACGGTACGGGATACTCCTCCGACGTCATAGCCGGCCTCGATTGGATGGTCCAGCAGCACCAGCCCGGCCAACCCGCCGTCGCCAACCTCAGCCTCTCCGGACCTGCGAACCAGAGCCTGGACGACGCTGTCCAGGGCGCGATCAATAGCGGCATTATCGTCACCTTGGCGGCCGGCAATTCCAGCACGGACGCGTGCACGCTGTCCCCCAGCCGCGTGGCTGCCGCGATCACGGTGGCCGCGAGCGACAGCTTCGACCGGCAGGCATCGTTCTCCAACTACGGTCCCTGCGTCGACCTGTACGCACCAGGAGTCCAGATCACCTCGGATTGGCAGACGTCAAATACCGCAACGGCTGTCCTGAACGGAACCTCGATGGCCTCTCCGCATGCGGCAGGAGCGGCCGCGATGCTCCTCGCCATGCATCCCTCGTGGAGCCCCGCGCAGGTCTCGGCAACGTTGACCGTCGGCGCAACAGCCGGAATAGTCCAGTCGACCGGAAACTGCATGCCTAACCGGCTGCTGTACGTCAGCCCGTCGCTCTTTTCGCCGTCGCAAGACCCGTTGGGCGGATTTGCGGCTACAACCCCCTGCAGGCAGCTTGACACGCGGGACGGGACCGGTGGCGTCAACGGGCCGGTCGCCCCCGGACAGACGATCAGCGTCAAGGTTGCTGGACGCGGCGGCCTCCCGGCGACCGGAGTTTCCGCTGTCGCAATGAACATCACGGTGGCCAACCCGACGTCGAACGGCTTCATCACCGCGTACGCCGGCGGAACAAATCGTCCGGCGACCTCGAACCTGAATTTTGCCCCAGGGCAGATCGTCCCGAATTTCGCGATCACGCCGGTGGGGTCCGATGGCACGATTTCCTTCACGAACAGCTCCAACGGCACGGTCCAGCTCATCGCCGACATCACCGGTTACTCCCTCACGCCTGGCGCGTCGCCCGCTCCCGGGACGTTCTCCGCCCAGGCCCCGTCCCGGCAGCTGGATACCCGTGACGGCACCGGCGGCGTCGGCGGACCCGTTGCCCCCGGACAGACCATCAACGTCAAAGTCACAGGCCGCGGCGGTATTCCCTCTTCCGGTGTTTCCGCCGTCGCGATGAACATCACGGTGGCCAATCCCTCGTCGTTCGGCTTCATCACCGCTTACGCAGGCGGGACTCCGCGACCGAACGCCTCGAACGTGAATTACGCGGCGGGACAGATCGTTCCGAATTTCGCCATTACGCCGGTCGCTCCCGACGGGACGATTTCATTCACGAACACCTCCGGCGGAACCGTCCAGATCATCGCCGATACCTCGGGCTATTACCTTGCGGGCACACCGTCAACCGCAGGCGCGTTTTCCGCGCAGGCCCCGTTCCGGCAATTGGATACCCGTAACGGCACCGGCGGGATCAACGGACCTGTTGCCCCCGGGCAGACCATCAACGTCAAGGTCGCGGGACAGGGTGGCATTCCAGTGTCCGGTATTTCCGCTGTCGCGATGAACATCACCGTGGCCAATCCGACGTCGTTCGGCTTCATCACCGCCTACGCCGGAGGAAGCCCGCAGCCGAGCACCTCGAACGTGAACTACGCGACGGGACAGATCATCCCGAACTTCGCCATTACGCCCGTCGCTCCGGACGGTACGATTTCCTTCACCAACAACTCCAACGGCACAGTGCAGCTCATAGCCGACACTTCCGGGTACTACATCGCGGGCTAACCGCGAGATGGGGCGCCCATCGGAGTGGGCGACCCATCACGGAACGAACCGGCGACTGGCCTAGCTGCCCTTGGCCGCCCGGAATCCTGACTCGAGGTCCGCGAGGATGTCGTCGATGTGCTCGATCCCGACGGACAGCCGCACCAGTCCCGGGCTCACGCCGGCCACGGACTGCTGTTCTGGGGTCAGCTGACTGTGAGTCGTGGACGCGGGGTGGATGACCAGGGAACGGACATCGCCGATGTTTGCCACATGGGAATGCAGCTCCAAGGCGTCCACGAAGCGCTTGCCGGCGTCGATCCCGCCCCGGATGGTGAAGGACACCACGGCTCCGGTGCCCCGGGGCCCGTACTTCCGTCCTCGTTCGAACCACGGGCTGGATGGCAGCCCCGCATACGCGACCGATTCGACATCGTCGCGCCCTTCCAGCCATTGCGCCACTTTGGTGGCGTTGTCCACGTGGCGTTCCACCCGCAGGCTGAGGGTTTCGATTCCTTGGGAGATCAGGAAAGCGTTGAACGGTGAAACTGCCGAGCCGAGGTCGCGCAAAAGCTGGACCCGGGCCTTGAGGATGTAGGAGAGGTTCGCGCCGAGGGCACCGTCCTTGCCGAGGTCGCGGGCATAGACCAGGCCGTTGTAGCTCGGGTCCGGGGTGTTGAAGTTGGGGAACCGCTCAGGGTCCTTGCCGAAATCGAAGTTGCCGGAGTCCACGATGACACCGGCAATGGCGGATCCGTGCCCGCCCAGGTATTTGGTGGCCGAATGCACCACGATGTCAGCGCCCCACTCGATGGGCCGGATCAGGTAGGGCGTGGCGAGGGTGTTGTCCACGACGAGCGGGACTCCAGCCTCGTGCGCGGCGCGGGAGACGCCTTCGATGTCCAAAACGTCCTGGCGGGGGTTGGAGACAACTTCCGCGAAGAACAGCTTGGTGTTTGGCTGCACGGCCTCGCGCCAGTGGTCGAGGTTGTCCGGGTCCTCGACGAAGGTCACCGAGATTCCGAATTTCTTCAGCGTATGCGCCAGCAGGTTGTAGGTGCCGCCGTAGAGGCTCGGGCTGGCCACCACGTGGTCACCGGCCTCGGCGACGTTGAGGATGGCGAACGTTTCCGCGGCCTGGCCGGAGCTCAGCAGGAGCGCGGCCAAGCCGCCTTCCAGGCTCGCTATGCGCTGTTCCACCGCATCCTGCGTGGGATTGCCGATCCGGGTGTAGATGGGCGCCAGCTCGGCGAGCGCAAAGCGGTTGGCAGCGCTTTCCGCGCTGGGAAACACGAACGAGGTGGTCTGGTAGATGGGGAGTGCCCGGGCTCCGGTGGCGGAGTCCGGCTCCTGACCGGCGTGGATCTGGCGCGTTTCGAATGACCATCCTTGGGACATGCGGACTCCTGGTTGTCTGGGCTCTTGCCGTGCTTCAGCTTGCCGGGCCGAAGTATTCAGCCTGCCGGTGTTCGGTTGCCGCCAGTCTAGGGATGGTGTTGCGGGCTCCGGAAGCTTTGTGACGAACACAGTAGTTTTCGGTCCCGGCACGTCCTGAAGTGACTCTGAGCTGCCTTTTCGATACATCCCACCTTGGTTAGGCTTGACTTAGCTGAGAGCTCCATCACAAAGTGCCAAGATGAAGCCATGCGCATGGATCACGTCTCTTACGCTTGTGAACGAGATGGCCTTTTGGCCACCACCGAGCGGATTTCCGCAGCATTGGGAGTGGACGCAGTCCGGGGCGGAGTGCACCCGCGCTTCGGTACCCGGAACATGATCATTCCCCTTGCTGACCACAAATACCTGGAAGTTGTCGAGGTCCTTGACCACCCGGCATCCGACAAGGCACCTTTTGGACAAGCCGTCCGTGCACGCTCCGCCGCGGGAGGTGGTTGGATGGGCTGGTGCGTCGCTGTGGACGACCTGAGCCCGTTCGAACAGCGGCTTGGACGCGCCGCCGTTCCTGGCAACCGCAAGTTCCCGGACGGCCGCGAACTCGTCTGGTCGCAAATCGGCATCCTGGGGCTCATCGCCGATCCCCAGGTTCCCTACTTGCTGCGGTGGGAGGGCGACCCTGCACTTCACCCGTCCCTCGTCTACCCGAGCGACGTCAAGATGTCCAGCCTCACCATCGCCGGCTCCGCGGAGCGTGTCACCGAGTGGCTAGGGGAACCCGTGGAGAAGCCTCTCGAGGACGTTGCAGTCCAATGGATGGCTCCGCACGGAACGCCGGGAATCATGTCGGTAACGTTCGAAACCGCCAACGGAGCCGTCACCATCTGACGGACCATCGGGCCAGGAGTGCCCGGGAAAAACTTCGGCCGCCATATGCGGGTGCCAATGACGTCACCCCGCAGTGGCGGCCGAAACCTTTTAACGCGCTTCAGCCCAGCCCGATTGCCTTGCCGAAGACGCTGAAGCCGACGAACGCCACGATGTCCAGGAGAGCATGGGCCACCACCAGCGGCATGACCCTCTTGGTCTTGGTGTAGATCCAGCCGAACACGAGGCCCATGACGGCATTGCCGATGAAGGGCCCGAAGCCTTGGTACAGGTGGTAGCTGCCGCGAAGGAGCGCGCTGAGCACAATCGCCAGCGTGGTGCTCCACCCGAACTTCCCGAACCGGTCCAGGAGGTAGCCCACCACGATGACTTCTTCGACGACGGCGTGCCGCACCGCGGAGAGGACCAGGACGGGCACTGTCCACCAGTAGGAGTCCAGGCCGCTGGGGATGATCGCCGTCGTAATCCCGAGGGCGCGGCCGGCCGCGTAGAGGCCCAGCGACGGGATCCCGATCAGCGCGGCGAGGCCCAGTCCTTGCAACGCGTCACGGCCCGGGCGGGCGAAGTTGAAGCCCAGCCGGGTGAAGCCCGAGGGACTCTCCGCGGTTTGGCGGTGCAAGGACAGGAAGTAGAACACCAACACCACCGGGACCAGGGCAAACGCGATGTCCAGCAGCTGGTAGGTGAGATCGAAGTACTCGCGCGTGCTCTGCGAGCGGTTGAGCGTGGACGTCGCATGGGCCAAAGGCCCTTGGGTCATCTTGTCCAACAACTGCACCACGGAGTACACGGCCGATTGGCCCAGGGACAGGCCAAGGACGATCAGTACTTCGGCGCGCAACCGGCGCGTTGAGGCTAGGAGCATGCTCCTATCTTGCCTTCATTTGCCTGAGGTTTCCCGTGAGCCGGGTCCACCAGTGTCCGCCTGCGCGGGCCGGGCCACTCCTGAGCCTATGCTTGGTGGGATGAGCGCGCCAGCACGAATCTTCATGATCCGGCACGGCCAGTCCGCCGCCAACGCCGACACTTCCATCTACAACCGTGTGCCCGATTACCGCATCCCGTTGACGGAGCTTGGCGTAGAGCAGGCACGGGCTGCGGGTGAGGCGCTGCGCAGGAAGCTCGACGGCGAACCCGTATGCGTTTACGTCTCTCCGTACCTTCGGGCCTACCAGACCCTTGAGGCACTGAATCTGGGCAGCCTCACGGAAAGAGTCATCGAGGAGCCCCGGCTGCGTGAACAGGACTGGGCCAACTTCCAGATCGCCGGAGACATCGGGGACCAGAAGGAGCTCCGCAACCTCTACGGGCATTTCTTCTACCGGTTCCGCGAGGGCGAATCAGGCTCCGATGTGTATGACCGGATTTCGTCCTTCATGGAAACCCTGTACCGGCATTGGGAGAAACCCGACTACGCGCCCAACACCCTGCTGGTGACCCATGGCCTCACCATGCGGCTCTTCTGCATGCGGTGGTTCCACTGGTCTGTGGAGTACTTCGAATCTCTCAACAACCCGGGCAACGCGGAGCTACGGACACTGATCCGCAACGACCAGGACAAGTACGATCTGGACACGCCGTTCAGCCAGTGGGTGCAGCGCAGCACCGATGAAACCGTGCTGAATGCTCCCCCGATGGTCTTCTGACGGTCACTTATCGAAGCTAGTCGTCCTTGGCCACGATCACTTCGGTGCCGCTTGCTTCAAACGCAGCCTTGTCTTCTGCCGTGATGCCCGAATCGGTGATGAGCCGCCGGAAGTCGTACCCGGCCATTGCCGCGAAGGCACGCTTGCCGATCTTCGTGGAGTCGGCCAGGACATAGGAGTCGGTGGCACGCCGGGCCATGACGGTATTCACCATGGCTTCTCCCTCGTCGGTGATGGTGGGCCCGATCTTGGGATCGACGCCGTTGACCCCGATGAAGGCGATGTCCAAGGCAACCTTCTGCATGATGACATCGGTGTAGGGCCCCACAAGTTCGTAGGAACGCGGGTTCAGGATGCCGCCGGTGACCATGATCTTGATGTTGGGGCGCACGGCAAGCTGGGCTGCGATGTTGATGGCGTTGGTGACCACCGTCAGCATGGGCCGGTTGGAGGGCGCGTTCAGGTCTTCGCGGGTAGAAAGCACCTGGGCCAAAGCCGTGTTGGTGGTGCCTCCGCTGAGTCCGATCACGGCCCCGGGCATGATGAGCTCCGAAGCGGCCAAGGCAATCTGCTGCTTGGCCTCGGCGTGGTCATCCCTGTTGTAGCGCCCCGGAAGTTCGTACGCCACGGATCCCGTGGTCGCACCCCCGCGGGTTCGGCTCAGGAGCCGCTGCTTGGCGAGGCTGTCCAGGTCACGGCGGGCCGTCGCCGGCGAGACGGCCAAGCGGGTCACGATATCCTCGACCTCAACATGCCCTGACTCGGCGAGGAGATCAAGGATGGCTGTCAGTCGATCGTTGCGGGTCATCACGAACCTTCCGGAAATTGGGACTAGTTCACTTTCGCGAACAGCGTCAGCAGACGTGCGGTTTCCAACACCAGGGCGTCACGTCCGGCCTTGATGTACTTGCGGGAGTCCACCACGGAAGGGTTGGCATCCAGGTACTCACGGACGGCGCGGGTGAAGAACCCGTTCAAGTGTGTGGATACGTTGATCTTAGTCATACCGGCCCGGATTGCCGCCACCAGCGTTTCATCTGCTACGCCGGAGGACCCGTGCAGGACGAGCGGCAGCCGGACGGCTTCCTTGAGCCGGGTGATCAGGGCCAGGTCCAGGGCTGCGCTGCGTTCGGTCATGGCGTGCGAGGAACCAACGGCGACGGCGAGGGCGTCGACGCCGGTGGCTTCCACGAAGGAACGGGCTTCGGCCGGATCGGTGCGGACCCCCGGGGCATGGGCACCGTCCTTGCCTCCCACCTTCCCGAGCTCGGCCTCGACGTAGACCCCGTGGTCCTGGGCGTAGGTGGCGACCCGACGCGTGACTTCAACGTTCGCGTCATACGGCAAGTGCGCGCCGTCGTACATGACGGACCCGAAGCCAAGGTCGACAGCCTGCAGGGCAAGTTCTTCGGATTCGGCGTGGTCCAGGTGCAGGGCCACGGGCACCGAAGAGTCCCGGGCAATGGACATGGCACCCCGGGCGATCGGTACGAGTCCGCCGTGGAAACGGACACAGTTCTCCGAGATCTGCAGGATCAACGGAACACCAGCCGACTCCGCCCCGGCAACCAGGCCTTCCGCGGTTTCGAGGTGGATGACATTGAAGGCGCCCTGTCCGATTCCGTCGGCCGTGGCGGTGTCCATGAGTTCCCGTGTACTGACGAGCGTCACAGGGTCTCCTTCCAGCTGAGAATGAGTTGGTCTTCGAGGTCCGCGCAGAGCGGCGAGATCTCGCCGGCGGCCGGCATGAGCACCGCGGCGGCGGACCAGGCTGTTGCCCGGCGGAGGATCGTGGGGATGTCGGTGATGCCGTCGGCGAGCGCGACGGCGGCCGCCGCCACTCCGGCGTCGCCGGCTCCTGTGGGGTTGCCGCTGAGTGGTTCCGGGAGCCGGGCGACCCAGTACCCTCCGCGGGCGGCATGGTGGAACGCGAGCATGCCGTCGGCGCCGGAACTGACCAGGACCGTCTTGGCCCCGAGCCCGATCAAACGCTCTGCCGCTACGTCCAGGCTGCTTTCCCCTGTTGCTTCGAGGAGCTCGTGGTTGTTGGGCTTGAGGAGGTCCGCCCCGGCGCGTGCGGCGGCGATGATCCCCGGACCGGAGGTATCGACGACGGCGGGAATCCCGGCGTCGTGCGCCAGGCGCACCAGCGCCGGGTAGAAGTCGGCCGGAGCGCCGGGCGGCAGGCTGCCGGAACCGACAAGCACTCCCGGGCTTTGACCGTCCAGGGCGTCGACGACGGCGGCGGCCAGCGCCTGCCATTCTGACGGTTGGAGGGGACTGCCCTCTTCATTGAAGATGGACGTTTCGCCGCCCACCGTATCGACGAGGGCGATGCTGCGCCGAGTGTCCGCGGCGACTGGAACCAGGCGATGCGGCACGCCGCTGCTGAGCAGCTCGGCAGCGAATTCGGCACCCGCCGTGCCGCCGCAGGGCGCGAGTGCCAGCACGGGATGGCCCAGCTGGTGCGCCACGCGCGCAACGTTGAGGCCTTTTCCGCCTGCGCGGCTGAGGGGCGCGGCAACACGATGGCTTGCTCCGGGGGTGATCCCGGCGACGTGGTAGCTCAGGTCGATGGCCGGATTGGGGGTAACGGTGATGACCCGTTTCATGGGCTGGTTCATCGGCTGGTTCATCGCCCCGTCCCCGTGCCGGAGGCGGCCTTCGCAGCCGGGAGCAGGGCCCGGGCCCTCATGGCGGCGCCAAGCAAACCCGCATCCTGGCCCAGTTGGGCGCGCATGATGATGGGCCGGCGTTGGAAATCGAGCAGCTCATCGAGGCGGGAACGCAGTGGCTGCAGGAGTCCTTCTCCGGCTTCGGCAAGCCCGCCTCCCACCACCACTGCTTCGGTGCCGATGATGCTGACGCATTGGCTGAGGCTGAACGCGAGGGCGTCCACGGCGTCGGCCCAGATCCGGGCCGCAAGGGCATCGCCGGCTGTGGCCCGTTCGAGGACTTCACGGGCACCGGCGCGCGGAGTTCCGGCTTTGTCGCTGTAACGCCGGGCGATCGCTCCGGCGGAGCCGACGGCCTCGAGGATCGTGTGGCCCGGACCGTCGGGGTCCGGAACGAGGGCGTGCCCCAGTTCCCCGGCGAAGCCGCCTGCGCGTACCGGGTACCCGTCGGAGATGACAGCGGCGGCGATCCCGGTGCCGACCACCATCACCACGACGTTGCGAAAATCCCGGGCCGCTCCGAAACGGAATTCGGCTTCGGCGGCCGTGCTGACATCGTGCCCGAAGGAGACCGGCAGTCCGAGGCGTTGCGCGGCCTTTTCCCCAAAGGGAAAGTTCCGCCAGCCCAGGTTCGCCGAATAGATCCCCACTCCGGTGTCGGAGTCCACGATTCCCGGGACCACAATGCATGCTGCCTTCGCCGGGTGGGCGGGGAATTCAGCGGCAAATTCCGAGGCCAATGCCTCAACGGCGTCCAGGATCGCCTCGCCCGGCCGCAAAGGATCATGCGGCGTAGCCCTGCGGCGTAAACCCAGGACATTCCCGGCTGTGTCGACCAGGCCTGCCTTCAGATCGGTCCCTCCGACATCGAAGGCCAGGACTGCGGATTCAGCGGCTCCGAGAACCATGGGATTGCCTAGGCCGTGGCGTTCAGGACAACAGAGCGCGTGAGGTTACGCGGGAGGTCGGGATTGAGGCCGCGTACGCGTGCCCTCTCCAGCGTGACCTTATGGACCCGGGCCAGCTCGGCGAGCGGGTGCTTGCCGGTATTGACGTAAAGGGCGCCGGTGCGGCCCATGTCGGCGTCCAAGCCCTCGGGCTGCGGGCCGAAGATCCACGTCACCCGGCCAGGGGCGGCGATGGAAATGGGACCGTGCCGGTATTCCATTGCCGGGTAGGATTCGGTCCAGCCCTGAACTGCTTCGCGCATCTTGAGGCCTGCTTCGTGGGCCAGGCCAACGGTCCAGCCGGTACCGAGGAAGGTGAACTGTTCGGCGTCGAGCAACTCCTGGGAAACGGGCTCGGCCACTGCCGGTCGGGCGTCCTCGATTGCGGTGCCGAGTTCGATGCCCAGGCTCGTCAGGAGGTACACGAGGGCGGTCGTGGCGAAGCGGGTCTGGACCACCGATTTCTCGTCCGCGTAGGGAAGGCCGATCACGGCGTCGGCCAGGGTGGTGATGGGTGAATTCACGTCGCCGATCACCGCGATAGTGCGGACTTTTCCACGCAAGGCTTCCAGGAGCTCAAGCACCTCCGTGGTGGTGCCGGAGCGGGTAATGGCGATGACGGCGTCGTACTGGCGGCCCGCGCTGTTGTGATTGAGGAAGGCTTCGGACGCTGCGAACGCGTCGGTGACGCCCTTGCCTGCGGCTTCGCGGGCGGCGGCATAGCTTTGCGCCATGAACCATGAGGTACCGCAACCGACGACGGCGATCCGCTCGCCGTCGGCGGGAAGCAGGTGCTCCGCTTTGGATTGCTCGATGGCCCGCTGCCAGACCTCGGGCTGCGAAACAAGCTCTTCTTCCATGAAGGCCCCGAGGGTGTTGTTACTCATCGCACTTACCATTCCTGTCCGCGCTACTTCGACGCGCTCTTCAGCACTCAACCATTTGACGTTTTATGATCCATATAAACACTAAACGATCATATTCAATCGCACAAGGATCGTGCGGCACCTCGGACACGCCCAAGCAAAAGCAGGGCCCCTCCATCTGGAGAGGCCCTGCCTGTGCTGCGAAAGCTGTGGGGAGAAGCGTTGCGGAGGCGCCGCTAGACAGCGCGGACGCCCGCCCGCCACACGGCGAAAGTCAGCGGGATACCGGGCCGGTACGCCAGGTGGGTCGCCGACGGCGCCTTGAGCATGTGCAGGTCGGCGCGGTGCCCGACGGCGATCGAGCCCACCGCCCGTTCGCCGTCGACGTCATTGCCTGACTCCCTGCCGAGCGCAAGCGCACCGCCATACGTAGCCGCCCGGACAGCCTCATGGACGCTCAGGTGCATCTGCAAGACCGCCGTGGTGACGCAGAAGGCGATGGAGCTCGTGTAGGAGGTGCCGGGGTTGCAGTTCGCGGCCAAGGCAATCTGCACCCCAGCGTCGATCAACGCCCTGCCCGGGGCGAGCGGCTGGCGGGTGGAGAGATCGCAAGCAGGCAGGCAAGTGGCAACCGTGCCGCGCGTGCCCGTTCCGGTGGAGGCATCCCAGCCGCTCCAGGTCCCGGCGAGCGCCCCGATGTCTGCCGCCGAGAGGTAGTTGACGTGGTCGACGCTGGCCGCACCGAACTCCACGGCCAACTGCACGCCAGGTCCTTCACCCAGTTGGTTGCCGTGGACGCGCAGGCCCAGGCCCGCGTCGCGGCACGCGGTCAGGACGCGGCGCGACTGCTCTTCGGTGAAAGCGCCCCGCTCGCAGAAGACATCGGCCCACTTCACGTACGGCCGGACGGCGTCGAGCATCGGACCGCAGACGAGGTCCGTGTATTCCTCGGCGTCGGCTCCAGCCGGGACCAAGTGCGCGCCGAGGTAGGTGACTTCGTCCACGGTCGCTGCCGCGATGCGGGCACTGCGGGCCTCGTTCTCAAGGTCCAGTCCGTAGCCGGTCTTGCTCTCGAGGTAGGTGGTGCCCTGGGAAACGGCTTCTGCCACGCGCCCGGCAGCGAGCCGGGTCAGTTCCTCGTCGCTCGCTGCGCGCGTGGCGCCCGTGGTGACGGCGATGCCGCCGGCGCTGTAGCTCTGGCCGGCCATCCTGGCCTCGAATTCGGCGGTGCGGTCTCCGGCGAAAATCAGGTGCGAATGCGAGTCAACCCACCCCGGGAGCACGGCGCGGCCTTCCGCGTCCACGTGCCCATCAGCCGAGGGAGCCTCCGACGCCGGACCGATCCAGGCAATCCGCTCACCCTCGATTACTACGGCGGCATCCTTGAGGACGCGATGCTCCGCGTCCTGGGTCATCAGTTCGCCGATGTTGCTGATCAGTGTGCTCGTCTGCCCGCTCATGAACCTATTGTTCAACGGCGGATGGACCAACGGGCCGCTGCCAGCTCCCTCGGTGTCCGGGATGCCGGACTGATGCCCGGTGCGGTGCCAACGGTCCCCGAACCCAGGATCTCCGCGGCGGCGAGTTCGGCGATGGCGGAAGAGGTCTGGAATCCGTAGCCGCCCTGTCCGGCAAGCCAGAAGAAGCCGGGAGCCTCGGCGTCGAATCCCACCACCGGAACGCCGTCGGCAGCCTCGGTGCGCAACCCCGTCCAGGCTTTTGCCACGGAGCGGATGCCCAGCGACGTGATCGAATTCAGCCGGGCCACGAGCTCTTCGACGTCGCCGGGCCGCGGCCGCGCGTCCTCGGGTCCGCTCGGCACCGTTTCCGACGGGGAAATGAGCACTTGCTCCCCCTCGCGCCGGAAGTAGTAGGTGTCATCGGCCGCCGCCACCATGGGGGTGCCCGGCCGAAGCGGGCGCTCGACGTCGACGATGGCCGCCGTGCGCCGGAACGGCTGCAAGCCGAGCTTCTCCACGCCGCTGAGCACCGCGAGCTCGTCCGCCCAGGCACCTGCCGCGTTGACGACGACGGCGGACTGGAAGCCTTCCAGCCCGGCGCCCAATTGCCAGCCGGAACCAAGCCGTTGGGCAGAATGGACCCGGGCGCCGGTAATGATGTCCACTCCCCCGGCCTCGGCGCGCTGCCGGTGGTCTTCCAACAGCACGGGCGCATTGCAGGCGAATGACCCCGTGTCCAGGCCGGCGGCCGTGAAGGCCCCCGGATTCAGTGCCGGGCACAGCTCAAGGGCTTCGGCGTGCGTGATGGGGTGCATGTGTCCGCTGGCTTCCGCCTTGACGGTGGCTTCGTCGCCCACCAGCATGAACGAGCGCGGTTCCAGGACCGGTACCGGCAATCCGGCGTCGCGGGCTGCCATCAGCTCCAGCGTGCGGACGGTGAGTTCCTGCACGACGGCGGGTCCATAGCTGGGGATGAGCTGCCGGGCCGAGCGGGAGGACGTGTGGTACGCCAGTGTCTGTTCGGCTTCCACGAGGGCTACCGAACACTGGCCGGCCAGCGCTGAGGCGAGCGACAACCCGGCGATTCCTCCACCGACAATTACCACATCATAATGTGCAGCCATCCCCCCATCCTGTCAGCGCGCAGGCCCAGATGCGAGTAGCGCCCGGTGCCGAACAGGGCCGGTGCCGGCTATTCCAACGCGGACGGCTTGATGCCGCTGTAGGGGGTCCACCACGTGAGCGGTTCCGTGACAGTGAAGCGCCGTCCGGAGATCGAATCCGCGGGAACCCGCACGAAATGGTCCTTCTTGCCGGATTCCCAAGGAAACAGGGGCAGGGAGAACGTGTTGATGACGTCGTCGAGCTGTTTGACGGGCGCCGCCTTGCCGTGGAGCACAACGCTCCACGCGACACCGGTGTTGGCGTCGACGCCGTCCACCTCCATGGCCACCGGGAATTCCCCCAAGGCCGCGGCGAGCTTTGTGCCCGCTCCGGTCCTGAAGACCACCGTCCCCTGGTCCACCGTGTAATTGATCGGAAAAATGTCAGGGTGGTCTCCCAGCCACACGGCCAGCCTGCCGACGGACACGCCCCTCAGGAGATTCCAGCATTGCTGCGAATCCAACACTTCGGTCACGGAAGGTGCTGCATCTTTGTCCATGCTGCAGATACTAGGCCTCCTCTCCGCCTCGGGACAGGGCTTAGGCGAAGGGGTTCAGCGCAGGTATTGGAGTTCCTTGAAATGGCCGATGTAGTCGGCCAGGAGCGCTTCTGCCACCCTGACCGAGTCCACGAGCGGGTTCATGGCCATCGCCGTGTAGGCGGAGCGCCGGGAACCCGTGAGCGCAGCGTCGATGGTGGCGCGTTCCACCGCCTTGGCGTTGACGACGAGCCCGCGCGCGTAGTCCGGTAGGGGCTTGGCCGGGAGCAAGCGGGCTCCACCCGCATCCACGAGGCACGGCGCCTCGATGACGGCGTCGGCGTCGAGTTCCGCCAGGGTGCCTTTATTGGGGACATTCAGGATCAGTCGGGCCGATTCGCCCTGGCTGATGGCGCGCATGATCGCCAAGGCCACGGCCTCGTAGCCGCCGGAAACCAGGTCTTCGGCGTCGCGTTCGAACGTGCCTGCCGCGTCCCTGTTGCTCTGCATGTATGTCTCTTCGCGATCGAGCTTGGTCTTCTCCCAGAGCCTGAAAGCCGCTTTCGACGACGGGACCCCCTGGGCGGGCTCCGCACCGCCGTCGTTCGCTGCCGCGAGCCCGCTGTAGAAGGACGACTGTTGGCGCGCCAAGTAGGCGCCGCGGGTGGTGCGGGCGCGCCGGTCGGCGTCGAGCGCTTCCCGCCTGAAGTAGTAGTAGTGCAGATATTCGTTGGGAACCGCACCCAGGGCTTTGATCCACGAAGCGCCGAACAGCCGGCCCTCCTCAAAGGACTCGATGGCGCCGTCGTCGGCCAGGAGCCGTGGCAGGACATCCGCACCGTCGACCACGAGCCCGCGCAACCAGCCCAGGTGGTTCAGGCCGATGTAGTCGATCTGCACGGAGCCATCCCGAAAGGCAGCCGCGCCGCGGTGGATTCCGGCTGCGAGCAAGCATCGCCTGGCGAGCCCCACCGGCGAATCGCAAATCCCCACCACCTTGTTGCCAAGGACCTGCGTCATGACCTCGGTGATGACGCCGGCCGGGTTGGTGAAGTTGATGAACCAGGCGTGCGGAGCATGCTTCTTCACCGACTCGGCGATATCCAGGACCACGGGAATGGTCCGGAGGGCGTAGGAAATCCCCCCTGCACCGACGGTCTCCTGCCCGATGACACCGTGCGCCAGGGCAATCCGCTCATCGGCGGCGCGCCCCTCGAGTCCACCCACCCGGATGGCGGAGAAGATGAAGTCGGTGCCGGGCAAGGCTGCCGGCAGCGCCGTGAACGTCCTCACAGCTGGTGCGTCGGGCACCCCCTCGGCCATGTCGGCGAGGACCCTGGCCACCACGCCCAGGCGCGCGGGGTCGGCGTCGAACAGCCTCAGTTCGGTGACCCGGCCGGGCCCATGGTCGGACAGCAACGCTGAATAGACCAGGGGTACCCGGAATCCCCCGCCGCCCAGGATGGTGAGGATCATGGGAACTCAGAGCCCCGCGGCTGCGCGGCTCTTCACGAAGGCCTGGACACACGCCTCGACGTCCTCGGAGCTGTGCGCGGCCGAGAGCTGCACGCGGATCCGGGCCGCTCCCTTGGGTACCACGGGGTAGCTGAACGCGGTGACGAACACTCCGTGGTGGAACATCTCGTCGGCAACCTTCGCGGCAAGCACGGCGTCGCCGAACATCACCGGAATGATGGCGTGTTCGCCGTCGAGCAGCTCGAAGCCTTCCTCGCTCATGCGGCGGCGGAACAAGGCGGCGTTCTCGAAGAGCCTGGAGCGGAGCTCGCCCGAACCCTGGACCAGTTCAATGGCCTTGATGGTGGCTGCGACGATTGCGGGGGCCAGGGAGTTGGAGAACAGGTAGGGGCGGGCCTTCTGGCGCAGCATGGCGATGATTTCGCTGCGGCCGGAGACGTAGCCGCCGGAGGCGCCGCCCAGGGCCTTGCCGAACGTCCCGGTGTAGATGTCGATCCTGTCGGAAACACCCGCGTGTTCCGGAGTTCCGGCACCGGTGGCTCCCATGAAGCCTACGGCGTGGGAATCGTCCACCATGACCAGCGCGTCATGCTTTTCGGCGAGATCGCAGATGGCCTCGAGCGGCGCGAGGTAGCCGTCCATGGAGAAGACGCCGTCCGTCACGATGATCTTGCGCCGGGCCGGTGCCTCGCCGCTTGAGGCCTCGATCAGCTTGGCTTCGAGGTCAGCCATGTCCTGGTTGGCGTAGCGGAAGCGCTTGGCCTTGCTGAGCCGGATGCCGTCGATGATCGAGGCGTGGTTCAGGGAATCCGAGATGATGGCGTCCTCGGCCCCGAACAGGGACTCGAAGACACCTCCGTTGGCGTCGAAGCAGCTGGAGAAGAGGATGGTGTCCTCGGTTCCGAGGAACTGTGAGACCCGGGCTTCGAGCTCAAGGTGCAGGTCCTGGGTGCCGCAGATGAAACGGACGGAGGCCATGCCGAAGCCGCGCTCGTCCATGGCGGACTTGGCGGCAGCGATGATGTCCGCGTGGTCTGCCAGGCCCAGGTAGTTGTTGGCGCAGAAGTTCAGCACGGTGTTCGCCGGCTGGCCGAGCTGGCCTGCGGAGATGTGGCTGGCCTGCGGCGAGTCGATGTGCCGTTCGGTCTTGAAGAGGCCCGCGGTGCGGATCTCTTCAAGTTCGCCCTGCAGCTGGTCTTTGATGCTTGAGTACATGGTGGCTCCTGGTACTGGGGTCTTGGGGAGGACTTTACGGTGTCTTAGAATTCGGCGTTCTAGAGTTCAGTCCAGTCGAGGACAACCTTGCCGCCTGTGCCGGCGCGGGCGATTTCGAAGCCCTTTTCCCAGTCGGTGGCGGACAGCTTGTCCGTGACGACGGCGGAGATGTGGCTGTGCAGCACGGGGTTGGAGGACAGCATGGCACTCATGGCGTACCAGGTTTCGTACATTTCGCGGCCGTAGATGCCCTTGAGGGTCAGCATGTGGGTGACCACTTTGCCCCAGTCGATGTCGATGGACTGGCTGGGCAAGCCAAGCATGGCGATGCGTCCGCCGTGGTTCATGTTGTTGATCATCTCAGGCAGGGCCGTCGGATGCCCGGACATTTCCAGGCCGATGTCGAATCCTTCGCGCATGCCGAGCTCGAGCTGGGCATCCTTGACGCGCATCTTCGACACATCAACGGCGAGGTCCACGCCCATCTTCCGGGCGAGTTCGAGGCGGGGAGCGGACACGTCCGTGATGGCGATCTTGCGGGCACCGGCGTGGCGCGCGACGGCGATTGCCATGAGCCCGATGGGGCCGGCGCCTGTGATGAGCACGTCCTCGCCGACGAGGGGGAAGCTCAGTGCGGTGTGGACGGCGTTGCCGAAGGGGTCGAAGATGGCGCCAAGCTCCGGGGTGACGGAGGGATCGTGGTGGACCCAGACGTTGGTCTCCGGGATGACAACGTATTCGGCGAAGGCGCCGTCGCGCTGCACGCCCACGGACACCGTATGGATGCACATCTGGCGGCGGCCTGCGCGGCAATTGCGGCAGATGCCGCAGACCACGTGGCCTTCACCGGAGACGCGGTCACCGACCTTGACGTCGCGGACGTCCTCGCCCACGGACACCACTTCGCCGTAGAACTCGTGTCCCGCGATTAAGGGAGTCTCGATGATGCTCTGCGCCCAAGCGTCCCAGGACTGGATGTGCAGGTCCGTTCCGCAGATACCGGTGGTCATGACGCGGATCTTGACGTCGCTGGGACCTGCCTCCGGTTCGGGCCGTTCGACGAGTTCAAAACCAGCGTGGGGACCGGACTTGTAGAGAGCCTTCATGGGTCTTCCTAACTCAAGGGATTGGGCCGTTTGTGTGCCGTTTCACTTCATTGAAGCCCCACGGACGGTTTAGCACAACTAGGTTTTTCTCAATCAACGATTTAGCATTTGCTAAATGGAAGTACATCAGCTCCAAATGCTCAGGGAACTAGGAGATCTCGGCAGTGTCAAGGCCGTGGCCGAGACGCTCATGGTCACTCCCTCGGCCGTTTCCCAGCAGCTCGCCCTCCTGCAGAAGTCGGTGGACGTGCCCTTGACCCGCAAGGAAGGCCGCGCCTTGGTGCTCACCGACGCTGGCCGGGTCCTCGCCGACGCCGGAGCCGCCGTCGTGAGCGCCATGGCGGACGCCCAGGCGGCGATCGGCGCGTACCATGACTCCCCGGGCTCCACCGTCACTGTGAGCGCCTTCCACAGTGCGGGGCAGGCTTTGTTCGCTCCGCTCGCGGCCTTGTTGACGACCGCACGCGCCGCGGGTCCGGAAAACAGCGTTCCCCGTGTGAAGCTCGCCGACGAAGACGTTGCCCAGGAAGACTTTCCGGGCCTCGCCGCGCGTTACGACCTCGTGCTCGCGCACCGGATGGAGCACAGTCCCGGGTGGCCCACCGACAAAGTAGCCGTCATCCCGCTCGCCGACGAACCGCTCGACGTCGCGTTGCCTGCCGGGCACCCGCTCGCGGCGCGCCGCGAACTCAGGCCGGCCGACGTCGTCGGGCAGCCCTGGGTGACCAGCCGCGACGGATACTCCCCCGCGGACGTGCTGGCCGCCGTCGTCGCTGTCAGCGGGCGCCCGGCCGATGTCCTGCACCGCATCAACGACTATTCCACCGTGGCCTCGCTCGTGGCGGACGGTGGCGCGATAGGTTTGCTCCCGCGGTTCACCGCCCAGCGCGTCCTGGACGCCGGCGTGGTGCTGCGACCGCTCGCGGGGGTGAATTCCGTGCGCAAGATCGACATCCTGGCGAGGCCGGAGACCCTGAAACGGAAATCGGTCATGACGGTCTGCGAAGCACTACAGACCGTCATGACCGAACTCGCCGGGGGCACGCGGCGCTAGAGTTCCCGGACCCGGGCCGGCTGCCCTGCGTTGAAATACTCCACGAGCTCTTCCGGCAAGGCCGGAACCAGCTTCGCGCAACCGTCGCCGCGGAGGGACTCGGTGGCAAGCACTCCCGCGGCCACGGCCTCCCGGGCCGCGATCGGCGAGGTCGCTGTGGTTCCCCCGGCCTTTGCGAACCGCAGGAACTCTGCGATCAGCAAGGGGTCCGCACCGCCATGGCCGCCTTCCCCGTCACGGACCAAGACCTTCTGGTCGGGTTCGGCGAAACCTGAGGTTGTCCGGGTGGTCCATACATAGATCTGATCGCCGGCCCCGTCACCGAAGTTCTCGATCCTGCCCTTGGTGCCGATCACGGTGTAGTTCCGCCAATAGTCCGGGGTGAAATGGCACTGCTGGTACGAGGCAAGCACACCGTTGTCCAGGACCATGTTCATCATCGAGATGTCCTCGACGTCGATCGTCTCGGCGAGGTCCGTCTGCTCGGTGGGGGGCCAATTGTCCACCGAAAACCAATCCCCCATCCGGCGGCCCGTGTTGTCGCGGCGGGACGCGACGTCCCCGTAGACGGCCAGATCCCCGATTGCCTGCACCTTGGTGCTGTACCCCCCGGCGAGCCAGTGGATGACGTCGATATCGTGCGCGCCCTTTTGCAGCAGCAGCCCGGTGGTGTTGGCGCGCTGGGCATGCCAATCCTTGAAATAGTAGTCCCCGCCGTTTCCCACGAAGTGCCGGCACCAAACGGCCTTGACGTCACCGATGGTCCCGGCCTGGATGATGTCCCGCATCTGCACCACCACCGGCATGTGCCGCATGTTGTGGCCCACGTACAGTCGTGTCCCGGTGTCGAAGGCCGTCTGGAGGATGAGGTCGGCTGCTTCGAGCGTGACATCGAGCGGTTTCTCGCAGAAGGTGGGAATGCCCGCTCTAAGCGTCCGGACCGCGACGGCGGCGTGCTGGTTGTCCGGGGTCAGGACCAGCACCGCGTCCAGGCCTGAGGCCAACAAGACGTCCAGGTCCTCGGTGATGACCGCCGTCGGGATCTTCTCTGCTGCGTCAGCCCTGCCGCGCTCGCCCAGATCGCACACAACCGTAACTTCCGAACCGTGGCCGGGCTTGTGCGCGTGGCGCCACAGCGACGACCGCAAGCCGAATCCGACGATGCCTACTTTGAGGTCCATAAGTACTTTCCTAACTAGATAAGTTGATGCGCGCGCGGTGTTTGACCCACGCGCTGCACGATTCCCTGGTTGACCAGCTCGCGAACCCTCCGGTAATGAAGGGGGTCGTAGCTGAAACTGTCCATAGCGAGGCTGCCGCCGGAGCCGTTCGTATCGATGAGCGCCAGCACCTCCTCGCGACCGGCCAGCTTGGCCAGGAGCGAGAGAGCCCGGTGGTCCCACATGGCCTGCGCGAACACCCTGTAACGGATCGACTCCCACGGCACCCCTTCCGGTCCCGGGTAGACCAGGAAGGCATCGCCGCCCGGGAAGGCTCCCCCGGCACACGTGTCCTTGAACGGGTCCACGGGCGCCAACGAATGGGCCGAGTTATAGAAGTTGAATCCCCAATGCAGGAACCCCGCACATTCCAGGGCGAAGAGATGATGACCCAACACCCTGTTTCGCACCGAGGGCATGGAAATGAACCGGTTGGCAACGCCGGTGTCCTGGGCGACGCAGTAATAGACCCACAGGTCCTTCACTCCGGCGGCCAGGAACGGCGCCACGGCGTCGCTTGCCACCACGGGATTCGGTACTGCCCCACTGCGATAGAACTCAAAGTCGCTCAGGGCATCAACCACCGTCAGACCGTCCAGGAGATCCGCGACGACGCCCTTTGCCCGTTGGTATCCCTCCAGGGCCTCGGCGCCCTCCGGTTCATCGGATATGTGGAAAATGACCCGGTCAAGCGACCAGTGCTCCGCCAGGAAGGAACGCAGGGCCGGCAGCAGCTCGGCCATGAGCTCGCGGTACGAGGACGACGTCGCCGGTACGTCCCAGCCAAACCGCCGCTCCAGGCCTTCCGCGGTTTCGACATAGATCGCCGGAGTCGCTTTGGCCCCCCATTGTGTGAACAAGTGGGCTATTTCCAGGTACTCGATGCCGTGTTTGGCGCAAAGGCCAACCCAGCGCTCCAGCCTGCTGAAATCAAAGTGGTGGCCGGAATCGTCGCGGATCCCGATTAGTTGGGTGGCCAGCCGCGTTCCCCCGATGGCCGTGTCCAGCGGAGGCGTCCACGTGGGTGTCAGCAGCGAGTTGGCGCCCATCCTTGCCGCGGACCCCATGAAGGCATCGATGATCGACCAATGCTGCTCACTGAAGACCTCGACGCCGTAATGGCTCGCCAGGCCGTCGCAGTGGAACCAATGGGCGTTCACGATCTCCAGTTCCGGGGCGTGCGTATGCACTACGGTGACGCAGATATGGGTGGCGAAGAGCGTGTTGCCTTCCGCGTCCCGTACCGAGATCCCGAGTTCATGCTCACCGGCGTTCTCCGCGGATGGCACCACGAAGTCGATCCATGCGGAGGTCCATTGCCCGTAGAGGGGCTTGATCATCCCGTCCGGGGCTGGCCGCAATAGGTCCGGATACAGTCCGGGGGTGTCGCGGTCGTAACCGGCATCATGCGCCGGGAATGCCGCCAATGAACATGGCACCAGCTCAACCTGCGAAATGGAGGTAAATCCTGCCGCCGGACCATCGACTGAGACTTCCAACGCCCCCGACAGCCGGAAGTCGTGCTTCATGGGCGGCCTGAGGGCCACCTGCACCGAGGCGGTCTCGCCGGGGAAAACGGACATCGGAATGGTCCTGTCGAACGGCCGGGGTGGAGCGTCCGGGTAGACCTTTTCCAGGGCATCCACGAGCACGAACGACCAACCGTCTTCCGGGGCCGGGTTCTTTTCCGTCAAGGCTGCGATCCTTTCCTACGTGGGTGTCCAGGTGAGTCTCTACGTGGGTGTCCACGTGAGTCTCTACTTGAGTCCGGAGCGGCCGATGCCCGCCATGACACGCTTCTGCATGAGCAGGAACATGATCAGGATCGGCGCCATGGCCATCAGGGAGGCCGCCATGAGGATCGGGTAATTGTTGGCGTGCTCACCCTGGAGGTTCGAAAGCCCGACGCTCAACGGTGCGGCGTTCGCCGTCGACGTCACCACCAAAGGCCACAAGAGGTCATTCCAGGACCACAGCACAGTGATGATGACGAGGGCCCACAGGCCGTTGGCCGCGAGTGGCAGCATGACCCGGAAGAAGATCTGGAATGGATTGGCGCCGTCGAGCCGTGCCGCGTCTTCGAGTTCGCCCGGGAGCCCCATGAAGAACTGGCGCATCAGGAACAGGCCGAAAGCGCTGAAGATGCCCGGAGCCACGATGCCGGCAATGCTGTTCAGCCACCCCAGGTTTTGGATGATCTGGTACTGCGGGATCAGGAACAACTGGGACGGCACCATGATGATCGACAAGACGACGGCCAGGATGAGCCCCTTGAACCGGAACTGCATCCGCGCAAAGGCGTAGCCCGCCATCGAGCAGAGAAGCACTTGCCCGATCACCCGGATCACGGTGATTGCTACTGTCACCCAGAGCTGTGAACCGAAATTCATGGAGGTGAAGACGTCCGCGAAGTTGTGCCACTGGACAACGCTGGGCCACAGCGTGGGCGGCGTGCTTTGGACTTCTGCGTTCGTCGAAAGCGACATGACGATCTGGTACAGGAGCGGCGAGATCATGGCCAAACCGCCAATGCCCAGTACACAGTGCGCCAGCACGTTCGAGCCTTGCTTGCCGCCTTTGGCGCCGCCTCGGCTCTTGCCGTTGCTGCCCTTGGTGCCGCGGCTTGAGGGTCCCGGTGGTTTGCCCCCGGCGCGAGAGGGGCTGAATGCAGCTGTTCCGCTCTGCCGCGATTCGACGCCGCTTTTTGTTGAGAGCATCGATTCAGACATAGTTGACCCACCTCTTCTGGATGCGGAATTGGAAAGCGGTCAGAAGAGCGATGATCAGCAGGATCAAGATGCCGATGGCTGCCGCATAGCCCTTGTCGTTCTGCAGGAAGGCCTGGTTGTAGAAGATGTACACGAGGCTTTGCGTCTGCGGCATGGCCAGGTTCGCTTTCCCCATCATCACGTACAGCAGATCGAACAGCTGGAAACCGCTGATCACGGTGACGATCGTGACGAAGAAGATGCTGGGCGTCAACAGCGGAACGGTAATGCTGAAGAACTGGCGGACCCGGCTGGCCCCGTCCATCTCCGCGGCTTCGAAGAGCTCCCGCGGAATCTCGCGCAGTCCCGCGCTGATGATGATGAGGTTGAATCCCAGCGACATCCAAAGCCCCACGGTAGCCACGGCAAGCAGCGCGAACCCCGGCGTCGATGTCCAGTAGGGGCCCTGGATCCCGAACAAGCCCAGGAACCAGTTGATGGGTCCGAAGTCACCGTTGTAGATCAACCTCCATACGATCCCGACGGCGGCCGGCATGGTGATGTAGGGAATGAAGTACAGCGTCCGGTACAGGGCCGCGAAGCGCAGGCCGGGACGCTCGATCAAGGACGCAAGGATGACCGCGATGGGAATTCCCAGCAGCACGACCACCGTGTAGACCAGCGTATTGACGATTGACTGCGGAATGGTGGAATCCGCGAACATCCGCACATAGTTGTCCAGGCCGATGAACTTGGTTCCGCCGAAGACTCCCCACTTGGTGAAGCTGTAGTAGAACGTCTGGACGATCGGCCAAAGGTAGAACACGCCGATGCCCGCGACAGTAGGCACCACGAACAACCATGGCCACCAGCCATCCGATTTCGATTTTCCTTTGCGGCGATGCCCCGCTGGTAGGGCTGCACGGACGCCCTTGGCTGCCGGCGTCAGGGTCTGGGCTTTCATGATTCTTTGGCCAGGGCGGCATTCATCTGGCTGGCAAGGTCCTTTGCGACGTCGGCAACCGGCTTGGTCCCGGCGAACGCCTGCGGCAGCAGGGTGTTCTCGAGTTCGTTCCAGGCGGCTGTATTGGCCGACGCCGGGTAGGGCGAGGCATCCTTGGCCAGGTCAAGGAAGACGCTGAGGTCAACGGAGGGAACAGACTTTACCCAGGCGTCCTGGTTGCCGTTGAAGGCCGGGATGACGGTTCCCGTTTCCGCCTGGATCTTGGCAGCATCCTGGGTTCCCAGGAAGGCCACGAATGCCTGCGCCGCGGCAGGGTTCTTCGCATTGGCGGGAATCACGTTGGCAAGTCCGTGGATCACGCTCTGGTTGCTCTTCGGCCCCTTCGGGAGGCTGACAATGCCCAGATCGTCACCGAGTGCCTTTTGGGCCGGCCCGACGGTCCAGGAACCGTCCATGGTCATAGCCAATTTCCTGGACGTGAACATGTCGCTCGAGGAGGTGTCCGTCAATTGCTGCATCGAGGGTGAAACCCCGGACTCGATCAGGTCGCGCCAGAACTGGAGGCCGGCGATTGATCCGGCGGAGTCGTATCCGGACTTCTTGCCGTCGGTCGAGATGATGGTCCCGCCGGCTTCAATCATCGTGTTGTAGTAGCTGGTCTGGCCACCCGTGAGGTCGCCGGCATAGCCGTAGATGCCTTTGCCCTGGTAGAACTTGGATAGTTTCGCGCCGGCGGATTTCACGTCGTCCCACGTCCAGGTGGACGTCGGTTCGGACACGCCGGCCTCCTTGAAGAGGGCCTTGTTGTAGAAGAGCGCACTGGTGTCGAAGTCCTTGGGGACCCCGTAGAACGCCCCGTTGACGGTGTACAAATCCACGAGTGCCTTGGGGTAATTGGCCGTGTCCACTGCTTTGCCGGACACCAGGCCGTCCAGGGACAACAGCTGGTTGTTTTGCGCGTAAAGCTTGATGTGCGGGCCGTTCATCCAGAAAACGTCCGGAAGGGTGTTGCTGCTTGCCTGGGTTTGGATCTTCGTCCAGTAGGCCGAGCCCTTGGACGGCGTGACGTCGATGGTGACTTTGATGTTCGGGTATTGCTTGTTGAATTCGGTCACGATCTTCTGCATCGCGGGCTTTTGCGCAGCGTCCCAGATGGCGTAGCTCAGCTCCGCGCTCAGGTCCTTCGCGGGAGCAGCGTAGGCGGCCTTGGCTGCGCTACCCCCTGCGGCACTGTTCCCGCCGCAGGCAGCGAGCGAAACGACGGCGGCACCGGCAGCCGCAAAGGAAAGGAATGACCTGCGGGTCACGTTGTGGTTCATAAGAATTCTCCGATGTCTTGGTCAGAAGACCGACGGTCCTTCGGGGCGGGCCCGCATTCGGCGAACAGCCAACCCAACTGGTGTTGTGCAGTTGATCACATCATGTTAATCGTTTAAAGGCAAGATTTCGAATGATCTTTTCTTAACTTTTTCGGGCACAAAACGTCACCAAAGTGCATGGAGGGCGGTTAGAGCGATCACCGGGCGCATGCCTCGACCTGCCAAAGGGACAGCCCCGGCTCACGCCGGGAGCGTCGGGTTTCTCATCGGAGAGTCGGATTCACGCCGAGGGCGCTGAGTCCCTCACGATGAGCTTCCACGGGAATTCCAGAATGCCGGCAGGCACATCGGGATTCTCTGCGCGGTCGAGCAGGAATGCGGCCAAGCCATCGAAAAAGCCCTCAGGACCAACGGTGGTCAACGACGGCGTCATGCGCTCGCCTTCCGTGGTGTTGCCGATCCCGACCACTTCGACGTCTTCCGGAATGCGGAGTTGCAGGCGTTGGGCCGCATGGATGGCTGCGATCGCGGCGAAGTCGGTGGTCGCATAGATCGCGGTCGGTCGGTCCGCACGCTGCAGGAGCCGAAACGCTGCGTCGAACGCGCTGAGTCCGTCGCGGTCATACGCCTCGACGTAGTCGTCCCGGTACTCCAAACCAGCCTTGGCAAGGCCGCGGGTGTAGGCACCCAAGCGGATGTCCAGGGTGCTCATCGACGGTGCCGATGAGATCAGGCAAGCCACGCGGCGGTGCCGCGCGGTGAGGTGCTCCACTGCCAGATCGCACGACGAACCAACCACCGGCCGCACGACGTCGAATCCCTCAGGTTCCATGGTGTCGCTGAAGACCACCAGGCGCTGCAACCTTGCCGCCTGTGCCAGCAGTTCGACATCGCCGGGCTCGTCGGCGCCGTCGATGAATGTCACGTCCGCGTTTTGCCGTTTGAGGGCCACCCGCCAGTCGGTATCGGCCAGGATCATCGGCGTAATGCCTCGTCGGGCCGCAGCCGTACCAACAGCGCGGCTCACATCCAATGCCCACGGATCCGAGATCATGGTGAGCGACAACATGAGCAGGTTCGTTCGTCCGGTGCGGATTGCCCGTGCCGATTGGTTGGGGCGATATCCGAGGGCGAGGGCAGCCTCTTGAACCCGAAGCACGGTAGCGGGGGCCACCCCGGAACCGCTCCTGCTGCCGTCTTTGCCGCTCCTGCCTGAAAGCACATAGGACACGGTCGCCGTCGAGACCCCGGCTGCCGCCGCCACGGACTTGATCGTGGGGCGCATTCGTCTCCTTCGTGGCTAAGCCGCCGGACCACGGGCGTGGTGCGGCGGTAGTAGCATCATAGCCAGACGAGCGGGCGCAGGGTCAGCTCGAACAGCGTTCAGGAAGAGACGCTCCCGTAGCCCAACCGCCGTCCGCCATCACTGGGCCCAGCAGGCAAGGTACCTGCGATAATGCGTGTGGCCGTGACTGTGGTGCCGCTCTTCGTGCCGGAGACTGCGACAGTGTCGCCCGTCTTCAGGTCGGTGGCCTTGATGGTTTGGGGCGATGGCCGCCGGCCTTGCGTGCCCGTTCCGGAAGCGGGGAGCTTGACGATGGTGGTCGACGATGTGATCGCGTAGCTCTGCGTGAAGCCGTCATCGCTCTTGACGGAAATGCTCGAATCGCTGACGGACTGCACGGTGCCTCGCTGCGACACGAGCGTCGTGTAGCTGCCGTCCTTGTTCTTGACCGTGAACTCACCGTGGATCCCCGGACCTGCGATGCCGCGGGGAAGCACGGGGAACGGCCTGGCCTTGCCGGGCGACGGCGTGGCGGGCGACGTAGCCCCGGGCGACGGCGTGGCGGGCGACGCCGTACTTGTCGGCGTCGCGCTTACCACGTACGCGGGGATGATCTGGCCGGCAGCCCAGACTGCGGCCACACCACCGCCGCTCAAGACGACGGCAATACCGCCGGCGATGAGGGCCTTACGAACCCCCGGAGTCATGGTGGACATGGCCGAATCCTTTCTCCGCTCCTCCCCGGGCCGGTAAGGGGCGGGCAGCAAAGAACTGATGACTCCATGATGACGCTTGAAGCTGTGTGGGGGCTGTGGATCCAGACACAACTAAGTCGCAGTTGTTGTCGTTTTGACGGCTCAGAACGACATTAACTGCGACTCAGTTGGGTGAGGCGCGGGTGGTCAGCCTTCGACGCCGAGCCGCTCCAGGATCAGCTGCTTGACGCGGCCCGCGTCGGCCTGCCCTCGGGTGGCCTTCATGACTCCGCCGACGATCGCACCGATGGCCTGAAGCTTGCCGCCGCGGATCTTCTCCGCAACGTCGGGCTGGGCCGCCAGTGCGGCGTCGATCGCTTCCAGCAGGGGGCCGTCGTCGGACACGACCGCGAGGCCGCGCTTCTCCACGATCTCGGCCGGGGTGCCCTCGCCGGCGAGGACGCCGTCGAGCACCTGGGAAGCCATCTTGTTGTTGATCTTGCCGCCCTCGACGAGCTTGTTGAGCTCCACGATGGTTTCCGGCGTGACGCCGAGTTCGGAAGGATCGACGTCGGCCGTCTTGGCGCGTCCGACAATCTCGCCCATCCACCACTTGCGGGCCACGGAGGCGCTGGCACCGGCGGCGATGGTCTCCTCGATGGAGTCCATGACGCCGGCGTTCACGACGTCGCGGAACTCGAGGTCCGAATAGCCCCAGTCGGCCTGGAGCCGCTTGCGGCGCGCCGCGGGCGGCTCGGGCAGCGTGGCGCGGAGTTCTTCGACCCATTCACGGGACGCCAGGACCGGAACGAGGTCCGGCTCCGGGAAGTAGCGGTAGTCGTCGGCGTCGGACTTTGCGCGGCCCGACGTCGTCGTGCGCGTGTCCTCGTGCCAGTGGCGCGTTTCCTGGATGACCGGCTCGCCGGAATCCAGGACGGCTGCGTGGCGCTGGATTTCGTAACGGACGGCGTGCTCGACGGCGCGCAGCGAGTTCACGTTCTTCGTTTCGGAACGGATGCCGAAACGTTCGCGGCCGTGCGGGCGCAGCGAGACGTTGGCGTCGCAGCGGACGTTGCCGCGTTCCATCTTGGCGTCGGAAACGCCGAGGTTCTTGACGATTTCGCGTACTGCGGCCACGTAGGCCTTGGCGAGCTCAGGTGCCCGGCTACCCGCGCCCTCGATCGGCTTGGTGACGATTTCGACGAGCGGAACACCGGAACGGTTGTAGTCCACCAACGAATAGTCGGCGCCCTGGATGCGACCGGTGGCGCCACCCATGTGGGTCAGCTTGCCGGCGTCCTCCTCCATGTGCGCGCGCTCGATCTCGACGCGGAACACAGTGCCGTCCGAGAGCTCGATGTCCAGGTAGCCGTCGTACGCGATGGGCTCGTCGTACTGGGACGTCTGGAAGTTCTTCGGGGTGTCCGGGTAGAAGTAGTTCTTCCGGGCGAAGCGGCAGGACTCGGCGATCTTGCAGTTCAGGGCAAGGCCGATCTTGATGGAAGACTCTACCGCCGTCTTGTTCACCACGGGCAGGACGCCGGGCATGCCAAGGTCAACCTCGTTGACGTTGGTGTTCGGCTCGTCGCCGAAGACATTCGGAGCGGAGGAGAACATCTTGGTCTTGGTGTTGAGCTCCACGTGGACCTCGAAGCCAAGGACGGGGTCGTACTTCTCCATGGCCTCTTCGAAGCTGAGGATGGCGTCGGTAGACATCAGTTGGAACCTCCGGCGGTGTTGAATGCGGTACCGAGACCTGCGTTTTTCAATTCAGGTGCCTTCGCCAACAGCGGGCCACCCCACTTCTCTTCAAGCAAGGATTCAAGGACAGCGCCCACGCGGTACAGGCGGGCGTCCTCGCGGGCAGGCGCCAGCAGCTGGATGCCTACGGGCAGGCCGTCTTCGTCGGCCAGGCCGCCAGGCAGGGACAAGCCCGGGATACCGGCCATGTTCGCCGGGATGGTGGCGACGTCGTTGAGGTACATGGCCAGCGGATCGTCCAGCTTCTCCCCCAGCTTGAAGGCCGTCGTGGGAGCCGTCGGCGAAATCAGGACGTCGGCCTGCGCGAACGCGGCGTCGAAGTCGCGCTGGATCAGCGTGCGGACCTTCTGCGCCGAACCGTAGTAGGCGTCGTAGTAGCCGGCGCTCAGGGCGTAGGTGCCCAGGATGATGCGGCGCTTGACCTCATCGCCGAAACCGGCGGCGCGAGTGGCACCCATGACACGTTCGATCGTCATGGGACCGTCCTTGGGCAGGACACGCAAGCCGTAGCGGACGCCGTCGAACTTGGCCAGGTTGCTCGAAACCTCGGACGGCATGATCAGGTAGTAGGCGCCCAGCGCGTACTTGAAGTTGGGGCAGGAAACCTCGACGATTTCCGCGCCGGCCTCCTTGAGCAGCTCAAGGGACTCGTTGAAACGGTTCTCGACGCCGGCCTGGTAGCCCTCGCCGTGGAGTTCCTTGACGATGCCGATCTTCATGCCGGTGACGTTGCCCGTCTTGGCTGCGGAAACGAGCGTATCGAAGGGGTCCGTCAGCGAGGTGGAGTCGAAGGGGTCGTGTCCACCGATGACTTCCTGCAGCAGGGCCGAGTCCAGCACGGTCCGCGAAACCGGACCGATCTGGTCCAGCGACGACGCCATGGCAATGGCGCCGTAACGGGAAACGGCACCGTAGGTGGGCTTCATGCCGACCGTGCCGGTGACGGCGCCAGGCTGGCGGATGGATCCGCCGGTGTCCGTGCCGAGGGCCAGCGGAGCTTCGAAGGCCGCGACGGCGGCCGCGGAGCCACCGCCCGAGCCGCCGGGGATGCGGTCCAGGTCCCACGGGTTGCGGGTGGGGCCGTACGCCGAGTGTTCCGTGGAGGAACCCATGGCGAATTCGTCCAGGTTGGTCTTGCCCAGGATGGGCATCTTCGCTGCGCGCAGCTTCTTGATGACGGTGGCGTCGTAGGGGCTGTGCCAGCCCTCGAGGATCTTGGAGCCGGCCGTGGTGGGCTGGCCGATGGTGACGATGAGGTCCTTGACGGCGATGGGTACGCCGGCGAGTTCGTGCAGCGCTTCGGCTTCGGCACCTCCGGCGGCGCGTATCGCGTCCACCTCGGCGGCTACGGCGAGCGCCTCTTCAGCGTTGACGTGCAGGAATGCGTTGACTTGCCCGTCAACGTCGGCAATCCGGTCCAGGTACGCCTGGGTGACCTCGACGGACGTGACCTCGCGCGCGGCCAGCTTGGCGGCCAGCTGAGCCGCGGACAAGCGGATGAGTTCGGAGTTGTTCAATTCAGTCATTCGCTTAGTCCTCATCCAGGATTGCCGGAACCTTGAAGCGGCCCTCGAAGGAATCCGGAGCCCCGGACAGCGCCTGTTCGGCCGTGAACGTGTGGCCCACAACGTCTTCGCGGAACACGTTGTTCAACGGAATCGGGTGGGACGTAGCCGGGACATCGTCCCCGGCGGCTTCGCTGACGGACTTCACCGAATCGACGATGACGGCGAGCTCGCCCGCCATCCTGTCCAGCTCTTCGGCACTCATTTCAATGTGAGCCAGACGCGCAAGATGCGCGACGTCGTCACGGTTGATCGCAGCCATGGATCTCCCCTGCAAAGTTCAAATGGTTTTCCGGACTAGTCTACGTGGGTTGGACGACGAACAACGCGGGGTCACTTACGGCCCATCCGGAGGTCCCGAATGGGCCGTAAGTGACCCCGCGTTGCTGGGTGCTTTGTTACCCGATGCCGATGGCTCCCGTCAGCATGCCCACTGCGAGCATGACGACCGAGATGACCGCTGTGCGCCACAGGACCTTCTTGTGGTGGTCGCCCAGTTCCACCTTGGCAAGCGAGACGAGCAACAGGATCGCGGGGACCAAGGGGCTCTGGAGGTGGAAAGGCTGGCCGGTGATGGAGGCCCGGGCCATTTCCGCGCCGCTGATGCCGTAGTGCGCGGCGGTTTCACTCAGGACCGGCAGGACGCCGAAGTAGAAGGCGTCGTTGCTCATGAAGAACGTCATGGGGATGCTGAGCAGGCCGGTGATGACGCCCATGAACGGACCCATCTCGGCGGGGATGATGTGGACCAGCCACGCGGACATTTCCTTGACCATGCCCGTGCCGTTGAGGACACCCGTGAGGACAGCCGCCGCCATGACCATGCTGACCACCGCCACGATGGACGGTGCGTGGGCCACCAACTGCGCGCCTTGTTCCTTGACCTTCGGGAAGTTCACCAGCAGGGCAATCGCGGAGCCCACCATGAAGACGTAGGGCAGCGGCACAAGGTTGGCCACGAGCATGACCATCACGGCGACGGTGAGGCCGAGGTTGAACCAGAAGAGCTTCGGGCGCAGGGTCTTGCGGTGGGGATCGAGTGCGGTGTCGGTCAAGCCGATGTCGGCGAGGTCAACCAAGGTTTCGGTGCGTTCCAGGACCACGACGCCGGAACCTCCGCCGGTGCCAGTCCCGCCGCGGCCCGGGCCGAAACCGCGGCCCGAGGATCCGGTGCCGCCAGCGCCGCGGCGCGTGCCGCCGTCGAACACGTCCCCTGCGTCGGCGACGTCGCCCCAGATCTCGGGAGCGGTGGCGCGGAGGCGGTTGCGTTCCTGCAGGCCCAGGAGCCAGGAGAACACGAAGACGACGACGAGGCCGGCGATGAGGGACGGGACCATCGGAACAAACACGTCGTTGACGTCGATCTTGAGGGCTGTGGCTGCGCGGGCAGTGGGACCGCCCCACGGCAGGATGTTCATGGTGCCGTTGGCGAGGCCGGCCACACAGGTCAGGACCACGGGGCTCATCTTCAAACGGAGGTAGACAGGCAGCATCGCCGCGGTGGTGAGGATGAAGGTGGTGGAGCCGTCGCCGTCGAGCGATACAGCGGCCGCGAGGATGGCGGTGCCCAAGACCACTTTGGCGGGGTCGTTGCCCAGCTTGCGGAGAATCAACTTCACCAACGGGTCGAACAGTCCGACGTCGATCATGAGTCCGAAGTAAACGATCGCGAACATCAGGAGTGCGGCCGTGGACGTCATGGACTTCATCGAATCCATAACCATTGGCCCGATGCCAAGACCGGCACCGGCAAACAGGCCGAAGATGGTGGGAACGATGATCAGCGCCAGAACGGGCGTCAACTTCTTTGTCATGATCAGGATCATGAACACCGCAATCATTGCGAATCCAAGCAATACCAGCACAGCCGGCTCCTTACTACAGTGAACGGCATCACGTCGATGTGATGCGCGATACAGAACCTATAGTGGCGACGCTCACAGCAAGGCGTTTGTGGGATTTGATGGACATACTGCTGATTGAGAGCATTTTGCTCATTGTGCTCAATGCTTCAATGGAGAGGTAGAACGTAGAAGTACAGCGCCGCTGCTGCCCCGCTCCAGCCGGCCAATCCCCGCCGGAAGGAGGCAGCATGCCCAGGCTTGCCCTGCGGTTCTCGACGCAGACCCTGCTCTTGCAACTGGGGGTCGTTCTCTTGGTCGTGCTGCTTAGCGGCACCGTGCATGCGTGGCTCGTCTATGGGCGGATCGGCACGGAGGCGGAAAACCAGGCGCTGACTTTGGCACGCACCGTGGCTTCGGATCCCGCGCTCCGTTCCCAGGTCCAAGCCATCAGCAACGAGCCGGGAACGCCGCCTCCTGCAGTGCTCGCGGCCGGCCCCATCCAGGCTGCTGCCGAGGCTGCCAGGAGCCGCACTGGTGCTTTGTTCGTGGTGGTCACGGACGAGACCGGCTTGCGGCTTGCCCACCCGGACTTGGTCCGGCTGGGCGAACGGGTCAGCACGGATCCCTCGGATGCGCTGTCGGGGAAGGAAGTCACCACCCGGAACACAGGCACTCTGGGACCGTCCGCGGGTGCCAAGGTCCCGGTCTTCGCTCCGGGTTCCGCAGGGACGGGTTCCGCAGGGACGGGTTCCGCAGGCACGGTGGTGGGCGAAGTCAGTGTGGGCTATTCGATGGAGTCGCTCAGCCAGAGCCTTGCCAAGGACATCGTCCCGATTGCCGTGACCGCGGCAGGCTCCCTGGTTGCCGGGGTTCTGGCGTCATTCCTCCTCCGCCGCCGTTTGCAACGCCTGACGTTGGGCCTCGAACCCGAAGAAATCAGCACCCTGGTTCATGACCAGGTTGCCGTGCTTCAAGGAGTGGACGACGGCGTGATCGGCATTTCCGCCGATGGCCGCATCACGGTCTTCAATGCCGCGGCCAGGCGGCTGCTCGGCATGCCGGAAGGCGCGGTAACTCCCGGCTCCCCTGCCGCGGCGGGCTCGGACTGGTCCGGCACGGACTTGGCGGGCACCGATTGGGGGAATGCCCCCGTCCCAGCGCAGCTCAAAGCCCTCACGCAACCCTCTGCGCACGACGCCGAAGCCGTGGAAATCGTCGCGGGCGGGCGGGTCTTGGTTGCCAACGCCCGCAAGGCGCTGCACCGCAAAGAGGATCTCGGCTGGGTGGTCATGCTCAGGGACCGTACCGAGCTGCAGCAGCTGACGCGCCAGCTCGACGCCGTGGGCACCATGTCCGCCGCCCTCCGGGCCCAGCGCCACGAATTCGCGAACCAGCTCCATACGATCGCCGGATTCATGAGCATCGGCCAGCACGGCCAGGCCAAGGACTACCTCGCCAGGATCTCGGCCACCGGCCCCCTGAAGTTTCCCGTGCAGCAAGCCGAACTCCTCCAGGATCCCTATCTGCAGGCGTTCGTCGGCGCGAAGAGCGTGGAAGCGGACGAGCGAGGGGTGGCGTTGCGGATCGGCCCGGAGACGCTGGTGCGGGAGCACGTCACCGAGCCACAGGACGTCACCACCGTGCTTGGCAACCTGATCGACAACGCCGTCAATGCCGCCGTCGCCGGCTCTTCGACGCAACGCTGGGTGGAGCTTGAGCTGCTCGACGAACCAGGGCCCGACGGCGGCACGCTGCATATCGTCGTCGGGGACTCCGGCGACGGCCTCGGCGGTGTCGAGCCCGAAAGGGTTTTCGTGGAGGGGTTCACGACGGCGGAACCCGCCGAAGGCGTCATCGCCAGGGCAGGCGGGCAGGGACTCGGGCTCGCGCTGGTCCGGCAACTCGCCCGGCGTCGCGGTGGCGACGTGCGCGTCCTGGACCCCGGCTCGTCCGGCGGCCCGGGCGCCGTCTTCATGGCCACGATGCCGGGGGTTACCGGCAAGCCGGGCGATGCCTCATTGGCAGAATCCTCCGCAGCAGCCGAACCACCCGCAGCCGAACGCAAGGAAGGACACCAATGAGCGAAGACTTCAGGGTGTTGATTGTGGATGACGATTTCCACGTCGCCAAGCTCCATGCCGCCTACGTGGACTCCGTGGCCGGTTTCCTGGCCCTGGCCCCGGTGGGTTCGACGGCGCAGGCATTGCAGTCCGTGCATAGCCTTCGGCCGGACCTCGTGTTGCTGGATGTCTACCTGCCGGACGGTTCGGGCCTGGATCTCCTGGGGCAACTCGATGTGGATGCCATGATGCTGACCGCGGCTTCCGACGCCGTGTCCATCAGGACAGCCCTCCGGCGGGGTGCCTTGGCATACCTGCTCAAACCGTTCACCGCCGAATCGCTGTCGCAGCAATTGCGCTCCTATGCCAGATACCGGCGGATCCTGGGCCGGCAGCATGCGGTGGACCAGGACACAATCGAAAGGGCCAAGCGGGCGCTCGTCGCGGGGGACGTGGCGCCGTCGGGAAAGCCGCGATCGGCGACCGAAACATCGGTACTGGAATCCTTGGCGCCGGGGGAACAATACTCGGCCACGGAAGTAGCGGAACGGGTGGGCGTCTCACGCGCCACGGCGCAACGGTACCTGTCCTCGCTGGCCGACGATGGCGCCGTCGAAATCCAACTGCGCTACGGCAGCACCGGCCGCCCGGAACACCGCTACGGCGTCCCCGCGCGACTCTCCCCCAACTGACTCGCCCACCCAAGTAGTTCCCACCCAACTGACTCGCAGTAAGTGTCGTTATGAGGCGTCAAAACGACACTTACTGCGAGTCAGTTGGGCTGTTTAGGCGCTCTTCTGGGCTACCAGTTCGATTTCGACCAGCATCTCCGGGTCGAGGAACGGCAAGACGTGGACCAGGGAAAGGGTGGGCCGGATCTCGCCGAACACCTCGCCGTGCGCGCGGCCGGCGTCTTCCCATTTGGTGATGTCGGTCAGATAGAGCTTGGACTGCACGACGTCCTCGTAGTCGAACCCGGCGTCGGCCAGGACCGCACCCAGCTTTTCGAGGATGTATTTGGTCTGCGAGTAGAAGTCGTCACCGACGATGCCATCAGGTCCCGACGCCGCCGTGGCCGAAATGAAGAGCGTGTTGTCCACCTGGACCGCTCGGGAGTATCCAAGTGCCTGTTCCCAGACCGAGCCCGTGCCGAATGTCTTGCGCATGCCGCGCCTTTCTCAGTTTCCGCACCCGGCCCGATGACCGGGGTTTACGAGGAAACTTTATGGCTGGCGCACATCCTGCCGATAAACGAACAGTTTTATGTCGGTCCCGGGTACGAACCAATCCCGCTCCGGTTCGCGCTCGAATCCGGTTTTGGCGTAGAGGGCGTTGGCGCTTTCCCACGTTGCGCCCGTGGTGAGGGAGACGGCGTTGATGCCTTCCATGGAGCGGGCTTGGTCGACGACGGCCTGGACCAGTGCCCGTCCCGCGCCGGAGCGCTGAACCTCCGGATCAACCACCAACGTACGCATTTCGAGTTCGTCCGGAAGGCCGATGTCCGAGAAGTCGCATCCGGCCTTCGCCGACGTGACGGATCCGATAACCTGGCCGTCGCGTTCGGCGACGAAAACGTCGGCGTACCGGGCGCGGCCGGCCACGTCGCGCAGCTTCTCCAGGTATGGGTGGTCCGGGCTGCCATAGTAGCCAGCGGTCACGTAAGACGACATCGTGATACGGGCTACGGCGTCGTAGTCTTCGGGCAGGGCGGGTCGGACGGTAATCTGCGAATGCACTGATCCATGGTAGTCGCGCCCGAGGTGCCCGGGGTGCCAAAGCGGTGTTTCCGTGACCGAACTATCACCCGGGGCCTAACGCCCGCTCAGATACAAGGCCGTTCCACCCAACGCTCGCTCACTTAAGTGAGCGAGCGTCGGCGGGAAACCCCACATAAGTGAGCGAGCGTCTTAAAGTACGACGGCGGTGGGCGGCTTTGCGTCGTCCAGCCCGCCTCGGACGCTCGCTCAGATATCCACCCCAATCCCCCAACGCCCGCTCAGATATCCACCCCAATCCCCCAACGCCCGCTCAGATACCAGGCCGTTCCACCCAACGCCCGCTCAGATATATGTGAGCGAGCGTCGGCGAGAAACCCCACATAAGTGAGCGAGCGTCGGAGGCCGCTCAAACATTGCTTCGCGTGGCGCCAGATTGAGTCCGGTTTCCGGCTGTGAAGCCCGGTTTCCTGCTGTTGCGGGAAGGTTTCGCGATGCTGGCGCGGGGCGGTTGTCTCGTGGTTGATTGGCGGCCAGGAGACAACGAAAGGAACACAGATGAGCCCCCAGCAACGCACACTCCACCTCAACGCATTCCTCATGAGCACCGGACACCACGAGGCTTCGTGGCGGCTGCCGGAAAGCAACCCGCGCGCCAGCACCGACATCCGGCACTACCAAAACCTCGCACGGATCGCAGAGCGCGGCACGTTCGACTCCATCTTCTTCGCAGACTCCCCCGTGATCTTCGGCGACGTCGGACGCCGTCCCGCGGGCAAGCTGGAACCGACAGTGCTGCTCACCGCAATCGCAGCCGCCACCGAAAAGATCGGACTCATCGCCACTGCATCCACCACGTATAACGATCCCTTCAACCTGGCCAGGCGCTTCGCCTCGGTGGACTTCGTCAGCGGCGGACGGGCCGGTTGGAATGTGGTGACCACAGCCGGACCGGAAGCCGCCCGGAACTTCGGCATCGACGATCAGCCCGCCCATGCCGCCCGCTATGAACGAGCGGCCGAGTTCCTCGAGGTGGCCGCCAAGCTCTGGGACAGCTGGGAGGACGACGCGGTCATTGCCGACAAGGAAGCTGGCGTCTGGGCAGACTCAACCAAGGTCCGGCCCATCAACCACGTGGGCAAGCATTTCCGGGTCCGCGGACCGCTCAACGTGCCGCGCTCCCCCCAAGGCCATCCCTTGATTGTCCAGGCCGGCTCCTCCGAGAACGGCAAGGGCCTGGCCGCCAGGTACGCCGAGGCCGTGTTCACGGCCCAGCAAACCCTGGAAGATGCCCAGGCGTTCTACGGAGACCTCAAGGCCCGGACGGTCGCGCTTGGCCGGGCGGCCGAGGGCATCAAGATCCTGCCGGGTATTGTCCCGGTGATCGCCTCCACGCATGCCGAAGCACTGCGCCTGGAACGCGAACTGGATGAGCTGATCCGGCCCGAATACGCGAGGGCCGAGCTGGCCAAGACGCTCCGCGTGAACCCAGAGGACCTGCCCCTCGACCGCCAACTTCCCGCCGATCTTCCGGACGAGGACTCGATCGAAGGCGCAAAGAGCCGCTACACCCTCATTGTGGAGCTTGCCCGCCGCGAGAAACTCACGGTACGCCAACTGATCGGCAGGCTGGGAGGAGGCCGCGGCCACCTGACTTTCGCGGGAACGCCGGAGCAAGTGGCCGACGCGATCCAACTATGGTTCGAAAACGGCGCGGCCGACGGCTTCAACATCATGCCGGCCGTTCTACCGTCGGGTCTCGAAACCTTTGTTGACCGCGTGGTGCCGGTGCTGCGCCACCGGGGGCTGTTCCGCACCGAATACACGGGCAGCACGCTGCGGGACCACTACGGCCTGGACCGACCGACGAACCGCTTCTCGGAGCTTGGGTCGCTCGCCGCGGCCGGGGCCTAACGACGAAGGGTCCAGACGCGCAGCCAGCCACAAAGCCCCGACGACGGCGGTCATCCCGCGTCGTCGGGGCCAAGGTGAAGGGCCTTAGAGCGGGAACTTGCCCGAGAGCTCGAGGGTTCCCGCGCAGGTCCACGCTTCCAAACGATCCGCATCCGTGGGGCCGCCATCCAGGGGGCTGGTCAGCCGTGGGCGGCGGACCCAGCATCCGGCTTCCTCGGCGATCAACGCACCAGCCGCGTAGTCGTGTTCGTTGAGCCCGCGTTCTCCGAAGGCGTCGTGCGTGCCATCAGCCACGAGGCACAGATCCAACGCGGCGGAGCCGAGCCGCCGGAGATCGGCGAAGCCTTCCATGAGGTTCCCGAGACCGGCGAATTGCTCAGCCCTCGTGGCGGGATCGTAGCTGAACCCGGAGGCCACAATCAGTCCCGTCCGGCCCAGGAGCGGTCCGCTCAGCTGGGTGCGCTGCCCATTCTCTTCAAGCCACGCCCCATGGCCGCGTGCCGCCGAGTAGATGCGTCCCAGCGCGGGGGCGTTGACGACGCCGGCCAGCCAGACGCCGTCGGCATCCGCAACGGCCACGGACGTGGCGTAGTAGACGATGTTCCGGATGAAGTTGGTGGTGCCGTCCAAAGGATCGATGGACCATCGGTAGCCGCTGGGCTGCTCGGGCCGGGTGGTGCCGTGCTCCTCGCCCGTGATGGTGTCGTGCGGGCGTGCTGCGGTAATTGCGTCCCGCACAGCGTTCTCCGCCGCGACGTCGAAGGCCGTCACCCAGTCGCCGGCGTCACCCTTGTTCACGACGCCGAGGTTCCGCGCCGAGCCGGGGCCGGCTGGCCGGGCGGCGAGCACCTCCGCTCCTGCCGCCGCCGCCACGCGGGCAACAGCGAGAAGCTCCAAGACATCGGCCGTCATTCGGCAGCGTCCACTTCCGCCGCCGCAGCGCCCGCCAGGGCAACGGCTGCGTCTTCATCATCCGGAGCCGTGCCGCCGGCGGGTTCCAGGACGCCGTCGAGCAATGCCTTGAAGCCGTCCTCGTCCAGTACCCGGATGCCGAGTTGCTCAGCCTTGTCCAGCTTGGAGCCTGCGTTCTCGCCGGCCACGACGTAACTGGTGTTCTTGGAAACCGAGCCCGCCGCTTTGCCGCCCCTGATGATGATGGCTTCCTTGGCTTCGTCCCGGCTTAGGGTGGGCAAAGAGCCTGTCACCACGATGGTGAGGCCTTCCAGGTTCCGCTGGATGCCGGCGTCGCGCTCGTCAACCATGCGCACCCCGGCAGCTGCCCAGCTATCCACGATTTCCTGGTGCCAGTCAACGGCGAACCATTCCTTGAGTGCCGCGGCGATGGTCGGTCCCACCCCGTCAACGTTGGCCAGTTCCTCCTCGGAGGCGGCCCGGATGGCGTCCATGCTCCCGAGGGCCGTGGCCAGGGCACGGGACGCAGTGGGGCCGACGTGCCGGATGGAAAGGGCAACCAGGACGCGCCAGAGAGGTTGCGTCTTGGCTTTCTCAAGTTCCTTGAACAGTTTCTCGGTGGTGGCGGTGGGTTTGGAAGGGGTCTTGGCGGTGGCCTTGGAATAGAAGTAGGGCACCAATTCGAACGTTCCCGTGCCCACGCCTTTGGAGCGCTTCTCGCGGTGGATGCGGACGTCGGCGAGGTCCTCCGGCGTGAGGCTGAACAAGGCCGCCTCGCTGCGCAGGGGCGGAGTTTCCGGTTCCGCAGGCTGGGTGAGTGCGATGGCTGCCTCCCACCCGAGAGCCTCGATGTCGAAGGCTCCCCTGCTCGCGACGTGGAAGACACGCTCGCGCAGCTGGGAGGGGCACGACTTCGCGTTGGGGCAGCGGATATCGACGTCGCCCTCCTTCGCCGGAGCAAGGGGCGTGTGGCAGGAGGGGCATTCCGTGGGCATCACGAACTCGCGCACAGGAGGATCCTGCTGATCGCGCAGCGCCAATACCGGCCCGACGATCTCAGGAATGACGTCTCCGGCCTTCCGGAGAATCACGATGTCGCCGATCATGACGCCCTTGGCCTTGACCACGTCCTGGTTGTGCAGGGTGGCCATCTCCACAGTGGATCCGGCCACTTTGACCGGTTCCATTACCCCGTAGGGAGTGACGCGGCCGGTGCGGCCGACGTTGACTTGGATGTCCAGCAGCTTGGTGTGGACTTCCTCCGGCGGGTATTTGTAGGCAACGGCCCATCGCGGCACGCGCGAGGTGTAACCGAGGGCACGCTGCGTGGCGAAGTCGTCGATTTTGACCACGATGCCGTCGATCTCGTGCAGGAGGTCGTGCCGGTGTTCGCCGAAGTGCTTGATGAAGTCGAGGACCTCCTCGAAGGAGTCCAGGACCTTCAGGTAGGGGCTGACCGGCAAGCCCCATTCCTCCAGCAGCTTGTACGTTTCCGACTGGCTCGTGGAGTCGAGGCCTTCGCGTGCCCCGATGCCGTGGACGAACATCCGCAACGGACGCTTGGCGGTTTCCGCGGGGTCTTTCTGGCGCAGGGAGCCGGCCGCGGCGTTGCGGGGGTTGGCCAACGGCGCCTTGCCGGCCTCGATCAGCGCTTCGTTGAATTCGGCGAATGCCTTGGACGGAATGAAGACTTCGCCCCGGATTTCCACCTCGGACGGATATCCGCTGCCGCTGAGCTGGCGCGGGATCTCCTTGATGGTGAGCACGTTGTGGGTGATGTCCTCGCCCGTGGTGCCGTCTCCGCGCGTGGCGGCACGGACCAGCTTGCCGTCGCGGTACAGCAGGTTCACTGCCAGGCCATCGATCTTCAGCTCCGTCAGCCACGCAATGCGGGAAGCCGCCGTGCCCAGCTTTTCGACCGAAGCCTCGGCCTTGCGGACCCACGCTTCCAACTCGTCGAGCGAGAAGACGTCCTCCAGGCTGTACATCCTCTGGAGGTGCTCGACGGCGGCGAAAGCAGCCGACACCTCGCCGCCTACTTCCTGTGTGGGCGAATCGTTGGACACGAGCTCGGGATGCAGGGCCTCGAGCTCCTCGAGGCGGCGGTACAGGGAGTCGAACTCGGCATCCGAAACCGTCGGCGCATCTTCCTGGTAGTACGCGTAGCGGTACTTGCGGACGAGGTCTGCGAGGTTTTCGTACTCTTCCCGTACGGCTTCCGTTGGAACTGCGGTTTCGCTCTCTGCTGTGCTCACGTACCTATCTTGCCGCAAAGCCGCGACAAAATACGGCCCCCGGACGGGAAGCAGGGATCACAAGCAGGAATCACAAGCGGGTATCAGTGCGTAAAGCGGTGGCGGCTCCACAAGGCGAAGGCAATGCCTCCGGCCGCCACCAAAAGCACGCCGCCCATGATCGCGATCACGGCGAACATGTCCGAGCCCGGTCCTTTGGTGCCGCTCACCGAGGCAGCTTGCGTGGCCTTGAGCCCGTCCTGGATGGGGGTATTCCAATTGGACGATGCCGACGGCGAGGCGCTCGCCGTCGGGCTGTTCGACGGGGTCGCCGGGCTGGAGGCGACAGAAGCCTCCGACGGCGCCACGCTGGGTTCCGGTTCCACGGTCACCTGAGTCATGGGGGCCGGTTCGGGCGCGGCGGGCGCGGGCGCCACCGGGGCTGGTGCCGGGGCCACCGGCACGACGACGGGTGGCTTGGAGGGCGCCGGGTCCACGATTATCGGCTGGGTTGGCGTGGGCTCGGTTGGTGCCGGGTCCGGGGCCGGGGTCGGGGCAGTGGTCGATTGGCTATTCTGAGGAGCCAGAGTGGTCTCGGCATGGGCCGAAAGCAACGGGAAGGCGCACATCACCACGGCCATGGCAATGCCCGCGAGGGCAACGGAGAACGGGCGTCGCACGGCGGCACGGGTCGCGCCGCCAGAGCGCGCTGAGGAGCGTTGGGTCATGTTTACCTCTGCAGGACGGCACGGGCCGCCCGGAGTTGGGGTGGTATTGACCGGAATCTTCCTACATAGTCCGGGCATGTCGCAAATCCCGTTCCCTGCAAAGGCCATCAGGAAGAGCCGGTGCCGGTCCCTGCGGCGTCGTTCAACTCGATCCTGGCATCAACCACAATCGCGGTCACATTGTCCCGCCCGCCACTCAGCAACGCTTCGTGGATGAGGGCATCCACCGCGTCCTGGGGCTTCTCAACCGTCCTCAAGATCCGGAACATGTGCTCGTCGCCCAGCTCCCCGGTGAGTCCGTCCGAGCAGATCAGCATCCGATCCCCGTCCTGGATGGGCAGCAACCAGAAGTCCGCTTCGTTTTCGCCCCCTGTGCCGAGGGCGCGGGTCACCACATTGCGGCGCGGATGCACCGTGGCTTCTTCCCGCGTGATGCTTCCGGCCTCCACGAGTTCCTGGACTTCCGAATGGTCCACGCTGATCTGCCTGAATTCGCCCCCGTTCACCCGATACGTCCGTGAATCGCCGATGTTCATGACCAGCCAATACGGGACGCCCATATGCTCGGCGACGACGACGCCGGTGAGCGTTGTTCCAGCGCGGCCACCCGTGGCATTCCGGATCTGGGAGTCGGCAGCCAGGATGCACCTTTGCAGGGCAACGGCAGTTGCCGTGCGGACTCCCGGCGCCAATTGCGGCATGCTGCCGAGGGTACGCACGCACAACGCGCTGGCAATCTCGCCTGCCTCATGCCCGCCCATGCCGTCAGCCACCGCGAAGACCGGATCCTTTGCGATGAGCGAGTCTTCGTTGAGTTCCCGGCTGAGTCCACGGTCCGTCCCGAAGCCATAGCTCAACGTGAATCCCGGCTCAGGGGCGGTTGCTGCGGACGGTGAATTCATCAGTCGAGGACCAGTCCCTTGCCAAGTCCGCGGGCAAGCCGGACGGGAAGGATTTCCCCGAAACCACGAACGTTTTCGGCCGTCTGCGGAACCAGGACGAAGCGTTCGTCCTGGCCCAGCGCTGCCGCCGTCATCTCGTCGACGAGGACCGTGCCGGGTTCAGCCAAGGCCGTGAGGCGGGCCGCCAGGTTGACGGTGGGGCCGTAAATATCGCCGAGACGGGAAAGGATCCGTCCCCAGACCATGGCCACGCGGGCTTCCGGGAGGATTTCGTCTTCCGTGAAGGCTTGGGCGAGCGCCAAGGAGATCTCGGCACCAGCGGCCGGCGTCTCGGCGATGTAGAGGACTTCGTCGCCGACGGTCTTGACCAGGCGTCCGCCGCCGATGGAGATGATCTCCGCGCACTTGTTCTCGAAGCGCTGGACCAACTGGGCCAGGGTTTTCTCGTTCATGCGGCGGGACAGGCTCGTGTAGGAGACGAGGTCGGCAAAACCTACGGCGCGGGCCAAAGGCAAAGGAGCGTCGTCTTCATCTCCTTCGCGGCCTGCTTCGCTCGCCTGCAAACCTGCCTCTGCACGGACGGCCAGGCGCTGCACACCGGCGTTCATCTGGCGTCGCCATGAGTACAGCAGGATCTCTTCCATGGCGTCCACAAGGTTGGGCAGTTCGTTGACGAGCTGCTTGCGGGCAACGGCATCGGGGATGCCTTGCTGCACCACCATGTCTTCAATCAGCGCCTCGACTTGCCACACCACCATGCGGTCGGTCATCTGACCGATGGCGCGCGTCACGGAGATGGCAGCTTCCTCGGTGAGCTTTCCGGCGCGGACCAGGTCGAGGATGGTGGAAAGCGCCGCGAGGTCGCGCTCGGTGAACGCTACATCCTGGTCACCGAAATTCGGGAATCCCAGCGCCCGCCACAGTTTGCGGGCTGACAACAGCGAGACGCCTGCTCCGGCCGCCACTTCGCGCCGCCGGAGTTTGCGTTCGCCGCCCAAGAGCCGCGTTTCCAGCGCTTTGATGGCAAGCCGTTCTGCTGACAATGCACCGGTCGGCGGGGACACCACGGGGAGGACCCCCGTAGGTGCTTGGTCCACGGAAGGTTCGGGCACGGCGTCGGGCTCGTGGTCCATGTACTCAGGCTCCTGCTCGTCAACGCTCATCTCTTCCACCTTCTCTCACATCCCAGGGCAACGCGGCACCAGAGTAGTCAACTGGTCCAACAAAACCGTCAAAGTCGCCATGCTCCGGTACGGCGCCCGGGCCGAACCCGACATTTGTCGGAAGCTCGGCCATGGCATCCAGGATGAAACTTCGAAACTTGCCGACCTCCGGAACATCCGCGAGAACGGCCTCGCCGGGGTGCCCGGTATCCAAGGATATATTCCCGGAGCGCAATATCCGTTGGAGCAGCGATTGTTTGATCCCCACGCTGCGCACCGCGGCCAGCGGGACCTGCCAGTCTCCCCGGCGAAGCATTCCGAAACGGGCAACTATCCGGCCGCTTGTCAGGATGTACCGTACGCCGCGCCAGCGGATGAATCGCGGAAGGCTGTAGCCAAGCAGCACGATCGCCACGATGGCCAGGCATGCGGCCACCAACCATTGGGTCCAATCACTCGTGATGACCGGAAGCAACTTACCGGGTCCGCCCTTGACTATCCATGCACAGGCGAAGGCCGCCGCGGCGGGGACCAAGATGAACGCCAGGACGGGACCGAAAAGCGCCCTGGGCTGCTGCCGCGTAATCACGATGACTTGCTCCCCGCGCAGGAGCTCTTTACGCATAACCGCTTTCGGTAGCCCTCAGATGGACGACGTCGCCGGCGGTCACAACGTGCTCGCGGCCACCATGGTCCACCACCAAAAGGGAACCATATTCATCCAGCCTGGACGCATGCCCCACCAATTCGTGGTCGCCGGGCAAATGCGCCTTCACTTCGCGTCCCAAGGTGACCATGACAGCTTCCACCCGTTTGTGCAGGGAAGATCCGCCGGCCAATCCCGCCGTGGGGTCGCCGTCGGCATTGCAGAAACTGCGGTAGAGCGCCGCGAAGCGTGACAGGTAGTTCCGCAGAAGCACGGTGCGGTCCGTGGTCGTGGCACCCTCGAGCACAAGGGACGTCGCTGTCGGGACAGGCAACTCATCTTCGCTGAGCGTCACGTTGAGGCCGGTGCCCAGGATCACGGCCGGAACGGATCCATCCCCCATCGGTCCCATCTGGGCCAGGATCCCGGCGATCTTCTTGCCTCGGACCAGGACATCGTTGGGCCACTTGATCTCGGCGGGCAGGCCGGCGGTTTCGAGGAGGGTCTCGCGCAAGGCCAGCGCGCCCAGGAGGGACAGCCAGGAATAGCTCTGGGTGGGAACGGGGAGGCCTTGGGAATTCACGGGACGCAGGACGATCGAAACGGAAATCGCCGAACGTTCGGGAGACTCCCAGTGACGGTCGAGCCGGCCCCGGGCCGCCGTCTGGTGCTCGGCGGTAAGGACCGCGAGGTCTGCCCATTCCTTAGGCTCAATGGTCACGGCGCGCAGCAGATCGGCGTTCGTGGAGCCTGTGGTCTCCACGATCTTCAATTGCGAAATACCGGCGGCCGCGAGGAAGTCGGGGTGAAGCAGGGCATCGCGGTCCAGGCCCAAGCGCGGGGCACGTGGTTCGCTGCTGGCAGGCTGTTCGACGTCCATAGACAGAATCCTATCCAGCCACACCGGTCCGGGAAGAAGTTGTCCGCTTAGAGGAAGATATCCGGTACCAGCTTCTCCTCCGGGGCACCCAGACTGTAGGGCCTGAAGTCGGATACTCCGGTAGCCCTCAACACCTGTTCGTCCGTATAGAAGTTGCCTGTATTGCTTGCTGAAGCGCCTGAGTCTGCGGACAGGTTCGCCCCGGTCAGGACAGCGTGGGCCGCATCGGCCATGATTTCCGGGCCCCTGGCCGCTTGGACGATCTGTGCCCCGCCGGGCATATTCCGAATGGCGGCAGTGTCGATCAGCGTGCAGGGCCACAGCGAGTTGACCGACACGCCGTCGTTCTTGAGTTCTTCGGCCAGGCCCAGCGTGGTGAGGCTCATGCCGTACTTGGCCATGGTGTAGGCCAGATGCATGCCTGCCCACTTCGGGTCAAGGTTCAGCGGCGGCGAGAGCGTCAGGATGTGGGCGTTGTTCGATGTCCGCAGAGCCGGAAGCGCGAGCTTGGACAGCAGGAAGGTGCCTCGGACGTTGATGTCCTGCATGAGGTCATAGCGTTTCATGTCAATTGCGTCAGTGCGGGAGAGGTCTATCGCCGAGGCGTTGTTGACCACGACGTCGATTCCGCCAAAGTGTTCGACGGCGGCGGCAACCGCCGCGGCAACGTCGCCGTCGTTGCGGACATCACCCACCAGCGGCAGCGCTTGGCCGCCCGCCGCTTCCAGTTGTTCGGCGGCCGTGAAGACCGTTCCTTCAAGCTTGGGGTGTGGCTCCCCGGTCTTGGCCATGATGACGATGTTGGCGCCGTCACGTGCCGCGCGGGTAGCGATTGCCAGGCCGATGCCGCGGCTGCCGCCGGACATCAGAATGGTGCGGCCCTTCAGTGATCCACGTGCCTGGTAGGGAAGGGCAGGGCTTGCAGAAGCATCGTTGCTTGAGGTCATGAGGACACTGTAGCCCAACTATGTTACTGGCGAGTAACATCACTCGATGCTCGACTTGAAGTCGGAAAATTGTAGGGTTTCTACAGCGGTCTGTGGCTTTTGCGTCATTAGACTAGCCAACAGGGCCCGCACTTTGTACGGATGCTACTTAAGAGCGCATGCCTAACAAAGCAGTGCCAGCGTAAATCAGCTACAGAGCCGGAGACATTTGATGAGCCACGATCTGACAACGACAGCGGGAAAGATTGCCGACTTCCGCGACCGCCAGGCCCGTGCAGAACAACCGTCCGGCCCCGAAGCCATCGAGAAGCAACATGCCCGCGGCAAGAACACCGCCCGCGAACGCATCGACATGCTCCTCGACGAAGACTCCTTCATAGAGTTCGATGCTTTGGCCGTCCACCGCTCCACCGCGTTCGGCATGGAAAAGAAGAAGCCCCTCGGCGACGGCGTGGTCTCAGGCTACGGCACCGTCGACGGCCGCCTCGTAGCCATCTACAGCCAGGAATTCAGCGTCTACGGTGGCTCCCTGAGCCAGGTCAACGGCGAGAAGATCGTCAAGGTCCAGGAATTCGCCCTCCGCAACGGCTGCCCGATGGTGGGCATCAACGACGGCGGCGGCGCGCGCATCCAGGAAGGCGTCGCCTCGCTGGCGATGTTCGCTGACATCTTCCGCAACAACGTCCATTCTTCGGGCGTCGTCCCCCAGATTTCCCTCATCATGGGCCCGTGCGCCGGCGGGGCGGCCTACTCCCCCGCCCTCACCGACTACATCGTGATGGTGGACAAGACCTCCCACATGTTCATCACCGGCCCCGACGTCATCAAGACCGTCACCGGCGAAGACGTGGACATGGAAACCCTTGGCGGCGCACGCCAGCACAACGCCACCACCGGTACTGCAACATACCTCGCCAATGACGAAGCCGACGCGATCGAGTTCGTCCGCGAACTCCTGGACTTCCTACCGTCCAACAACCTGTCCGAGGCGCCCGTCCTGGAGCACGAGCAGGAACTGGAGCTCGACGACGACGACCTCGCCCTCGACACGCTCATCCCGGACTCGGCCAACCAGCCGTACGACATGCGCAAGGTCATCGAGCAGATCGTGGATGACGCCCATTTCCTCGAAATGCAGTCGCTCTACGCCCCCAACGTGATCATCGGCTACGGCCGGGTTGAAGGCCACACGGTCGGGATCGTGGCCAACCAGCCCATGCAGTTCGCGGGCACGCTGGACATCTCGGCTTCGGAAAAGGCCGCCCGCTTTGTCCGCCACTGCGACGCCTTCAACGTTCCCATCATCACCTTGGTGGACGTCCCCGGGTTCCTGCCCGGCAAGGACCAGGAATTCCAAGGCATCATCCGCCGCGGAGCCAAGCTGCTTTACGCCTACGCCGAGGCCACCGTGCCCAAGCTGACGGTGATCACGCGCAAGGCCTACGGCGGAGCGTACATCGTCATGGGTTCCAAGAAGCTCGGCGCGGACCTCAACCTGGCGTGGCCTACGGCCCAGATCGGCGTCATGGGCGCCCAAGGTGCCGTCAACATCCTGTACCGCCGCGATCTTGCCGCGGTCGCCGAGGCCGGTGGCGACGTCGAAGCCAAGCGCGCCGAGATCATCCGCCAGTACGAGGAAGAACTCCTCAACCCCTACCAGGCGGCCGAGCTGGGCTACGTCGACGCCGTCATCGCGCCGTCGGAGACCCGCCTGCAGATCATCAAGGGCCTCCGCGCCCTCCGCGACAAGCGGGCCAGCCTGCCCACCAAGAAGCACGGAAACATCCCCCTGTGAGCGTCGAACAGAACCCAGGCTCCGGGCCCGGTTCCACGGACGCGGTGCCCGCCGAGCCCTTGCTTTCGGTAGTCAAGGGAGACCCTACGCCGGAAGAGCTCGCGGCGCTTGCCGCCGTCGTCGCCTCCCTTGGAGCGTCCGAGGAAGCCGAAGCTCCAAAACCGAGCACGCGGCACTGGCTGCGCCGGCAGCAACTGCGCATGGATCCCACACCGGGTCCAGGCGCCTGGAAGCGCAGCCGGGGCTGAGTTTTGTGGTCACCCAACCGACTCGCATTTAATGCCGTTTTGAAGGCCCGGAACGACATTAAATGCGGGGGCCCACGCCGCCAGGGTTCCCTGGCCGTGGGGCCACACCGGCGAGGGCCCCGGCCTGAGCTTGCGAAGGCTGGGAGCCGGTGGGGACTTGCGAGGCGAGGGTGGCGGTGGGGATGGTTGGGTTGGCGGCCGGATCTTCTGCAACAACCCTTTCATAAGGCGCCTGGACGCGGTTAGGCTCTTGGGGTGACTACCTCTAACACAGCTCCGGCACGCCTCCAGACTGCCATCGACGCGGTCGCCGACGCCTACACGGACACCCTTCTTGCCCTCAACCCGAGCCTCGCCACCACCCTCGGCCTGCCCGGACACGAAACCGAATACCAGGATTTCTCGCCCTCAGGCGCCGCGGCCTTCGCCAAGGCAGCACGGGACACCCTCGACGAGCTCGCCACCCTCGAACCCACGGACGCCTCCGACGTCGTCACGCTGGACGCGATGCGGGAACGGCTCGGCCTGGCCCTTGAGATCCACGAGTCCGGCTGGGACGCCGCGGACCTGAACAACATCGAGTCTCCGGCCCAAACCATCCGTGCGATCTTCGACCTCATGCCCACCGACACGGCCGAACACTGGGAGCACATCGCCGGCCGCGCTGCCAACGTCGCAGACGCGATCGACGGGTACATCGTTTCCCTTCGCTCGGCGAAGGACGCAGGGAAAGTCTCCGCGGTCCGCCAGGTCAAGATCGTCATCGAACAGACCAGCAAATACGCGGCCGAAGACGGCTTCTTCGCCAAGCTCGCCGCCGAAGCCACCATCGACGGCCAGCCGCTGCCGGCGGAACTGCAGGAAAAGCTCGACGCCGGTGCCGCCGTCGCGCGCTCCGCCTACTTGCGTCTTGCCGCCTTCCTCGAAGCGGAACTTCTGCCCTTTGCTCCCGAAAAGGACGCCGTGGGCCGCGATCGCTACGCCCTGGCCTCACGCTTGTTCCTTGGCGCAACTGTGGACCTCGAGGAAACATACGCCTGGGGCGTGCAGGAACTCGAGCGGCTCATTGCCGAACAGGAACAGGTGGCCGAGCAAATCAAGCCCGGCGCGTCCATCGAGGAAGCCAAAGCCATCCTCGACAACGATCCCGCGCGGCAAATCAAGGGCACCTACGCACTCAAAGCCTGGATGCAGGAACTCTCAGACCGGGCAATATCCGAATTGGCCGACGTCCACTTCGACATCCCGGACATCATGAAGACGCTCGAATGCCGCATCGCCCCCACGGACGAAGGCGGCATCTACTACACAGGCCCTTCGGACGACTTCTCCCGGCCCGGCCGCATGTGGTGGTCCGTCCCCGCGGGCGAAGACACCTTCACCACCTGGGCCGAAACCACCACAGTGTTCCACGAAGGCGTCCCCGGTCACCACCTCCAGGTGGCCACCGCCGTCTACCGCCGCGAGCTCCTCAACAACTGGCGGCGGAACGTCTGCTGGGTGTCCGGGCACGGCGAAGGCTGGGCACTCTATGCAGAAAAGCTCATGCTCGAGCTCGGCTACCTCAAGGACCCGGGCGACCACATGGGCATGCTGGACATGCAGCGCATGCGCGCGGCCCGCGTGGTGTTCGATATCGGCGTCCACCTCGAGCTGGAAGTTCCGGAACGCTGGGGCAGCGGCACCTGGACATCGGACAAGGGCTTCGAATTCCTCAAGGCCAACCTCCCCATCAGCGCGGGCCAGCTCCAGTTCGAATTCACACGCTACCTCGGATGGCCGGGGCAGGCTCCGTCGTACAAGGTGGGGCAACGGCTGTGGGAAGAAATCCGGGCTGAACTCGAACGCCGCGACGGATTTGACTTGAAGTCCTTCCACACGGATGCCCTGAACATCGGGTCTGTCGGCCTGGATACGCTTCGCCGGGCGCTGCTGGGGTGACCCAACTGACTCGCATTTGTTGTCGTTTTGGAGGCTCATAACGACAACAAATGCGAGTCAGATGGGCTGAGACGTACGAGACATTCCCCACATTCTGTCCGGGAATAACTTCATAAACGGGTGGATTGGCGGCGAATTCTTGGGCCTTTTTGGTAGTGGGTCGAATGTGAGACCGTAACATTTCTCAACGTCGGGTCGCGGTGGTATTTTCCGGGGCCTAGTTTGTTTCGGTGAGCAATTCATCCAACACTTTGACTTCCGCCGGAAAGACTTCGTCCCGGCTTCCCAAGTGGGCAACGTCCTTCGGCGTCCAGATCATCGCGGCCCTCGTGATCGGCCTGGCCCTCGGCCTCCTGGCCAAAGCCACCGGCAGCACCACGAAAGCTCCCAACGGGCTCGGCGCCACGCTGCAGACCATCGGCTCGAGCTACGTCTCGCTGCTGCAGACCGCCGTCGTGCCCTTGATCTTCACAGCCGTGGTGAGCTCCATCGCGAACCTGCGCCAAGTGTCCAATGCCGCGAAATTGGCGTGGAACACTCTGCTCTGGTTCGCCATCACGTCACTCATCGCCGTGACGATCGGCATCGGACTTGGAGTGCTCTTGCAGCCAGGCTCCGGCACCGGCATCACCAAGAAGGCCGAGTACGCCGGAAAGACCGGCGACTGGTGGGCGTTCCTGACAGGTCTTTTCCCCAAGAACTTCCTGGGCCTGGGAGCGAGCACCACCGTCACGGACGGCGTCGCCAGCACGTCGATCACCTTCAACGTGCTGCAGATCCTGGTGATCGCCATCGCCGTCGGCGTCGCAGCCCTCAAGGTGGGCAAGCAGGCCGAACCGTTCCTGAACCTCAACGCTTCCGCCCTGGCCGTCATCCAGAAGGTCCTCTGGTGGATCATCCGCATTGCCCCGCTGGGCACCATCGGCCTGATCGGCAACGCAGTGGCCGTCTACGGGTGGGATACCATCGGTTCGCTCGGCAAGTTCACGGTGGCCATCTACGCGGGCCTCGCCCTTGTGCTGTTCGTCGTCTACCCCATCCTGGTCAAGACCCATGGACTGTCCGTCAAGCAGTACTTCTCGGGCGTGTGGCCCGCCGTGCAGTTGGCATTCGTCTCGCGTTCCTCGATCGGCACGCTGCCGCTCACGCAGCGCGTCACCGAACGCAACCTGGGCGTCCCCCAGGGTTACGCATCGTTCGCCGTGCCGCTCGGCGCGACTACCAAGATGGACGGTTGCGCCGCCATCTACCCGGCCGTCGCCGCGATCTTCGTTGCCCAGTTCTTCGGCATCAACCTGGACTTCAGCCAGTACTTGCTGATCGTGGTGGTTTCCGTCCTTGGTTCCGCGGCAACGGCAGGCACCACGGGCGCCGTCGTCATGCTCACGCTGACACTTTCCACGCTGGGACTGCCGCTGGCCGGCGTCGGACTCCTCCTGGCGATCGACCCCATCCTGGACATGGGCCGCACGGCCGTCAACGTGGCAGGACAGGCGCTGGTTCCGGCCATCGTCGCCAAGCGGCAGGGAATCCTGGACGAATCGCTCTACAACGCGCCCCGCAAGGGAACGGCATTCGCGGCCGAGGGTGAGTCCCCGGAGGCATCCGAGGAGACCCGCGAGCTCGCTGGCGCCAAGGCCTAGCGACGGCACATCGTCGCGCGGACAAATCCCCGGGGGCCAGTTCAAAATGCCCCGGGGATTTGTCCTTTTAACGGGGTGGATTCTGGATAGGCTCTGTCCATGCTCATAGTCACCTCAAACAAGATTCCGGGCCACAAGATCGACGCCGTCTTCGGCGAAGTCATGGGCCTCACCGTCCGCTCACGGGATATCGGCGCCCAGGTAATGGCCGGCTTCCGTTCCCTCGGCGGCGGCGAGCTGCCCGAAATGACCAAGGCGCTCTATGAGAGCCGCCAGGAAGTCATGGCCCGCATGGTCAACGAGGCACAGCAGCGCGGTGCCAACGCAATCGTCGCGATGCGCTTCGACACGTCCGAGATGGGCGGCAACTGGACCGAAGTGTGCGCCTACGGGACTGCCGTTTTCGCCATTCCCCTGGCCGAAGGCGAGCCAGGCGCCACAGGCCAGTCGATCTACCTCACCAGCGCGGCAGCCCAACAGCCCACCCAGCAATCCACGCAGACCGCGACGTCGGCCGCGCCCCAGGAATACGAGACCCCACCGGAGATTTAACTTGCCCTGAGTGCAAAGTTGCACTTAGTGTAACTATGTGACGCCTTCCGACACTATCGCCCTCCCGTCGCGCCGCGAACAGAACAAACTGGCCACCCGCCAAGCGATCTCCGACGCGGCCCTCGCCGTGTTGCGCAGCAAGGGGGCCGGAAATTTCACCGTGGAAGACATCGCGGAAGAAGCCGGCGTATCCCGGCGCACCTTCTTCAACTACTTCCCCAGCCTCGAAGCAGCCTTGGCGTCCGTGACCGAAGGCTTCCTGGGCCATGCCTTGGAACAGTTCCGATTGCGCCCTTCGGACGAACCCATCCTCGATTCCGCCCGGGCCGCCCTCACGGCGCTGGCTGACCCTATGACGGTTTCCCCCATGGCCGAACTCTTCAGCCTCACCCACGACAACCGTGCCTTGGTGCGTTCCGAACTGGAAGCCTGGGACCACTGCACCACTCAGATCATCGACGCTGCCCGTCGTCGCCTCGGCCCGGATGTCAACGAGCTATATCTGCGGGCCCTGGCAGGGTCCATCATTTCCTGCGGCAAGGCAGCCATGAGCGTCTGGTTCGAACAACACGGCCCGGATCTATCCGCTGAATCCCTCGCGAGCTTGCGGCAGCACTTGATCGACGCTATTGGCCTGCTCGGTTCAGGCTTCAAGGCACCCGCCCCTCAAACCCCGTCGGCGCACAGCCCTCAGCCCGCGGCAGACTCCCAACACTCGGCATAACCACACACCGACAGATCGGTTCCGATATGGCACTCCTGCTCTACCGCCTTGGCAAGTTCTCCTACCGTCACCGCTGGCTGGTGATCTCCCTCTGGCTGGCAGTGCTCGTGGCCGTCGGCGGCTCTGCCGCCGCCTTCCACGGCACCATGTCCAACAATTTCCAGATCCCCGGCACTGAGACCCAGCAGATGCTGGACAAACTCAAGAAGGACCTTCCTGCCTCCTCGGGCGGTTCCGCAGGGATCGTCTTCGAAGCCGGCGACGCCGGATTCAACCAAGCCGGCAAGGACGCCATTGCGTCGGCCCTCGCCCAGCTGGAAAAGCTGCCGGATGTGCAGTCCACGGTCAACCCGTTCACGACCCAAGCCGCCTTGGACAAGGCACCGTCCGATCTTGCTGCCGGGGAACAGAAAGCTGCCGCCGGGCAAGCTGAGCTGGACAAGGCGCGGGCCACGCTCGACGCAGGCGATGCCCAACTCAAGGCCGCCGAGCAGCAAATGACCGCCGTCGGTATGCCCGCGGCGCAGATCCAGGCCCAGCTTGCCCCTCAAAAGGCCGAACTCCTGGCCGGACGCCAGAAGCTCGATGCCGGCCAGAAGCAAGCCGCCGACGGCGCCGCCACCCTCGCCCTGGCCAAACGCCAAGTGACCGCTTCCCAAGGGATGCGCTTTGTCTCCACGGACGGTAAAGCGGCGATCGCACAGGTCCAGTTCAAGACCTCGATCAATGGCCTGACCCCCGCCGTCCGGCAGCAAGTCCAGGACATTGTCCATGGGGTCTCCTCGGCAGGCGTCACAGCCTTGGCCAGCAAGGAAATCACCGAGGACGTCTCCCAATTGTTCGGTGTCTCCGAAATCATCGGTATCGCCGTCGCGGCCATTGCCCTGATTGTGATGCTGGGAACGCTCGTCGCCGCCGGCCTTCCCCTGCTGATGGCGATCGTCGGCGTGGCGGTGGGCGTCGGCGGTACCTTTGCCCTCACCGGCGTCATTGACATGAGTTCCATCTCCCCGATGCTCGCGCTCATGCTGGGACTCGCCGTCGGGATCGACTACTCGCTCTTCATCGTCAACCGCCACCGCGGGCAATTGCTTTCGGGGATGGACGCCGAGGAATCAGTGGCCCTCGCGACCGGCACTTCAGGCAACGCCGTCCTTTTCGCCGGCCTCACTGTCGTCATCGCGCTTGCGGCACTGGTGGTTCCCGGGCTGCCATTCCTTGCGGTCATGGGTCTGTCGGCCGCCGCGACGGTGGCAGTCGCCGTCGTCGTCTCCCTCACTCTGACTCCGGCAGTCCTCTCGCTGGTGGGCCGCAAACTGATCTCTAAGCGGGCCTGGGCCAAGGCAGAGCGGCACAACGCCGAGCCTGACCACGCCTCGGCGGACCGCGCGGCGGACCAGCAGCGAAGCAGCCGTGGTTGGGGCGGGCTTGTGACCCGGCATCCGGTGGTCTCGCTGCTTGCCGGCGTCGTGCTGCTCGGGGTGCTGGCCCTCCCGGCCTCCCAGCTGCGCCTCGCTTTGCCCGACGGCGGTTCGGAGCCGGTCGATTCGCAAGCGTTCAAGGCGTACGACCTCACCCGGACCAGCTTCGGCGAGGGAATGACCGGTCCCATCGTGGTTGTCGGCACCTTCCCGGACGGGCTCAGCGACGATCAGGCCAAGACGAAGCAGTTCGACGTCGCGGACAAGCTGCGCAGTGTCGACAACGTCGTGGCGGCCGTTCCGGTAGCCCTCAGCCAGGATCACCGCACGGCCGTTTTCCAGGTCATCCCCAAGGACGGCCCCGCGAGCGCCAGCACGGTCCAGGTGGTCTCGGAACTGCGGGGCAAGGGTTCCGAAATCCAGCAGGCCACAGGCGCCACCATCGGATTGACGGGGCAGACGGCCGGCAACATCGACGTCTCCGCGAAGCTCGGTGCCGCCTTGCCGCCGTACTTGGCGATCGTCGTCGGGCTCTCGCTGGTCCTCCTGCTCCTGGTGTTCCGCTCGATCGTCGTCCCGCTGCTCGCCACCGGCGGTTTCCTGCTCTCGCTCGCGGCAGCGTTCGGCGCCGTGGTGGCCGTATACCAGTGGGGCTGGCTGGGCTCCGTGTTCGACGTCGCCAATCCCGGAGCGGTGCTGAGCTTCCTGCCGATCATCCTCATTGGTGTGCTGTTCGGCCTGGCCATGGACTACCAGGTGTTCATCACATCGGGCATGCGCGAATCGTTCATGCATGGCGAGAATGCGAAGCAAGCAGTCCGAAGCGGCTTCAGCCATGCCGCAGCTGTGGTCACGGCCGCCGCCATCATCATGGTCAGCGTGTTCGCCGGCTTCATCTTCAGCCACCTGACCATGGTCCGGCCGCTCGGTTTCGCGATGGCGTTCGGCGTGCTCGTCGATGCGTTCGTGGTGCGGATGACCATTGTCCCGGCCGTGATGTACCTGTTGGGCGAAAAGGCCTGGTGGCTGCCGCGATGGCTGTCCCGGGTCCTGCCCGACGTCGACGTCGAGGGCGCAAACCTGCAGCGCACGACGTCGGCGGGCGGGACCAAGGAGCTGGTCCACTAAGCGTCTGGTTGCCTATCAGCGGGCGTCGGTTCTGTGTCCAGAACCGACGCCCGCTCACCTTTAAGGCCCTTTCCCCAAACGCCCGCTCACCCAAGTGAGCGAGCGTCCGGCCAAACACCCATATAAGTGAGCGAGCGTCGTGGGAAGGCAGCGCGTACTACGCTTGAGCCGTGACCCGATTGATCCTGGCTTCCCAGTCCCCCGCCCGCACCAAGCTCCTCACGGAGGCCGGCATCCACCACGAGGTACTCGTCTCGGACGTGGACGAGGACGCCGTGCAAGCCCGGTACGGCGTCACCGATGCGCATGACACCGCTCTCCTCCTCGCCCGCGCCAAGGCCGAGGCTGTCGCTTCCCTGCCCGACGCCGAGGGGGCCCTGGTGATCGGCTGCGATTCCGTGTTCGAGTTCGACGGCGAATCGCACGGTAAGCCGTACACAGTAGACATTGCCAAGGAACGAATGCTGCGCATGAGCGGCTCCAAGGGCGTCCTCCACACCGGGCACTGGCTCGTGGACTGCCGCGAAACCGCAGCGGACATGAACGACGGCGAGACGGCCGTCGGCACCGGAGCAACGGTCGGTGCGGTGTCCAGCGCAGAGGTCCACTTTGCGGAGATGAGCGAGAAGGACATCGACGCCTACATCGCAACCGGCGAGCCCCTGCACTGCGCCGGTTCGTTCACGATCGACGGCTTGGGCGGGGCCTTCATCCGCAAGGTCGACGGCGACCCGCACGCCGTCGTCGGGCTCTCCATCTCGACCCTCCGCGATCTGCTCGGGCAAGCGAACGTCGGGATCACCGAACTCTGGACCCACAACGGCTCCGAAGCGGGCAGCGAATAGCGGCGGTCTGGGTCGCCGGCCCGGCGGCCAATTTCCAGCCTTTGTAGCAACCCTACAAAGACAGGCCGTCTCACACACGGAATCCCCCATCAATATGGGCGGAACCCTCAAAATCACGCTAGGCTCCCTGAAGGACAGAAGGAGTCAACTTGTCAGCTAATCCGGCGCAGCCCATTTCCAGCCCTCTCACCAAGGTCTTGATCGCCAACCGAGGCGAAATCGCGGTCCGCATCATCCGCGCAGCCCGGGACGAAGGCATCGCATCCGTGGCCGTCTATGCGGACCCCGACCGCGACGCACTGCACGTCAGGCTGGCAGATGAGGCCTACGCACTGGGCGGCAACACCGCTGCCGAGTCGTACCTCGTGATGGACAAGTTGATCGACGTCGCCAAGCAGTCGGGTGCGGACGCCATCCACCCGGGCTATGGCTTCCTCGCAGAGAACGCCGAGTTTGCCGCCAAGGTCATCGACGCCGGCATCACCTGGATCGGCCCGTCCCCGGACGCCATCTCCGCATTGGGCGACAAGGTGCAGGCCCGCCACATCGCCGAAAAGGTCGGCGCCCCCTTGGTTCCCGGTACGGCCGACCCGGTCGAGTCCGCTGACGAGATCCTGGCCTTCGCCAAGGAGTTCGGGCTCCCGATCGCCATCAAAGCCGCCTACGGCGGCGGCGGACGCGGCATCAAGGTGGCCCGCACCATCGAGGAAATCCCCGAGCTTTTCGAGTCCGCAGTACGTGAAGCCATTGCCGCCTTCGGCCGCGGCGAGTGCTTCATCGAGCGCTTCCTGGATTCCCCCCGCCACGTCGAGACCCAGTGCCTCGCTGACGCCTACGGAAACGTCGTTGTGGTGTCCACTCGCGACTGCTCCCTCCAGCGCCGCAACCAGAAGCTTGTGGAAGAGGCCCCCGCGCCGTTCCTGAGCCCGGAGCAGAACGAGCGCCTCTACGAGTCCTCCAAGGCCATCCTGAAAGAGGCAGGCTACCTCGGCGCTGGAACGTGCGAATTCCTGGTGGGCCAGGACGGCATCATCTCGTTCCTCGAAGTCAACACGCGTCTTCAGGTGGAGCACTGCGTTTCGGAGGAAGTCACAGGCCTCGACCTGGTCCGCGAGCAGTTCCGCATCGCCCGTGGCGAGAAACTCGGCTATGGCGATCCCGAGGTCCGCGGCCACTCCTTCGAATTCCGCATCACCGGCGAAGACCCGGGCCGCAACTTCATGCCCGCACCGGGAACCATCAGCACCCTGAAGAACCCGACAGGTCCGGGCATCCGCATCGATTCCGGCGTGGAGCAGGGCGACGTCATCAGCGGGAACTTCGACTCCATGCTGTCGAAGCTGATTGTCACCGGCGCTACCCGCGAACAGGCCCTCCAGCGTTCCCGCCGCGCCCTTGAGGAAATGGTGGTTGAAGGCATCCCCACCGTGATTCCTTTCGACCTCGCAGTGGTGACCGATCCCGCGTTCGCTCCGGCCGAAGGCCCGTTCAAGGTGCACACCCGCTGGATCGAGACCGAGTTCGTCAACAACGTCCCCGCGTGGACGCCTACCGGAACCGGAACAGAAGCCGCCGACGCCGGTGAGCGCCAGCGCGTCGTCGTCGAGGTTGGCGGCAAGCGGCTGGAAGTTGTCCTTCCGGCGACTCTCGGCTCGGTTTCCTCTGTCGCCAACGCGGGCACCAAGGGCGCCAAGGTCAAGAAGCGTTCCCGCTCTGCGGGCGCCACAGCCGCAGTCGCGGGCGGCAACGCCCTCACCTCGCCGATGCAGGGCACCATCGTCAAGGTGGCAGTAGCCGCCGGCGACGTGGTTGCAGAAGGCGATCTGATCGTGGTCCTCGAAGCCATGAAGATGGAACAGCCCCTCACCGCCCACAAAGCCGGCACCATTCATGGCTTGGTGGCAAAGGCAGGCGAGACCGTCTCCGCGGGCGCCGTCATCGCGACAATCGAAGACTAGTCCCCACTGCCCCCCTAGCCTCGCTTCGCTCGGCCAGGGAACCCGGGCAGCGTGGGCCCACCCACTGGCTCCCTAGCCTCGCTTCGCTCGGCCAGGGAACCCGGGCAGCGTGGGCCCAATTAAAGAGCTCCGGCCCCGCACCATGGGTGCGGGGCCGGAGCCATTTAACCCGAGCCTGTTAATTCAAGCTCAAGCTACGTTGTTTTCGTAATCCGTGTCCTTGGTTTCCTTGGACAGGAACAGGGCCACGAGCGTCAGTACCGCCATGGCGCTGAGGTAGACACCCACCAGGACCGTGCTGCCCTTGGCCGACTCCCAGAGCCAGACCGCGATGAACGGAGCCACAGCCGCGCCGAGGATGCTGGACATGTTGTAACTGACGGCGGATCCGGTGTATCGGACGTTGGTCGGGAACAGTTCCGGAAGCAGCGCACCCATGGGGCCGAAGGTAAGGCCCATCAGCGAGAAGCCGATGATCAGCAACGCCATGGTGCCAACAAAGCCGCCACTGAACAACGGCACGAAGAGCAAGCCGAATACCAGGATTCCCGCGGTCACGGCCAGGAGCATCTTGCGGCGGCCATACTTTTCGGCCAGCGGACCGGCCACCAGGGTGAAAATGCCGAAGAAGACGACGCCGGCAATCAGCATCCAGAGGAAGTCGTTCCGGCTGAAACCCAGGCCTGGTACGAACGCCGCGGCGGCCGCGTCGGTCATGGGCTTTCCGGCCTTCACCGCAGCGGCTTGGGCGCCCACCAGGGTTGGTTTGGTGCCGTAGGTCAGGGTGAACGTGGTCATGAGGTAGAACAGCACGTACGTCGCAAGCATGATGAAGGTACCGAGGATCAGCGGGCGCCAACTCTTCTTGAACACGCGTCCGATGGGCAGCTTGGCCACTTCGTTGGACTCCAGCACCTTGGTGAATGCGGGAGTTTCAATGAGCTTGAGGCGCACGTAGAGGCCAAGGATCACCATGACGGCGCTGAGCAGGAACGGCACGCGCCAGCCCCAGGCGGCGAAGGCCTCGGGAGTCAAGGTGTAGCTGAAGACCAGGAAGATGATGTTGGCCAGGATGAAGCCGATCGGCGCACCCATCTGCGGGAATGTTCCATAGATGGCGCGTTTATTGGCCGGCGCGTTCTCCGTTGCGAGCAGCGCGGCGCCGCTCCACTCTCCCCCGAGGGCCAGGCCCTGGGCGAACCGCAGCACAACCAACAATGTGGGAGCCAGGAAGGTCCAGCCCGGGACCTGTGCCGTGGGGAGGCAACCGATCAGGAACGTGGCGATACCCATGGTCAGGAGGGACGCAACCAGGGTTCCCTTGCGACCGAATTTGTCACCGAAGTGGCCGAAAACTATGGAGCCGAGCGGCCGGGCGACGAAGGCGACACCGAACACCGCGAAGGAGCTCAACAGCTGGGTGGTCTCGTCCGCCGTCGGGAAGAAGAGTTTAGGGAAGACGAGCACAGCTGCCGTGGCGTAAACGTAGAAATCGTAGAACTCGATGGACGTTCCGATGAGGCTGGCGAAGATCACCCGGCCCCGCGAGTTGACCGGCTTGACTGACTCGCTTTCCTTGGATTCAGCGATGGAAGACATGTAGTGGATGCTTTCGTTCACGCCGGCCCGGCGTCGCTGAGCCTGCCGGCAGATTATTGAGAGTTCAATAATAGTTCCCGCTATCCAACAAATGGACAATCAAGTCCAGCATGTGGACGCTTTGGAAAGTCTCACTCTGTGGTCCGCACCACAACAACCTCACCATCGCCTCACGCAGTGGTGACCCCCTCCGATAGGCAAATGTCACAGCACGTTTACAAACCGCGACGGTCCGCGAAACGCGCCGTACCTAACGTGTAAGGACAACGTCCCCACAAAGGAGGCACTCCGTGACAGTTGACCGAAGCACCGAAATCCTCACCAACGAGCAGGCGCCCACCGCCCTCGTCCCCGAGCTTGAACACCGCCCTGGCCGCTGGATTGCCAACTGGGATGCAGAGAACAAGGAGCAGTGGGACGCCGTTGGCCGTTCCATCGCCAAGCGCAACCTGTACTGGTCCATCTTCGCCGAGTTCCTCGGCTTCGTCGTCTGGCAGCTCTGGTCGATCGTCGTCGTCCAGCTCCCGGCAGCAGGCTTCAAGTTCGACACCAACCAGATCTTCTGGCTCATCTCGATCCCCAGCCTGGTCGGTGCCACACTGCGCATCCCGTACACCTTCATGGTCCCGAGATTCGGCGGCCGAAACTGGACCATCGTCTCGGCCCTCCTGCTGCTGATCCCGACGGCGGGCCTCGCCCTCTGTGTCTCAAACCCCGGCACCCCCTTCGGCGTCATGCTGCTGGTTGCGGGCCTTGCAGGCTTCGGCGGCGGCAACTTCGCCAGCTCGATGGCAAACATCACCTTCTTCTACCCCGCCCGTGAAAAGGGCTGGGCACTGGGCCTGAACGCCGCGGGCGGAAACCTTGGTGCCGCCGTCGCGCAGCTCATCGTTCCGATCGCCGTCACCCTCCTGGCCGCCGGTACGGTCAACCTCCCCATGGCCGGCCTCATCTGGATTCCGCTCATCCTCGTCGCCGCGTTCGGCGCCTGGAAGTACATGAACAACCTCACCAGCGCCAAGGGTGACGTCGCAGGCTCCATCGCCGCGCTCAAGGAACCGCACCTGTGGATCATGGCCTTCCTGTACATCGGTACCTTCGGCTCGTTCATCGGCTTCTCCGGAGTCTTCCCCAAGCTCATCAAGGACTACTTCCCGGCCTTCTCCTCCATGCACCTCGGCGCGGTTGTCCTCTCGCTCGCCTTCCTTGGCCCGCTGGTCGGTTCCCTCGCCCGCCCCTACGGTGGACGCATGGCTGACCGCATGGGCGGAGCCCGCATGACCGTCACGGCGTTCGCAGCGATGGCCGTCATCACCTTGACCATGATCTGGACCCTTCCGCTCAAGAACTTCTGGCTCTTCCTGGTCCTGTTCCTGTTCCTCTTCACGGCGAGCGGCTTCGGAAACGGCGCGACGTACCGCATGATTCCGGTCATCTTCGCCACCTCCAGCCGCGCAGCGCGCTCCGGTGCGAGCGCCGCCAGCACGGCACGCCTTGCGTCTTCCTCGCTCGGCCTGATCTCGGCGATCGGCGCCTACGGCGGATTCGTCATCCCCCAGGTACTCAATGCATCCAGCGCTTCCGGCTCCTACACCCCCGCGTTCTATGGCTTCGTCGGCGCCTACGTGCTGATGCTCATCGTTTGCTGGGTCTGCTACCTCCGGAAGGCCAACCGTACCGCGATGGGACACATCTAATATGCCCAATGGCGCCAACACCCACTGCCCGTATTGTGCGCTGCAGTGCGCCATGACCCTGACCCCGGCGGCGCCCTCGGCGCAGCCGGGGTCAGACCCCGCTCCCGCGGCAAAGGCACTTCCGCTCCTGGACGTGTCCGGCCGCGACTTCCCCACCAACCGGGGCGGGCTGTGCCGCAAGGGCTGGACATCGGCGTCGTTGTTGAACCACACCGGACGCGTCACGGAACCCATGCTCAAAGGGTCCGACGGCGTCCACCGGCCAGTCACGTGGGACCAGGCACTCATGCTGGTCACCGGCGCCGTCAAGCAGACCCGCGAGCAGTACGGGCCAGACGCCGTCGGCGTGTTCGGCGGCGGCGGACTCACCAATGAGAAGGCCTACCAGTTGGGCAAGTTCGCCCGCTTGGCGTTGGGAACCTCGCGCATCGACTACAACGGACGTTTCTGCATGTCCTCCGCCGCGGCGGCCGGAAACCGCGCGTTCGGTGTGGACCGCGGCCTCCCGTTCCCCGTGGAAGACCTCGATTCGGCAAACGTCATTTTCCTTCTCGGCTCCAACGTCGCCGAGACCATGCCGCCGTTCGTCCAGCACCTGCAGGGCGCGCGCGATTCCGGCGGGTTGATCGTGGCCGATCCCCGCCGTTCCGCGACGGCCGCATTCACCGGCGACGGCGGCGGCATCCACTTGCAGCCGACCCCCGGAACGGACCTGGCCCTGCTGTTGGGTATCTCCCACGTGGTGGTCCACGAAGGCCTCGCCGACGCCGAATACCTCGAGGATCGCACCACCGGGTACCCGGCGATAGTTCGTAGCCTCTCCGCTTTCTGGCCGGAGCGCGTCCAGTCAATCACCGGCGTGCCTGCCACACTCATCCGGGAAACCGCCCGCCGCCTCGCCGACGGCGCCCGGCGCGGCGGCAGCTACATCCTCACCGGCCGCGGCGTCGAACAGCACGTCGACGGTACGGACACCGCCACCGCCGCGATCAACCTCAGCCTCCTCCTCGGCCTGCCGGGATCCTCCCGCAGCGGCTACGGCACACTGACCGGCCAGGGAAACGGCCAGGGCGGCCGCGAGCACGGCCAAAAGGCCGACCAGCTCCCCGGCTACCGCAAGATCACCGATCCCGCCGCCCGCGCCCACGTCGCCAAGGTGTGGGGCGTCGACGAATCACTCATCCCCGGCCCCGGTCTTCCCGCCGTGGAGCTGTTGAAGTCTTTGGGACAGCCCGACGGCGTCCGTTGCCTCTTCGTGCACGGCGCCAATGTTGCGGTGTCAGCCCCCGACGCCGGCGCGGTGATCGAGGGCCTGCGGAGCCTGGACTTCCTGGTTGTCTGCGACTTCTTCATGTCCGAGACGGCGCTGGAAGCCGACCTGGTCCTCCCGGTCACCCAGTGGGCCGAGGAAGAAGGTACCCTGACCAACCTCGAGGGCCGCGTGCTCCGCCGTCGTAAGGCGCTCACCCCTCCCCCGGGCGTCCGCAGCGAATTGTGGCTCATGGCCCGGCTCGCCGAATCGCTCGACGCTCCGTCCACGTTCAGCGACGATCCCGAGACCGTCTTCGAGGAGCTCCGGCTCGCCTCGGCGGGCGGCCTGGCCGACTACTCCGGAATCGACTACGCCATGCTGGATCGAGGAGAGGCTGCCTACTGGCCTTATCCCACCGGTAGTTCGGGAACGCCGCGACTCTTCCTCGACGGTTTCGCGCACGCCAGCGGACGCGCGGTGATGGTCCCGGTGGCACCGCGGACGCGGTCCCGGCGATCCGCCGTCGTCGGCTCTGATCCTGACCCGCTGACGCTTGTCACCGGGCGGTTGCTGGAACATTACCAATCGGGCGCCCAGACCCGCCGCGTGGCCGAACTCGCCGCCGCGCAGCCGGAGGCGCTCTTGCAGATCCACCCCGCGACGGCGGCCGTCAGGGACATCACCGACGGCGACTTTGTCCGGGTCTCCAACGAACGCGGAGAGGTCCTGTGCAGGGTGGAGCTCAGCAACAGCATCCGGACGGACACCGTCTTCCTGCCCTTCCATTTCCCTGGACTCGGCAGCGCCAACCTGCTCACTGAAGCGGTTACGGATCCCATCTCGGGCATGCCGGAGTTCAAGACCAGCACGGTCTGGGTCCGGAAGGCGGCACTACCAAATATCGAATCGGCGTTGGCTGGCCAGTTGGCTGTTCCAGCGGGCGCCGGCTTGTTAACGCAGGTCAAGGAGGCATCGTGAGCGAGCGAATTGTGGTGGTCGGATTCGGACCGGTCGCAGCCCGGCTGGTGGACGAGCTGTTGCCCGCCGTGCGCGGCGGCCTTGTCCAGCTGCTCGTCGTCGGGCAGGAAAGCGAAGCGGCCTACAACCGTGTCATGGTGGCAGAACTCGGCGTGGGTCGTACTACCGCGGCAGCCCTCGCGATGGCGGACGCTGCCGATTTGGCGGCGGACGGCGTCGAAGTCCGGCTGGGTGTCACCGTCAAACGCATCGACCGCGCACGCCAGCAGCTTGTCCTTTCGGACGGGACCACGCCTGGCTACGACCGTTTGGTGTTCGCCACGGGTTCGCGACCCGTCATTCCGAACCTCACGGGTATCAACCCCGACCCTGCACACCCTGTCCTCCCTCCAGGGGTGACCGCCCTCCGGGACCTCCGCGACGCCGCTCAATTGCGCGACGCCGTGACTGCCGGCAAGCGCGTGATCGTGCTCGGTGGCGGTGTACTCGGCCTTGAAACGGCCTTGGCCGCAGCCGAAGAAGGCGCCCTGGCCACGGTGGTGCACAACGGCTCCTTCCCGCTGGGCCGCAACATCGACCGCGGCGGTGGAGCCGTTCTCGCGGCGAGCTTGCGCAACAGCGGGATCACCATGGTGGGCAACGCCCGTTCCACGGCGGTGGAGCACAATGGCCCCGACGGCATGTTTTCGGCCCTCGTGCTCAACGACGGGTCGCGGATCGAAGGCGACCTTCTTGTCCTTTCCTGCGGCGTGCGCCCCCGGATCGAACTGGCCGAAGGCTGCGGGCTGCCCGCGGCCACCGGCATCCTTGTGGATCACCACTTGCGGACCTATCACGAGCCGCACATGTTCGCCATCGGGGACTGCGCCGAAGTCCGCTGCGCCGATGCCGAGTGCGCCGAATGCCGCACAGCACTTGGCCCCTCCGGGCTGGTGGGACCGGGTTGGCGGCAGGCCGAGTGGCTTGCCGAGTACCTGATCCTTCTTGCCGAAGGCGGCCAGGACGCTGCCGACACCTTGGCACCGCTGCCGCAGGAGAAGCCCGGCGTCGTGGTGTTGAAGGCGCGAGGCATCAACCTGGCGGTCGCTGGCGACAACAGCGCTGAGCCGTGGGATGACGAGCTGTTGTCCGTGGGTGTCTCGGAGGGAACGCCCCGGCGCCAGGTCGCCCAGTGGGCCGATCCCGAACACGGCCGCTACGTCAAAATGACGACGCGGGGCGGCGCGCTCGAAGGACTCGTCACCGTAGGCATGCCGCGCACGGCCGCGGAGCTCGTGATGCTGTTCGAACGCGGCTCCGAGTTGCCAGCAGACCGTTCACTCCTCCTACGCCTGGACGGGCCGGACCAGCTCGGCTCTTCCGCTTCGAATGATGATCCGCAGCGCACAGTGTGTCGCTGCGCAGGCGTCAGCGGCGCGAGCATCGAGGAAGCCGTGTTGGATGGCTGCTCGTCCGTGCCGGAAGTTTCCAAGGCGACCCGCGCGGGGACGGGGTGCGGAGGGTGCCATGGGGACATCAAGGGGATTATCGAGAAGCATTTCCAGGGCGTTGCGGCGTAGGGGTTGCCGCGCCGCGCCACGTGAACAGGCCCTCCCGGTCCCTGTCGGTGAGCTTCGCGGCGTCGAGGAAGGTGTGGAGATCGAATTTTTCCAAGGCATACCGGAAGGCGCCTTCAGTTGTTGTGCCGTGTTGCCGGCATAGTTCCTCAAGCCTAGGTTCGACGTTGTTTCGCTCGCCTCTGGCCGCCCGCGCATCGCCTAGCCTGACGGTTTCCAGATAGTCATCGACGATGCCTTCGGGGTCTGTGCCGATTGCGTGAAGCAGAGCCATGGCGAGCAGGCCAGTCCGGTCCCTGCCGCCCATGCAATGGAAGAGGACCCCTCCTGCCGGCGCGTTGATCACGGCGGATATAGCGGCGCCGGCCCGTTCGGGCATGGCGGCGAGGTGCGGCTGGAAATACATCGCTGTGCCCACCAGACCGCTGTCCCAGTAGTCGGCCCAGAATTCCTTGTTTTCCAGGCCGTCAAGATCAACGTGGATTGTGGTGAGCCAACTGGGCCGTTCCTTGGTATCCGTGTCCCGTTCGCCTTGCTGACGAAGGTCCACCACGGTTCGGATCCCGGCATCATGGATCTGTTGCCATCCGTTCCCGGTGATCCAATCGACGTTCTCGCTCCGGAACAACACGCCTCGCGGAGAAAGTGTCCCGTCTGCACGCCGTAGACCACCGAGGTCACGTCCGTTGACCAGGCCGTCAACTCTGAGTTTGCGATCTTTGTTTTCTGTCAGATCCCCCATGTGCCCTAGTAAACCAGAGCGTGCAAGTCGCCCTTCTGGATAATCACCCACGCGCGCATCCTTGCAGCTAGGTCACCTCGCGGGCGCGTGGTCGCCATCTGGTCGATCGGCCCCGGCACATCACACTCTCAAGGCAGGTAACACCGACACGCGCGATCACACATGGAAGTAGCGGTTCTTGCGTGGTTGTTGGCGTGGGTCGACGTGGGGTGGCGGGATGAACCAGGGCACGCCTGTTTGGACTTGGATGTGCCATTCTTCGTTGTGGATCAGATGGTGGTGGTGGCTGCACAGCAAGACACCATTGTCGACACTGCTTGGTCCACCCCGCGACCAGTACTCGATGTGGTGGGCTTCGCACCACGGGGCCGGCATCGTGCACGAAGGGAACGCGCAGCCTTTGTCCCGGGTGGTAATGGCCTTACGGATGTGCGCCGGGAAGATCCTGGAGGACCGGCCGATGTCCAGCACCTGCCCGTCACCGCCGAGGACGACGGGAATGATGTCGGCGTCGCAGGCGATCTTCCGCAGCGTGGCCGCCGGGACCGGGCCTGTGAACGTAAAGCTCCCCGTGCCGCGTTGCGACCCGCCGGAGCGCCCGGCTTGTCCAGATTGCCCGAGGAACGTGAGCTGCTCCGCGTCTTTCAGCGCTGCCAGGAGCTCCCGGTGATCGATGGTGGCCATGATCTGGGGGCGTTGGCCTCCGGCCGCAGGCAGTGCACCCGTGGCGAGGGCAATCTTGCAGGCGCCCAGCAACCCGTCCAGGAGTTTTTGCGCCCTCGTGCGGCGGTCCAGGGACGCGGCATCATCACCTGAACCACCCGGCAGAGCATCCGCCCGGCCGTCCGTCGGAGCGTTTGCCGGCCCGCTCCCGCCGTCTCCGCCGCCCGCGTCCACCGCATGGTCCCCGGGTCCGGGCTCCGCGGACGTGCGGGTCCGGGGATTGGTGGCGGTGTTCATGACGGTGAGCAGGTGCTCGTACTGGTCCTGGGTGGCGAAGATTTCCAGATGCTGCAGACCGTGTTTGGGTTTACGTAGGAAAGCGCCCTGGAGGTGGCGCAGGGCTTCTTCGCTGGGCTCGGCCCCGTCCTGGTCGATCGCGTCGGTCCAGCGGCGGGCGATCCTGGCCAGGAAATCGGCGTCGTTCTCGGCCGCCGTCATGGTCAGCGCGTGTTCCATGTCCGCGGCTGTCTCCGCGCTGCACCGTGGCCGGACCCGGTCCAGGGCCATCGTAATGGTGGTCGCCGGCCGGGCCGCGATGCTCCCGCAGGCCAGGGCCGCGGCCACTTCCCCATATCGCGGCTGGATCCTTTGACCTGTAAGTGAGCGGCCCGGCAGCAGATCCTCCGCCAGGGCAAGGCGGCGACGGGCCTCCGCCGAGCCGATCCGCAGCAGCGAGCGCAGGTGCTCGCCCGTGTTCCGGAACTCCCTGACCGCGGCCCGGGCGTCACCGGCAGCGAGCCCGCCGCCGTCGACGTCGACCCTGGCCCCGGCTGCTCGAGCTTCAGGTTCGGCGCTGCGGGGACCATCGCTGGAGCCGCCCTCCCCGGCGTCGGCTCCCCAGCCCGTCGTCCAGCCGGTCCCCCAGGCCGGCTCCTGCTGCCGGACCCGGTGCAACTGCCCCGCGGCGACGAGCTGCAAGTAGTCCAGGGTGCGGGAGAGTTCCTCCACGCCTGAGGCAAACGCGGCGGAGTCCTGCAACCCCAGCGTCCCGACGTCGTCCACAGCCGTCCGTGCCAGCGAGCGCAACGCCGCGAGTGCGCCCTCAAGAACACCCTGCGGACCACCGCGACCGCCGTCGTGACGGCTGTCGCGATCCTCGGGCGGATCCAGCAGAGCGAGCCGACGCGGCCCCGGCATTTGACCCGCCGCTTGAGCAGCCGCCGTCACCATCCGCGGCTCGCGCACCTTATGGAACACGACGAACCCGCCGCCGGGCGCAGCGGCCTGGCGGGTAGTGAGGTGTCCGATCGCTTCCATACCCAAAGCATCTCAGGAGGCTCTGACAAAATAGCCGACCCACTGATCTGGAACGCACATGCGATCTGGGCCTGACGTGAGCTACAACATCACGGTCCTGCCAGCGGCCCTTCGGCAACTGCGCAAGCTCCCTCCCGAGGGCCGCCGCCGGGTCCAAGCAGCCATCGAGTTGCTGGCCGAGACTCCGCGCCCACCCGGCGCCAAGAAGCTGGCAGGGCGGGTCGAGTGGCGCGTCCGAACGGGAGATTATCGGGTGCTCTACCGGATCGACGACGGCCGACTCGTCATCGTCGTCCAAAGTGCTTGATCTGGTTTCACGCGACGGAAAATGCCCCACGACACGCGAATTCGCGCGTCGTGGGGCATTTTCTGTGTCGCAGGATCGAATGCGAGTCGAGAGCCAAGCCCTACATATGCACGTGCAGCCGCCGCGCCGCTTCCGAGATGGAACCGGTCAGCGATGGGTACACCGTGAAGGTGCTTGCGAGGTCGTCGACGTGCAGTTTCTGCTTCACGGCAACGGCGATCGGATAGATGAGCTCGGAGGCATTCGGACCGATGACGACGCCACCGATCACGGTGCCCGAGCCCTTGCGCGCAATGATCTTCACGAAGCCGTCCTTGGTGTTGCGCATCTTGGCGCGGGCATTGCTCAGCAGGGACAGCATGACCACATCACCCTGGTACTTGCCCGATTCGAGGTCGGCCTCGGAGACGCCCACAGAGGCGATTTCGGGTGAAGTGAAGATGTTGGAAGCCACTTGGTGGAGCTTGATCGGCATGACGGCGTCGCCCAGGAAGTGCGCAACAGCGATGCGGCCCTGCATGGCAGCGACCGAGGCGAGGGCCAGGATTCCGGTGCAGTCACCGGCGGCATAGATGTTCGGCGCGGTGGTGCGGGAGACGCCGTCGACCTTGATGTGGCCGGACTCAGTGACAGCCACGCCCGCCTCTTCGAGTCCGATTCCGGCCGTGTTAGGGATGGAGCCAACACAGACGAGGCAGTGGCTGCCCGAGACGGTGGTGCCGTCGCCAAGCGTCACCTTAACACCGCCGTCGGTCCTTTCAACGGCCTCCGCGCGTGAGCGGGACAAGACGCGTACGCCGCGGCGTTTGAAGACACCTTCAAGGACCTGGGCCGCGTCCGTGTCCGAGCCGGGCAGGACCTGGTCGCGGCTCGAAATCAGGGTGACGTTCGAGCCAAGGCCGTTGTAGGCCGAAGCGAATTCGGCGCCGGTGACGCCGGAACCGACGACGATCAGGTCTTCCGGAAGTTCCTCGAGGTTGTAGATCTGTGCCCAGTTCAGGATGCGCTCACCGTCGGGCTTTGCCGTGGGCAGTTCGCGGGGGTGGGCGCCGACGGCGAGAAGAATGGCATCGGCGGTAATTGTCTTGACACCCTCCGAGGTAATGACCTCGATGGTGTGGTTGTCCAGGAGTTTTCCGGAGCCCATCAGGATCTCCACGCCAAGGTGCTCAAGGCCCACCCGGATGTCGTCCGACTGCTCCCGCGCGAGGTGCAGGACACGGTCGTTGATGTGGCCCAGGTCCGCGCGCATGCCCGGCGCCACATCGCTGCCGTCGACGGCGAACTTGACTCCCAGCTCCCCCGCCTCGCCGACGCGGGTCATGAGATCCGCCGTCGCGATCAGGGTTTTGGAGGGTACGACGTCGGTGAGGACGGCTGAGCCGCCGAGTCCGGCGCGCTCGATGAGGGTTACCCTCGCTCCCAAGTGCGCCGCGACCATGGCCGCTTCATATCCGCCTGGACCTCCGCCCAGGATCGCGATTCGTGGTGAGCTGAAGTCAGGATGCATGGTCACAATGTTCCATTCTCACTTAATGCGGGCGGACCTGCCACTAAGCCCCACCTGAGAACGCCTGTAGAGGCCGCTTACCTGCCCAACTGCGCCCTGTTCAACAACGCGCGCAGCACTGTAGTTTGTACCAGTGAGTAACACAGAGCTGATGAATACAGACCCATTCGAGGCCGCCAAAGCTGCGGCCGACTACATCGCGGCCGAGACCGGCGTCGAAACCCACGACGTCGCACTCGTGCTCGGCTCAGGCTGGGGCGCCGCTGCGGATCTCATAGGCGAAACAACGGCGACCCTCACGGCGTCGGAAGTTCCCGGCTTCCACGCTCCTGCCGTTGAGGGGCATGTGGGCACCATCCGCTCGGTCCTGACCAAGGAAGGCAAGCGGGCCCTCGTTCTCGGCGCGCGTACCCACTACTACGAAGGCAAAGGCGTCCGCGCTGTAGTCCACGGCGTACGCACAGCCGCGGCAGCCGGATGCCAGACCCTGGTGGTGACCAACGGCTGCGGTGGCCTGAACGAAGCCTGGACCCCCGGCACACCCGTGCTGATCAGCGACCACATCAACCTGACGGCGGCTTCTCCCCTTGAAGGCGCCACGTTCGTGGACCTCACGGACCTGTACTCCTCGCGCATCCGCGGACTGGCCCGCGAAGTGGATCCGACGCTCGACGAAGGCGTCTACGCCCAGTTCACCGGCCCGCACTACGAAACTCCGGCCGAGGTCCAATACGCCAAGCGAATCGGCGCGGACTTGGTGGGCATGTCCACCGTTCTGGAAGCCATCGCCGCCCGGCACGCAGGCATGGAGGTCTTCGGCATCTCCCTCGTGACCAACCTGGCCGCCGGCATCAGCCCGGTACCGCTGAGCCACCAGGAAGTCATCGAGGCAGGACAGACGGCGGGCGCACGCATTTCGCGCCTCCTGGCGGACATCATCGCCAAGCTTTGATCGAATAGCCGGGAGCCCAGGCTCCCGGCTATTCCGGAGTTCGCAGCGCAGTAGAATTTGAGTGATTCTCCGCCCTAAGCGCTCGAACCGGAAGGACCGCCGATCATGACATCCGCGCCTTTCCGGTTCTTGCGGACCAGCCTGGTCGGCTCGATCATTCTTGGATTGGCCGCGGGTGGGCACCTTGCCGGCGGCGGAAACCTTCCGGCACCAGGCATTTTGACGGCGCTCTGTGCCCTGACAATCCTCCCTGTCGCCATCCTGACCCGCGCCCGGGTTTCGCTTCCCGTCGTCGCAGGGCTGCTGGGAGCCGGACAGCTCTGCCTTCACTGGGCATTCTGCGCCCTGTCCGGAACGCCCACCGCGGCATCGTTGCAGTCCGGGCATGCAGGACATGTTCCCTTGGCGTCAACCCCGGAAACCGTAAGCGCCATCGCCTCAGCCCACGCTGCCGCCAGCGACTGGCACATGCTCGGGGCGCACTCAGTCGCAACCCTGGGCACGGCCCTGGTCCTCGCGCGCGGCGAACAAGCACTGTGGGCACTGGCAGCGTGGCTGCGGCCGCTGGTCCAACTGCCTGCTCCAACAGCGATTCAGCCACTCCGAACCTCTGCTCCGTGCCCGACCCCGGTTGTGCATCCACGCAGCCTTCCCGGCCTTCGGCTTCCTTCCCTGCGCGGCCCGCCAGCCCCGGTGCCCGCCGCCTGAGACTCTCCCTTTCACATATGGCCAGGGACAGGCGGCACCTCGCTGCCTTCACCGGTCCGGACCTCCGTCCGCCCCGGTCCCCAAACCGCTTTTCTTTTGTGAAAGGGCATCATTGCCATGAAGACCTCCTCCCGCCGTACCCTCAAAACCGCCTGCGCCGCGACGATGGCCGCCGGGCTGCTCGCCTTCGGCGTCTCCGCAGCGTCCGCACACGTCAACGTCAATCCCGACGACCCCGCAGCAGGCGGCTACACCCACCTGACCTTCAACGTTCCCAACGAGTCCCCGACGGCCAAGACCAACAAGCTCGAAGTATCACTCCCCACAGATACGCCCTTCAACTCTGTGTCCGTGAAGCCGGTCGAGGGCTGGACGGCCGAGCTCGTCACCACCACCCTGCCAAAACCCGTCACGGTTGGGGGGGCAACGGTGACCAAGGCGGTCAGTTCGGTCGTCTGGACCGCGGACGCCGCACACCAGATCGGGCAGAACGAATACCAGGCGTTCTCGATCTCGGTGGGTGTACTCCCCGACGCCGGCACCACCGTGACGCTGCCAGCCACACAGAGCTACACCGACGGCACGGTGGTGAAGTGGGACGAGAAGACCGTTGGGGGGCAGCCTGAACCGGAGCACCCGGCTCCCTCGTTCGTCACCACCGCGAGCGACGCAGCCGCATCGGCGGCTCCCACGTCCTCCCCGTCCGTGACCCCGGCGCCGTCGGCCGCGGCATCGACGACATCCAGCGACGCAGGATCCACGGCTGGCTGGTTCGGACTCGCGGCCGGCCTCATCGGCCTGGCCGCGGGCGTCACCGCCTTGGTGCGAACCCGCTCCACGAAGGCCAAATAGCCCCACCTCGAACGAGCGAACTGCCCGCGCCGGACCCCGGCGCGGGCAGTTTTGTATCCCGCTCCGGCCGACCACGAATCCCACCAACGACAGCCGTCCCCACGGCAATTTTCCGACTCCTGTCAAGTCAATTCGCCCCCGCGTTAATGGCATGTGAACTTTTCAAATAAATCAGATTTATTCAGAAACATTTGACCCCCGCGCTTTCCATGGCACGCGCGCGGTGTAAAAATGTAAACGCTTGCGCACACATGTCTGACATGTGCTCCAGAGCCCCGAACGGCACTCGAAACACGGCTTGCAACCCCATCATCCGCACGTCAAGCTTTGAACGGTCCCGGCAAGTCGACGTGCCGGACCGAAGGATGGGGGGCTTCCTAAGAATCCCCCGTCCACCCGACACGATGGCGTTCCCGACGACGCCATTGGTGTTACGGGAACGCCGGAGTGCGGACCAGGCCTTGCGCCAATTCCACGTAGTCCAACCTCCGCGAGAAGAGCAAGCATGAAATCTCACTCAACCCCCAACAGGCCACGCCGACGCCTGCGGTCTGTAGCCGCTTTTGCGGCCGCTGCCAGTGTGGCCGCGACGGTGCTCATGGCATCCCCGGCAGCCCAGGCAAACCTGCCTGCCGACAAGCCGGCCACCACAATGCCGGCTCCCACGCCGGGATTCCCGCTTCCGACGGTCCACACGCAACAAGCCTTTGACCCCGCCGCAAACTTCACGTCCAAGTGGACGCGGGCGGATGCCAAGCAGATCATGGCCCAGAGCAACCCGAACGTGACCGCCGGCCAGAACTCCATGAGCCCCAACGTCACCATGCCGGAGATCCCGAAGGACTTCCCGGCCATGAACGACGACGTGTGGGTCTGGGACACGTGGTCCCTGACCGACCAGAACGCCAACCAGATCAGCTACAAGGGCTGGGATGTCATCTTCTCCCTCGTCGCCGATCGCCACGCGGGTTACGGCTTCGACCAGCGCCACTGGAACGCCCGCATCGGCTACTTCTTCCGCAAGACCAACGCAGACCCCGCGAAGGACAAGTGGAACTACGGCGGACACCTGTTCCTGGACAACACCTCCATCGGCAACACCGAATGGTCCGGTTCCACGCGCCTCATGCAGGGTGACCACGTCAACGTGTTCTACACGGCCACCACGTTCTACGACCGTGCAGAGCGCAACGCGGGCGGAGGCGGGATCGCTCCGGACGCAGTCATTGCCAAGGCCCTCGGCAACATCCACGCCGACCAGAACGGCGTGACCTTCGACGGCTTCCAGCACACCAAGCTGCTCGAACCGGACGGAAAGCTATACCAGACCAAGGCCCAGAACGCCGGCTTCGCCTTCCGTGACCCGTACACGTTCGAAGACCCTGCCCACCCAGGCCAGACCTTCATGGTCTTTGAGGGCAACACCGCCGGAAACCGCGGCTCCTACAAGTGCACCGATGCTGATCTCGGTTACCAGGCAGGCGATCCCCACGCCGAAAACACCAACACGGTCAACACCACCACCGGTTCCTGGTTCCAGACCGCGAGCGTGGGCCTGGCCGTCGCAGACAACAAGGACCTGACCCAGTGGCACTTCCTGCCGCCGATCCTGTCCGCCAACTGCGTCAACGACCAGACCGAGCGCCCTCAGATCTTCATCCAGAATGAAAACGGCAAGAATAAGTACTACCTGTTCACGATCAGCCACCAGTTCACCTACGCCGATGGCATGCGTGGTCCCGACGGCGTCTACGGCTTTGTTGGCAACGGTGTCCGTTCGGACTTCCAACCGGTGAACAACTCGGGCCTCGCGCTCGGCTCGCCGACCGACTTGAACCTGCCGGCGAACAACCCGAGCGGCACCCAGTCTGCACAGCAGAACGGCCGTCAGTTCCAGGCCTACTCGCACTATGTGCAGCCGGGCGGGCTGGTGCAGTCCTTCATCGACAACGTTGACGGAGTCCGTGGAGGGTCCCTCTCCCCTACGGTAAAGATCAACTTCGCCGGTGGCGTCACGCAGGTTGACCGCAGCTTCGGCAAGAACGGCCTCGGCCCGTTCGGCTACCTCCCCACCAACGTCCGCGTCGGCGGGGAAGGCCTCTACAAGTAGGCCACAGTCAAAACCAGCCGGGCAGGCAGGGGATTCGCTGCCTGCCCGGCAACATGGGGCGCCCGGTTCACCCCGGGCGCCCTGCTCCACAACCCAGGAAGTCCCATGCTCCACTCTCCCCAACGCCCGTTCCGGCCCGCTCGCAAGGCGGCACTCGCCGTCGTCGCCGCCGTCATCGCAATGTTCGCGAGTTCCTGCACCCCGACGCCGGACGCGTCGCCGTCCACCGGCGGCACCGCCGTCGGGATGGCTTCCCCCGCACCATCCGAATCGGACCCTTGGCGGCCCGCCGCTCACCTCACGGCGTCGCAAAACTGGATCAACGATCCCAACGGGCTTGTTTACGAAAACGGCACCTATCACGCGTTCTACCAGCACAATCCGCACGGCAACTTCTGGGGAGACATGTCGTGGGGCCATTCCACCAGCACGGATCTGGTGCACTGGACCCAGAAACCGGTAGCCATGGAAGGCTCCGCCAGTGAGGAAATCTTTTCCGGCGCCATCGTTCCGGACAGCAAGAACGCCTCCGGCCTGGGCAGCGCTGAAAACCCGCCGTTGGTAGCCCTCTACACCAGCTCGTACGGCGACGGCGGGGCGCTGCCCAAGGGCAGCCAGGCCCAGTCCGTGGCCTACAGCCTGGACCATGGAACGTCCTGGACCAAGTACAAGGGCAATCCGGTGCTCAGCCTGAATCCGGCGTCGAACAACTTCCGGGATCCGAAGATCACCTGGTACGAGCCCGGCAAATACTGGGTCATGACCACTGTGGTTGCTGACGCCCAGGTGGTGAAACTCTTCAAATCCACCGACCTGCTGCACTGGACCTTCCTCAGCGACTTCTCGGGAGTGGGCGCCCAGGGCGGGCTCTGGGAAGTTCCCGAGCTGCTCCAGATGGACGTCGACGGCGGCAACGGCCTGAAGAAGTGGGTCATGATCCTGAGCATCAACCCGGGAGGCATCGCAGGAGGCTCCGGCATGCAGTACTTCGTGGGCAATTTCGACGGCACACGGTTCACGGCGGAAAACGCGGCAAAGCCGGGCGACCCGCTGACGGAATCGCAATGGCTTGACCATGGCGCGGACTTCTATGCGGCCAACACCATCACCGGGGCTCCTGGAGGAAAGCCGGTGCTTCTCGGCTGGATGGGGAACTGGGACTATGCGCAATCCGTCCCGAGCACGCCATGGCGCGGGTCAATGGCCATCCCCCGCCAGCTCACCCTCGCAGCCACAGGAAGCCGTTTCGAGCTCCATTCGAGCATCGCCCAGGCTGCCGCGGATGCGCTCACGGACACCAAGACCAGTGAAGTACATGGCAAAAACCTCACCGTCACCGATTCAACGGAACCCCTCGGCGGCGATTTCGGAACCCGAACCCAGCTGATCGACGCCGAAATGGACGTTGCGGGCGCCTCCGAGGCCGGATTGGTACTGCGGGCTTCGGCGGACGGGAAGGCAGGCCTCCGGATCTCGTACAACCGCGCAAGCCAGACCCTCAAAGTGGACCGCTCTGCAGCCGGGACCTCCAACTTCTCGCCGAAATTCAGCCCCTACCACCAAGCCTCCGTGCCCCTGAAGGACGGCAAGGTCCGTCTCCGCATCCTCTTGGATTCCTCGTCGGTGGAGGTCTTCACCCAAGACGGCTCGGTAGTCATTTCGGACATCTTCTTCCCGCAATGGGGGAACACGGGTGCGGCAGCGTTCAGTGCAGGCGGCCCGGCGAGCTTCGTCCTCACCACCACGCGGCAGCGACCCTGACGCCAGGGGCCCACCTGACTCGCATTAGTTGTCGTTTAGACGCCTCATAACGACAACTAATGCGAGTCAGTTGGGTGGCGTGGGCCGGACTGTGACGGCTGACATAGCCGGTGACCTCGGCATTCATTCCCTTTGACGATAGCTTTATCCCTATGACATCGAGCGATGCCGAATTTGAAAAGCTGATATCCGACGCCGGCGAGTGGGCTGCCCAGGACCCGGACCCGGTCACTGCGGCAGCGCTGTCCGAGCTGGCCGGACTCGCCTCCAATGGCGTCGCCGCGGCCCGTCAACAGCTTGAAGACAGCTTCAGCGGAACGCTGCAGTTCGGTACCGCTGGGCTCCGTGCCGCCCTCGGTCCTGGTCCCAACAGGATGAACCGCGTAGTGGTGCGCCGGGCAGCGGCAGGTTTGGCGGCCTTCCTCAAGGACGCCGTTGAGGCTGCTGCCCCCGGAACGCGGCCGCGCGCCGTCGTCGGCTATGACGCTAGGCACAACTCGGACGTCTTCGCACGGGAGTCCGCAGCCATCTTCACGGCCGCGGGAATCGAGACCTTCCTGATGCCCTCGGCGCTTCCCACCCCGTTGCTGGCTTACGCGGTCCGTTCGCTTGATTGCGACGGCGGTGTCATGGTCACAGCGAGCCATAACCCGCCGCAGGACAACGGTTACAAGGTGTACTTGGGTGGCCGGGCCGTGGAGGAAAGCGGCCGGGGTTCCCAGATCGTGGCACCCTACGATTCGCAGATCGCGGCAAGCATCGAAGCCGTGGGCCCTTTGGATTCCATCCAACTGGCCGAGTCCGGCTGGACTGAACTGCCCGCTTCCATCACCGGGGAGTATGAGGCCGCGATGGCCGGCCTCGCCGACGTCGAGAATTTCCCGGCCCGTGGACTGAAGATCGTTTTGACCCCCATGCATGGCGTGGGTGGTGAGACTGCGGTGTCTGTGCTGAATGCGGCAGGCTTCACCGACGTCTCACTCGTGGAAGAGCAAGCAGAACCGGATCCGGACTTCCCCACCGTCAGTTTTCCGAACCCGGAAGAGCCCGGCGCACTGGACCTGGCTTTGGCGGCAGCGGCGCGTTTGGGTGCCGATATCGTGCTGGCCAACGACCCCGACGCCGACCGCGCGGCCGTAGCGGCACAGGACCCGGATACGGGTGCTTGGCGGATGTTGCGGGGCGACGAAGTGGGCGCCTTACTTGGGGCACATGTGGTGGCCCGGCACGCCGCGGATGTGCGGCAAGGCGATTCAACACGGGGCGTTTTCGCCAACTCAATCGTCTCGTCCCGGCTGCTTTCCCGCATCGCGGCGGCGGCCGGCTTCGCCCACGAGGAAACGCTCACGGGATTCAAGTGGATCTCCCGGGTGCCGGGACTTGTGTACGGCTACGAGGAAGCCCTGGGCTACTGCGTTGCACCCGAACTCGTCAGGGACAAGGACGGCATTTCCGCCTCCTTGCTCATCGCCGAACTGGCGGCGGCGGCCAAGGCCGAAGGAAAGACGATCTTCGACACCCTGGACGAAATCTACCTGGTGCATGGATTGCATGCGAGCGACCAGCTCAGCATCCGGGTGGCGGACCTTGGTTTGCTGGACGCCATGATGAACCGGCTCCGGGCCGATCCGCCGGAGTCCTTTGGCGGTTCCGCCATCGAGACCTTTGTGGATTTGGCCCAGGGAAGCGAGCAACTGCCGCCGACGGACGGCCTCCTCTACCTGACCAAGGACCTAAGCCGCGTCATCATCCGGCCCAGTGGCACCGAGCCAAAGCTCAAGTGCTACCTGGAGGTCATCAAGTCGGTCGGTTCGGCGGCGGAACTCGCCGAAACCCGGCACGCCGCGCGGACCACTTTGGACCACATTCTTGCCGATGTCCGCGAGGCGCTCGGGCTCTGAGCGCTTCGGCTCCACGACGGACGACGGCGGTGCGCGGCTGGGGGCTCCGGGCTACAGTTCGACTTCGATGAAGCCGTCAACCATGCGGGTCTTGAATGCCGGAAGCCGGAGCCCGGGGTTGGAATAGCACTCACCGGTCTGCAGGTCGTAGACCTCCTTGTGCAACGGCGAGGCGATAGTGGGGCGTGATCCCCGGGAGCCGGTGATCCCCCGGGCCATGACATTGGCCAGGGTTGCAGGGTCCTGCTGGGCGACTGCGTAGACATTGTCGGCATCGAGGCGGAAGAGCGCCACCTGCACGCCGTCGATCAACGCCGCCTCGCCCCAAGCGGGTTCCAGCTCGTCCAACGGGCATACACGATGCCAGCCGGACTCGGTCGGCGCGCTCGTCAGTTGTTCTTCCCGTTCCAGAATGACGGTCATGCCAACCCCTCTCGCTATGCCTGCAGCCGGACGAATGCTGTCCATTCCTTCAGGCGGTGGCCGCCGAGCGGCCATGTCTTCAAGGTAGGCGGGGAGTGTTTCACTCGAATGCAGTCAATGTGTCGGGTGCGTAAAAGAGACCTCACGGGTCCCGACATCCAATCGTGACCCAGAAGTTAAGATCACGAAACAAAAGGGAAACTGAGGAGAAACTGCCCGTCCGTAGTCTGAAGTGACAAGTTGCGGAGCACGTTCTGCGGCGTATGCGAAAGGCCACCAGTGACCGGACACACTTCCACCCCAGAAAACCAGCGCCGTATCGTTGTCGCCGGCGGAGGCCCTGCGGCCCACCGTTTTGCCGATGCCATGCATACCCGCGGTCTTGAGGGCTGGCACGTCACGGTCCTGACCGAGGAAGCCCACGTTCCGTATGACCGGGTCACCCTGAGCAAGGCGCTGACCGATGTGGACTATGACCTCACCCTCGGGCATGCATCGATGTGGGACCACGAAGCCCTGGACCTGCGCACTAGCGAGCGGGTGGTCAAGATCAACCCCCAAGCCAAATCCGTGGAAACCGCGGCCGGCAACACTTACGACTACGACCACCTGGTGGTGGCCACCGGCTCGGACGCGGCACAGCTCCCCTTCCCCGGCGGCGAGCTCGCCCATGTCTACCGCACCCTCGACGACGTCTGGGCCATCAACAAGGCCATCGCCGAACTCACGGAGAAGCTTGGCCGGACCGTCAGGACCGTGACCATCGGCGGCGGCCTCCTCGGCTTGGAAGCAGCGGCGGGCACCATGGAGTTGGGCGCGCAGGCCACCGTCATCAACGGTTCACGCTGGCTCATGAACGCCCAGCTGGACGAGGGAGCCGGCCAGGCACTGGGCCGGCTGGTCACCGCCAAGGGACTCGAAGTCCTGACGGGAACCTACCCCGCCGAAGTATTGTCCGACGACGGCCAGATCACCGGCGTCCTCATGAAGGACGGCCGCGTCATCCCCGCCGACATGGTTATCGCGTCCATCGGCATCCGCCCCCGCGATGAACTGTTCCGCGGAACGGAAGGCGCCGCGGACGGCCCCACCGTTGAACGGCTGTTCGAACTCGGCAAGAAGGGCGGCGTGGTCATCAACGACCATTGCGCCACCCCGGTCCCCGGCATTTGGGCCATCGGCGAAGTCGCGAACTTCGATGGCATGTGCCTGGGGCTCGTGGCTCCGGCGAACACCATGGCTGAGATCGTGGCCGACCGGCTGCACGGCGGCCAAGCGACGTTCCCGGGTTTCGACACCGCGACCAAGCTCAAGCTCTCCGGTGTGGACGTGGCCAGCTTCGGCGACGCGTTCGCCACAACCGAGCACTCCCTGGAGATCGTGTACGCCGACCCCGCCCGCGGCGTCTACCAGAAGATCGTCACCACCGACGATGCCAAGACCCTGCTCGGCGGGATCTTCGTTGGCGACGCCACCCCCTACATGAGCCTGCGCCCCCTGCTCGGCCGCGAACTCCCCGCCGAACCAGGCGCTTACCTCACCGCTGCGGGCGGCGGGGACGCCCCCGAGACCGAACTGCCGGACGACGCGATCCTCTGCTCCTGCAACAACGTCGCCGCAGGCAGCGTCCGCGATGCCATCAACGGCTGCGGTTCCTGCGAGGGCAACGCCCCCGTCCAGGAACTCGGCGAACTAAAGACATGTTCGCGGGCCGGCACCCAGTGCGGCTCCTGCGTCCCGATGCTCAAGAAACTCCTCGAAGGGGAACTGAAGAAGTCCGGCATCGAAGTCTCCAAGGCCCTGTGCGAGCACTTCAGCCTCTCCCGCCAGGAACTCTTCGACGCCATCCGCGTGCTGGAGCTGACCTCCTTCGAGGACATCCTTGCCAAATACGGCACCGGCGCAGGCTGCGATATCTGCAAGCCGACGATCGCCTCCATCCTCGCCTCCCAGAACAGTGAATACGTGCTCGGTGCCGGGCGCGGTACCCTGCAGGACACCAACGACCGCGCCTTGGCAAACATGCAAAAGGACGGCACCTACTCGGTGGTCCCCCGCATCGCCGGCGGCGAAATCACGCCGAAGGGCCTGGGTGTCATTGCCCGCGTTGCCGAGAAGTACGGCCTCTACACGAAGATCACCGGCGGGCAACGGATCGACATGTTCGGCGCCCGCCTCGAACAACTCCCGGAGATCTGGAAGGAACTCGTCGACGCCGGCTTCGAGTCCGGCCAGGCGTACGGCAAGAGCCTGCGCACCGTGAAATCCTGCGTCGGCTCCACCTGGTGCCGCTTCGGCGTCCAGGACTCCGTCGCCATGGCCATCAACCTGGAACTGCGCTACCGCGGCCTGCGCAGCCCGCACAAACTCAAAATGGGCGTTTCCGGCTGCGCCCGCGAATGCGCCGAAGCCCGCGGCAAGGACGTCGGCGTCATCGCCACCGACAAGGGCTGGAACCTTTACGTCGGCGGCAACGGCGGCTTCCTGCCCGCCCACGCCCAGCTCCTCGCCCAGGACCTGGACGACGACACCCTGATCAAATACATCGACCGCTACCTCATGTACTACATCCGCACCGCCGACCGCCTCCAGCGCACCGCCCGCTGGCAGGAAGAACTCGACGGCGGCCTCAAACACATCGAAGACGTCATCATCCACGACTCCCTTGGCATCGCGGACGACCTCGAAGCCGCCATGGCCCGGCACATCGACACCTACCAGGACGAATGGGCAGAGACCCTCAAGGACCCCGAACGCCTGCGCCGCTTCCGTTCCTTCGTGAACGCACCCGATCAGAAAGACGAGGCCATCGCCTTCGTCCCTGAACGCGGCCAAATCCGCCCCGCCACCAACGAGGAAAAGGGCGGCGTCCTCATCGCCAGCACGATCCCCGTTCGCGGCCAGGACTAAGGAGCACAAACCATGCAGCTCACCATCGACCTCACAGGCCGCGACGTTCTGGTCACAGGCTCTACCCACGCCGCGCGGCAAGCCGTACGGCGCTTCGAAGCCGCGGGCGCCGTCGTCCATCGGCTCAGCACCCCCGACGGCGCCGACTCTGACGGCCCGCTGCCTGAACGCCCCTTCCTGGTCGCGGCCGTCGACGACGGCCAGCCCGGCTGGGAGCCCTTGCTCGCACGCTGCCGGGAAGCGGGGATCCCCGTCGCCAGCGAACCGGCTGCCGGCGAGGCCGGCCACGTTACCCTGGTCGGCGGCGGTCCCGGCACCCTCGAGTTGCTGACCATAGGCGCGGTCAACGCGCTGCGTGACGCCGACGTCGTCTTCTACGACCGGCTTGCCCCCTACGCGGAACTGGCGCGACTGACGTCCGCGGAACTGGTGGACGTCGGCAAACGCCCCGGGCACCACAAGGTCGCCCAATGCGACATCGAAACGCTCATGGTGGACGCCGCGTTGACCGGCAAGAACGTAGTCCGGCTCAAAGGCGGCGACCCTTATGTGTTCGGCCGTGGCGGCGAAGAAGTCAGCGCCTGCGTGCAGGCTGGGGTCCCGGTCCGCGTCATCTCGGGCGTCACGAGCGCCATCTCGGTCCCGGCGGCCGCGGGCATTCCCGTCACTCACCGCGAGGTCAGCCACATGTTCACCGTGGTTTCCGGCCATGCACCGCTGACCGAGAAGGAACACACGCACCTGGCCGGACTCGGCGGGACCATCGTGGTCCTCATGGGCATCGGCACCCTCCCCCAGCTCGCTGCCGGGCTCCGGCGGGCCGGGATGGATCCAGCGATGCCCATGGCCGTCGTCGAACGCGGCTACCGCCCCGGGCAGCGCACCACCATCGCCGAACTCGGCACCATCGAAACCGCGGCCGCAGGCTGCACCAACCCGGCCGTCCTGGTCATCGGCGAGGTGGTCCGCGTGGCCGAAGCCAACCGCGATCACACCGAAGCCACCGCAGACCTTGACCTCCTCGCGGCTTCCCTCCTTGAAGCCTGAAAGAACACACATGACTACGCTGAATGCCCTTGATTCCATCGATGCAGGCTCGCCGCTGGCCACCCTTGGACCAAACGACGATGCGCCGCTGGACGGTTTCCGGATCGGAGTGACTTCACACCGGCGTTCACGTGACCTGATCGAGGCGCTCGAGCGGCGCGGCGCTTCCGTGCTGCACGCTCCGGCTTTGAAGATCGCGCCGGTCCAGGAAGACATCACCCTCATCGAGGACACGAAAACGATCATCGCGGCCAAGCCCGATATCTGCATCGCCACCACCGCCTACGGCATGCGGCGCTGGTGCGAAGCCGCGGACTCCTTCGGCATCGGCGAGCAACTTCTCGATGTGCTGGGGGCCTGCCGCATGTTCGTGCGCGGGCCAAAAGCCCGGGGCGCGGTCCGCGCGGCAGGCCTTGCCGACGTCGGGATCAGCAGTGACGAAACCACCTCCACACTGGTGGACATGCTCCTTCAGGAAGGAGTCCGCGGGAAGACCGTCGCCGTGCAATTGCACGGCTACACCGACGTCCGCCAGTTGGAGCGCCTCCGCATGTCCGGCGCGACGGTCCTCACTGTCACCCCGTACCGCTGGGTAAAGCCCGACGGCGAAGACAAGCTGCCGCGCCTCATCGAAGCCGCCTGCTCCGGGGACTTGGATGTGCTCACCTTTACGAGCGCGCCCGCGGTAGACGCCATGTGGAGCACGGCCCACGAGATGGGCCTGTACCGCCAGCTGATCGAGGCCCTCAAGACCCAGGTGACAGTCGCCGCCGTCGGGCCTGTCACCGCACAGCCGTTGATCGACGCCGGACTCAGCCCCCTCATCCCGGACCGCTACCGCATGGGTGCGCTCATCCGCCTCGTCACCGAACATCTGGCCCTGAACCATGTCCGCCGGCTCGACACTCCCGCAGGGCACATCGAGCTGCGCGGCCGCTGTTTGAGGATCGATGGTTCCGCGGTGGAACTGGCCCCGGCTCCGCTGCTCCTGCTGCGCGCGCTTTTGGGAGCCGGGGGCGCGGTGCTGTCCCGAGAGGCCCTTTCCGACCTTCTGGAATTGCGTGGCTCGGTCCACGCCCTGGACATGACGGTGAGCCGCTTGCGGTCCTCGCTGCCGGACGGAAAGCTCGTGGAAACCGTCGTCAAGCGGGGTTACCGGTTGCGCGTCTAGCCCTGGTTCTTGTGGACGAGGTAGATGGCGCCGGTGGTGACGTCTTCCTCCAGCGCTTCCAAGGTCCGGCCACGGGTTTCCGGAACTTGCTTGACGACGAAGACAAGGGCAAGCGCCCCGACGACGGCGAAAAGGAAGAAAGTGCCCGTGATCCCGAGCCCCGCGACCAGCGACGGGAAGAACAGCGAAAGGAATCCGTTGACGACCCAGAGGAAGAAGATCGAGACGCCGGTGCCGAAGCCGCGCATGTGCAGCGGGAAGACCTCCGACAGGTAGACCCACACCGCGACGTTCAGGAATGTCTGCATGGACCCCACGAAGGCAACCACCAGGAAGAGGATCACGTACGGGCGGATCGGGTTGCCGACGGGCAACATCATGGATGCGAACCCGATGAGCAGGTGGCAGCTGGTGGTCAGCGCGAGGCCCAGAATGAAGGTCTTGCGACGGTCGATCCGGTCCATCAGGGTCAAGGCGATGACGCCGCCGATCACGGCGATCACTCCGGGCGCGATGTTCGCGATGAGCGCGCCGCTCTCGTTGAAGCCCGACTCGACGAGCACCGTCTGGCCGTAGTACATGATCGAGTTGATGCCGGTCAGCTGTTGGGCGACGCCCAAGCCGATTCCCACAAGCAGGATGCGGAACAGGTTCTTGTTGCTGAAGACCGCACGCCAGCCGATCTGCTGGCTCTCCCGCTCCTCCTTGGCGACGTTCTCCACCTCGCCGAGCTCCGCGAGCGCACGGTCCTCGGAACGGACGGACCGAAGCACGGCGAGGGCCTCATCGTGCCGGCCCTTCTCCACCAGCCAGCGCGGCGACTCGGGCACGCGGAGCATGCCGAAGAACAGCGCGATCGCCGGCAACGCGCAGACCGCGAGCATGATGCGCCAGACGCCGGGAACGTCACCCCACACGATGCCGATGATGGCGTTGACGACGAAAGCCGCCAGCTGACCGACGACGATCATGAGCTCGTTGCGGCCCGCCAGGGAACCACGGATCTCGAACGGGGCCATCTCCGCCAGGAACACGGGGACCACCGCCGAGGCGCCGCCCACGGCGAGACCGAGCAGGACGCGGCCGACGACGAGCACGCCGACACTCGGGGTGAACACGCACACCAAGGTGCCGGCGAAGAACAGTACCGCGAGCAGAATGATCGTCTTGCGGCGCCCCCACCCGTCGGAGATGCGCCCGCCCGAGAGCGCGCCGATCGCCGCGGCGAAGACGAGCGAGCTGGCGACGATGCCCTCGGTGAACGGGGTGAGGCCGAGTTCGGCCGTCATTGGCCTCAGGGCGCCGTTGATGACACCCGTGTCATAACCGAACAGCAGTCCACCGAAGGTGGCAATCAGGGCGACCAGGCCAAGGCGCTTACGATGCGGGCCGTTGCTCAGGGGAGGAAGCGCGACCGCGCTGCCGACTCCCCTGTGGCTTTGCGTAGCAGACATCAGGACTCCTTTGTCTTGTGATGCGGGTCATACACCCGCTCTGAATAACAGACTAACGCGCGAAAGACTTAAATGTAAGGTCAATCTAACAAATGACTTAATTGAGACTTTCTCCGCCGTGGGAAGATGAGGGCATGGGTCTTGACCGGCAGCTCCGTCCCGCAACACAGAGCGATGTTGCTCGTGAAGTCGGCGTCTCCCGCACGCTCGTGTCTTTCGCCTTCCGTGGTGCTCCAGGCGTCAGCGACGAGACGAAGCAGGCCATCTTCGAGGCGGCAAAACGTCTCGGTTACCGGCCCAACGCAGCCGCTGCAGACCTGGCACGCAAGCATCGCTCCGCCGTCGGGCTCTATTTGATGGACATCCACAACGAGGTCTATGCCGACATCCTCAGCGGCGTGAGGATGTCGCTCCCCCAGGCCCACAACCGACTCATCCTAAGCGTCTCCCAGTCTATTGACGGCGTAGACGCGGGAGCCGTGGACTCGCTGATCGAGGCACGGGTGGGGATCATCATCGCCGCAACGCTGCTGGAGCCGGACGAACGGGTGCGGGAACTGGCCCGGATAGTCCCGATCGTCAGCGTCGCGCGGCCAGTACCCGGCGTCGACAGCGTGTATTCCGACGACGACGCCGGCGCCCGCGCCGCCACCGAACACCTCCTCAGCCTTGGACACACCCGGATCGCCCATCTGGCCGGACCCGATTATGACGGCCATACGGTCCGCCGGAGAAGCTATGAGAAGGCAATGCGCGGCGCCGGCCTGGCTCCCCGGACCGTACCGGCCCATGACTTCACGCAAGATGGCGGAATGCGTGCCGCAAGTGAAATCCTTGACTCAGCGGACCGCCCGACCGCCATCTTCGCCCACAACGACCAGTTCGCGCTGGCGGCACGCGAAGCCGCCTACGCCAGGGGCCTGGCCATTCCCGGGGACCTGTCGCTGGTCGGCTATGACAATTCACGGACCGGCCGGCTCCACGGCATCGAGCTGACGTCCGTCGACCTCCACGCGATGGAACTGGGAAGTGTCGCCGGAGCCGTGGCCATGGACCGGCTCAATCATGCTCAGGCTCCCATCGCGGACGAGCGCCTCATTCCCGAGTTGGTGGTCCGCAACTCAACGGCGCCCGCTTCCATGTGACCCAGCTCATTACCGGCGGGTAACCATCAGGGAACGAGCCACCGCCAAATGGCAACAACAGGGAAACACCACCGAAAAACCCCCCGCCTACGCTGGGCATAGGCACATCAACCACAGCTCAGTTCAGCGAAGGGACCATCATGTCCATCACACCGTCCGCAGGCTCCGTCCACCTCGTCATCGCCGGAGCCGGGCCCGCAGCCCAGGCCCTGGTCCGTCGGCTGACAGGCAACAGCACTACTTCGCGACAGCCGGGAACCACCGTGTTCCCCGGCAACATCACCGTGCTGAGCAACCGCGACGAGTGCCCCGATGCGCTCCTGGAGCTGGCCGCCCTCCCCCAGGTATCCGTGCGTTTCGGCCAGGCCGCGAGCTTCATCGATGTCCTGGCCCGTACGGTGACCACCACCGAAGGCCTCGAGTTCACCTACGATCAGCTTGTCATTGCCACCGGTTCCGCCCCCATGTACCCGCCGGTGCAGGGCGCAGCACGCAGCCTCAACTACTCCACCATCGACGACGCCGAACCGATCGGCACCGCGGTCAAGGACATCACCAGGGTCCTGGGACGTCGTCCTTTGGGGATTCTGGTTGGTACCGGTCCGGCGGCCGGCCAGGCCGAAGCGGTGCTGCGTGCCCGCGGAGTCCGACCCATCCGTACCACCTTGCGTCCAGCTGCGGTCATGCCTTCCGTCGCCGGTTCGGTCCTGCCGGCTACCGGAATCGTTTTCGAGGACGGTAGCAGCATGAACGGCGACCTTGTGGTGCTCGCCGAGGAACGGCTCCCCCGCAACGGCCTCGCTGAAAGTGCCGGCCTCCAAACAGCTCCCGACGGCGGCATCAAGGTGGGGCGCGACTTCGCCACTTCGGTGCCGGGTATCTGGGCGATCGGGGACGCCGCCTCCCGGGACGGCATGCGCCTTGGGCTTGTTTTGTCCTCGAATGCCGCAGCGGCTCACTGCGCCGCCCGGCTTGAGGAAGACGCCAGGCTCCGCACTTCCAGTGCCACCCAGTCCCCGAGTTCCGCGCGCTCCGCAGCCGCCTAAGGGAGCCTCCACGGCAGCCGGGCAGTGTGGCAAGATGGTCATTTGATGAGCCGCGACCCTTGCGGCACACCGGGCCCGCCACGGAAGGACCTCCATGAGCAACGAAGCCTCGAGCGTACTGGACAACAGTGCAAGCATCGCTTCATACATCGACCACACTCTTCTCAAGCCAGAGGCCAGCGAGGCCGAGGTGCGCCAAGTCTGTGCCGAGGCGGCTGAGTACAAGTTCAAGTCGGTGTGCGTCAACCCGATTTGGGTCAAGACCGTCACGAAGGCGCTCAAGGGTTCCGGAGTCCTCACCTGCTCGGTTGTCGGCTTTCCGCTGGGCGCCACCCCCAGCGACGTCAAGGCTTTCGAAGCACGCGGTGCCGTATTGGATGGCGCCGATGAAATCGACATGGTGATCAACATCGCCGCGGCCCGCGCTGGGGACAAAGGCGCATTGGTGGATGACATCACGACAGTGGCGGAGGCGGTCCACGCGGGTGGAGCCATCCTCAAGGTCATCATCGAGACCGCCCTGCTGACTGATGAGCAAAAGGTCCTGGCTTGCGAGGCGTCGGTGGAGGCCGGGGCGGACTTCGTGAAGACCTCGACCGGTTTCAACGGTGGCGGCGCCACGGTGGAAGATGTAGCGCTCATGCGCAAGACGGTAGGCCCGGATCTCGGCGTCAAGGCCTCGGGTGGAGTACGTTCCCTCGCCGATGCACAGGCTATGATTGCTGCTGGTGCAACACGTATCGGTGCGAGCTCCGGAATTGCCATCGTCAAAGGTGAACAAGGTTCATCCGCGTACTGAGTTTCCCGGCAGCCGCCATAGTTTTTGAGCCCCTCGGGGCCGAGGAGGAAAGCATGTCCCAGAACGCCAGCCAGCCCATCGAAAAAGAGAACCCCATGGGCCAGAGCATTCTGCTCTTTGTATTCAGCATGGTCCTGTTCCTGGGCGCCATCTACTCCTTGACTTTCCTGACCCTGGAGAACACCTGGCCGATGGCCGTCTGCCTGGTCCTCTTTGGCCTCGCCTTCTGGATCCCGCAGACCATTCTCGGCCGCTCCAACTCGGCGGGCGAAAGCTAAGACCTAACCGCAAAACTGTGGCCCCGGACATTTAGTCCGGGGCCACAGTTGTTTAAGTGCGACTCCTTCGAAACCAAGTAGTACCACTCGCATTGGACAGAAAAAACGGGTAACACCACTCGTTGTTTGTTAAAGACCGCCCATGCCAGCATGTGGTCATCGATTGAATGGGCAATCGAAGCAAGGGTTGGAAATTTCGAATTCATTGCCGCTGTCGCCTGTTCTGGGGAATACCAATTCACAAAGGAGTCTCACTCATGCGCAAATTCAGCAAAAAGGGAAAAGTCTACGCGGCAGCAGCAACAATCGCCCTCGTGGCAGCGAGCGGCGGAGCGGCTTATGCCTACTGGAGCACCACCGGTAGCGGATCTGGCGGAGCGGCCAACTCGGCCGGCGGCGGAACGGTGACGCTGCACGCAAACTTCGCCCCGGGACTTGCCCCCGGTAACTCGACGTCTGTCGCCTACACGGCCGACAATGCGAGCAACACTGACACTGTGGTGGGAGCCCTCACAGCAACGGTATCCACCAGCGACCCCACGCATTGCCTCGCTACCTGGTTCACGGTCACGGCGGTGACCTCGACTTCGCCCGTGGCACACAACTCAACCGGCACGTCCGTCGGCAGCGGAACACTGACCTTCCTCAACGACGCCGCGAGCCAAGACTCCTGCAAAAGCGCCACGGTTACCGTCACGGTCGGAAGTCTCTAGTAATTCAACTGGTGGGTCCATCACGGGCCCACCAGTTGTCGCTGTGCGTTCGCTTGAGAAAAACCCACGAAAACAGATCTAGAGGAGGCCCAGGTGCCGAGCATTCCGGAGTTATTCCACTCGCCGCTTCGCATCGTGCGGGCGGGAGCCAAAGTGCTTCTGGCAGGCCTCCTTTTGGTGACCCTCACGTCGGGCGTCGTGCTCGCCGCCAGTAGTAATGGCAACGGCAACCAGAACACGCCAAAAGCCATCACCCTGCAGCTTGCCCCAAGCAGCAGATCCGTCACCCAGGGGACAACGGCGAGCTACAACGTCGTGGTCCAGCCCTCAGGCGGGTTCGTCGGCAACGTCGCACTGACAAACTCGGGGTTGCCGGCAGGAGCCACAGCATCGTTTTCGCCTGCGGTTGTCGCCGTCGGGCCGGGATCCGCGACGGCAAACCTCGACGTTTCCACGACTTCAGCAACACCTCTTGGAACCTACTCCCTGAGCCTCAAGGGCACCAGCGGGACGCTACAGTCCGCCGTCGTCGTCGTTTCCTTGACGGTGACCGCCGGCCAGCACCAGCCGTTCACCATCTCAGGCGACCCCACCGGCCTGCTGGCACCGGGCAACTCGGTGCCGATTAATCTTCAATTGACGAACCCGGGCAATTCCAGCCTCAATGTCACGGGCCTTACCGTTTCCGTGACAGGAGTCACCCGGAATGCCCAGGCCGTGGCGAACAACCGGCCGTGCAATCCTTCGGACTATTCAGTAACCCAATTCAGCGGCAACTATCCGATCGCCGCCCCGCCAGGGAATTCCTCGCTCTCGTCGAGCGGTATTCCGGCGTCTCGGTGGCCACAGATAACAATGCTGGACACTTCGCTCAACCAGGACGGTTGCAAAGGCGCAACACTCCAGATTTCCTACTCCGGGACGGGACAGGGCAATTGAAATGCGGGCAACTGACATGAAAGCGAACAAGTGGATGAAGGCCGGCTCCTTGGCTGCAGCCAAAACAGCCGCAACGGCCGCCGTGCTCAGCCTGGTACTGGGTGTCGGATCGGCCTACGCCTATTGGTCCACCGTCGGGATCGGCAGCGGCTCGGCAGCCAGCGCCACCATGCAGACAGTGACCGTGGACGCCTTCGTTGCCGGTGACAGTCCCGCTACCACCCTCATCCCGGGAGGTACCGCGGACGCCATCGTGCGGGCAAGCAATCCGAATGCCTTCGCGGTGCAAGTGTACGGTTTCACCGCGAACGGAACAGCCACCGCGGATGCATCCCACCCGCTGTGCACCACTACGGGCGTGACGTTCAATGCTCCCGGCGCTCCTTTGACGCCAACGGTTTCCATACCGGCGAATTCCTCCATTCTGATCACCCTGCCGGCAGCCGCGTCGATGTCGACGGCTTCACAATCAAGCTGCCAAGGCGCTGTATTCCACCTTCCAGTGACGATGGCGGTCCGCAAATGAACAAGTCCAAGCACTCTGCAGGCCGCGGAAACAGGCACGCACTCCGCCGCCGCGCGACCTGGACGCTCTTGGCGGTGCTGTTCATCTCCTGGGGCGGCCCGGCGGCCAACGCCTTTTGGCAGTCGCTGAGCAGCAGCAACTTCGGAGCGGCACAAGCCGACAGCATGCCGCAAGGCGGCACTCCCTCTGCGTCCCTGAACGGCACGAGTGTCACGGTCAGCTGGGCGGCTGTTTCCACACCGGCCGGACATGCAGTGACGGGTTACACCGTCGCCCGCTACACCTCTGCGAGCGGTGGTACCGCGGTGGCCGCAGGAGGCGGATGCGCGGGCACGGTGACCACCCTTAGTTGCATTGAACAAGGCGTGCCAGGCGGCTCCTGGTACTACACAGTCACGCCTGTCATCTCCTTGTGGGCCGGCGCTGAAAGCGCACGCAGTTCTGCAGTCAATACTGATTCGACGCCCCCCTCTATTAGCGTGACCTCGGTTTCCCCGACGCCGAACACGGCAGGCTTCAACCGCACGGGCACGGTCACGGTCAACCTCGCCGCCGTGGACAATACCGGCGGTTCGGGCGTTGCGAACATCAAGTACGCGGTCGACGGCGGCAGCACAGTGACGGTCAACGCCGCCACGGCGGCCGTAAGCGTCAGCGGCGACGGCAACCACACGGTGTCCTACTTCGCCACTGACCTCGCCGGGAACGCCAGCACCCTGCAGACCCAAACGGTCAAGATCGATACCACTGCCCCGGTGGTGGGAGTTGCCTCAATCTCGCCGACGCCAAACTCCTTGGGCTACAACAGGACCAGCACGGTGACGGTTAACCTCAGCGCGACAGACGCCGGCGGTTCGGGCGTCGCGTCGATTACCTACCATGTGGACGCCCTTCCCCCGGTCACCGTCAACGCGGCCACAGCCGCGGTGAGTGTCAGCGGCGGTGACGGCACTCATACGGTGTTCTACTCCGCCACTGATATCGCAGGGAACACCAGCAATTCCCAAACTCAAACGGTCAAGATCGACACTACGGCCCCGGCTGTCAGCTCGGTCACCATGGCCAACGGTGGGACAGGAAAGACAGCCGATTTAGGAGATACGCTCACCATCGTCTTCTCGACCGACATGGACGCACACACCCTGTGCAGTGGTTGGGATTCGACGTCCGCCGCCCTGACTGCCACCGGCACCGCCAGTATCAGCGCAGGCAACGTATTGACGTTCGTTGGCTCCACCTGCCCGGCGCCAGCATTTGGCAGCGTCTCCCTTGGTGCCGCCTACAACACAGGCACCTCGGCTCGAACCTTCTCGGCAACCATGGCCTGGACCCAGTCCTCCGGAACCCTCGTCATCACCTTCACCTCCAACGGCTCGGGTGGCACCGCGGGAACTGGCCTCTCACCGGCTACTCCGGTCTACTCTCCGGCAACGGGCGCTACTGACAAGGCTGGCAACCCTGTTGGAACTGTGACCGCCGGCGGCCAATCGAAGTTCTGAGATCCACCGTCAACCACCCAGCCCCACCATGAGTGCCAGGAGGGCAGGCCACTGGTTCCGGAGCAATGCCCACGCCGCCAGGCCAAGCCCGACCATGGCGTAGCCGCTCACGGGAATCAGGACCAGCCATTCCCGCCGTGAGCCGGCCTTGCCAAGCAACGGGATGGAGAACGCGCCGTTGGCCCGCCAAATCCCGCTGACAAGGGGCAGCTTGCGCCAGAACTTGGGCGGTTTGATGACGATGGGCCACAACAGCGGCACTCCCCCGGTGGTGATCATGTCGCCCGCAATGTGGACCACGACGCCGGTGAGCATGGCCAAGGGCAGCCAGCTCCACTGATGCGGAGCGAACCACGTGACCAGCCCGGCCATGGCGAGCGCGAAGATCCAATGGGAGATCCACCCCGAGTTCGGGAACAGCTTCAGTGCTTTTGCGGCCAGGTTGATCATGAACATGCACAACAGTCCGGCACCCACGGACAAACGGCCTACGGGAGTGTCCAGCTGGAACTGGGCGGCCATGGCGGCGAGCACCACGAAAGCCGAAGCGCCCAGCAGCGAATGGGTTCCCTGCCGGTGCCCTCCGCTGGCCTTCTCGATCCCGACGGCGATCACGTTGGACAGCGGCGGCAGCGAGTGGGCGATGGTGCTTGAGCGGTGGTCCCAATCGCACACCAAGGCAGTTCCCGCCGTCGTCATCGCTCCGATGAGGATTCCGGTGGCGTCCAGCGGGTACCAGCCCAAGGCGTACGGGCCGGTTGAAGCGATAGCTATCCACGCCGCGGCCCCGGACGCGGCGTGGTGTCCTCCCATCAAGCTTCAGCCCGCAGTCTGGGTGGCCGGCGAAGCCGCGAAGATAGCTTCGATTACCGTGTTGGCCCACTCCAGGATTTCGGCGTCCTGCAGGTCGCGGCCGCCGATCCTTGCCGTCTTCGGCTTGGGGAGCAGCACGGCGTCGAGGGCCGGCTTGATCTGCGATCCCGGGTACATGCGGTTGAGCCGCATGACCTTGGATTCAGGCAACTGGGCGGGCGAGAAACGGATGAAGTTGCCTTGGAGCGCGACGTCGGACAGCCCGGCTTCGCGGGCACCCACCCTGAAGCGGGCGACGGCGATCAGGTTCTTCGCGGGCAGCGGCGGCTCTCCGTACCGGTCGACGAGTTCGGCCAATACCTCGTCGATGGCCTCATTGGTGATGGCTGCGGCCAGTTTCCTGTAGGCCTCAAGGCGCAGGCGTTCACCCGGCACATAATCGTGCGGCAAGTGGGCGTTGACGGGCAGCTCGATCTTCATGTCTGCGGCCTTCTCTTCGGCCTCGCCGCGGTATTCGGCCACGGCTTCGCCCACCAGGCGGATGTACAGGTCGAAGCCAACCCCTTGGATGTGCCCGGACTGTTCCCCGCCCAGCAGGTTGCCGGCACCGCGGATTTCGAGGTCCTTCATGGCCAACTGCATGCCCGCGCCAAGCTCGTTGTGGGCCGCGACGGCCTTGAGCCGTTCGAGCGCCACCTCGCCCAACGGCTTCTCGGAGGGGTACAGGAAGTAGGCGTAGGCGCGTTCCCGGCCACGGCCCACGCGGCCACGCAACTGGTGGAGCTGCGAGAGGCCGTACTTGTCCGCGCCGTCCACAATCAGGGTGTTGGCATTGGAAATATCCAGGCCGGTTTCGATGATGGTGGTGCAGACCAGGACGTCAAAACGCTTCTCCCAGAAATCCACGATGATCTTTTCCAGGCGGCTCTCGGACATCTGCCCATGCGCCACTTCGACGCGGGCTTCGGGGACGAGTTCCCGGATCTGGGCGGCGATTCGCTCAATCGAGGACACCCGGTTGTGGACGAAGAAGACCTGGCCTTCGCGCATAAGTTCGCGCCGGATCGCCGCGGAGGTCTGCTTGTTGGTGAACGGCCCGACGTACGTCAGCACGGGGTGCCGCTCCTCCGGCGGTGTGGCCAGCGTGGACGTTTCGCGGATGCCCGTGAGGGACATCTCCAAGGTACGCGGGATGGGAGTGGCGCTCATGGCCAGGACGTCCACGTTGGTGCGCATCTTCTTGAGCGCTTCCTTATGCTCCACACCGAAGCGCTGCTCCTCGTCCACGATCACCAGGCCAAGGTCCTTGAACTCGAAGTCCTTGGACAGCAGGCGGTGCGTGCCAATGACCACGTCCACGGAGCCGTTCTTGACTCCCTCCATGGTTTCCTTGGCTTCCTTCGCGCCTTGGAAGCGGGACAGCGGCTTGACGCGCAAAGGGAATCCGGAAAAGCGCTCGGTGAACGTCTCATAGTGCTGCTGGGCGAGCAGCGTGGTGGGAACCAGTACCGCGACCTGCTTGCCGTCCTGCACCGCCTTGAACGCGGCCCGGACCGCGATCTCGGTCTTCCCATAGCCAACGTCGCCCGAGACCAGGCGATCCATGGGGATCTCGCGCTCCATGTCGGCCTTGACCTCGTTGATGGTGGTGAGCTGGTCCGGCGTCTCCACATACGGGAAGGCTTCCTCAAGTTCCCGCTGCCACGGCGTGTCCGGCGCGAAGGCATGTCCGCGCGAGGCCATGCGGGCGGAGTACAGCCTGATGAGCTCGCCCGCGATTTCCTTGACAGCTTTCCGGGCCTTGGACTTGGTGCTCGCCCAGTCCGCCCCGCCCATCTTGCTCAACGAGGGCGTATCGCCGCCGACATAGCGGGTCACCTGGTCCAGCTGGTCCGTGGGCACGAAAAGCCGGTCGCCGGGGGCTCCGCGCTTGGACGCCGCGTATTCGAGCACGAGGTACTCGCGAAGACCGGCGTCCCCTCCGGAAGAACCGGCAGACGAGCCGGCCACCTTACGCTGGATCAGCTCCACGAACTTCCCGATCCCGTGCTGTTCGTGGACCACGAAGTCACCGGCGTGCAGCTGGAGGGGGTCGACGGCGTTGCGCCGCTTCGAGGGCATGCGCCGCATGTCTTTCGTGGACCCGGCCGACGAGCGGCCCAGGAGGTCCGCTTCCGTGAGCAGCCCCAGCTTGAGGCCGTCCAGCACAAAACCGCGTCCGACGGCGGCAGTGGTCACCTCGATGATGCCGGCCTGGGGTTCGTGGGCCAGGGAGTCGACGCGGGAACACGGGATATCAGCATCATGGAACAACTCGGCGAGTCGCTGGGCAGGACCGGGCCCGTCCGTGGCCACCACGATGCGCCACTGCTCGCGCACGTGGGAGCCGATGAATTCGAGCATCTCCGCGACGTCTCCCTGGTAGCCGCGCGGTTCACGGGCGTGCAGGTTCAGGACGTCGATGTCGAGGACCAGGTCTTCGTCGGTCGCCAAGGACGTGATGGACCACCAGGAGACCCCGTGGGCTAGTGCTGCGCTCCGGGTGTCCGTCAAGGATTGGAAGCTGGCCGCATGCAACGCCGAGGCGGCTTGGGAGCCCAGTACCGAGTCGAGATCGAGGGGAGCCGTCCCGCCGTCGGACGCCGTGGACCAGGCTGCCTCGAGGAACTCCTCGTTGGTAGCCGCGAGGTCATGGGCTCGGGTCCGGACCTTTTCCGGTTCGATGACCACACCGATGGAACCGGCCGGCAGCTGGTCCACGAAAGGCACCATGGCGTCCACGAGGACCGGCGCCAAGGACTCCATGCCCTCGACGGCGATGCCGCCCGCGATCTTTTCCAACATGTCAGCGGCGGCCGGCATCTCGGCCTTGAGCCTTGCCGCCCGGGACATGACGGACGGCGTGATGAGGATTTCCCGGCACGGCGGGGCGTGCAATTCGCTGGGGTGGTGCACGGCCGGACCGGAGAGCGAACGCTGGTCTGCCACCGCAAACCAGCGCATCTGGTCCACTTCGTCGCCGAAGAATTCCACCCTGATCGGGTGGTCCTCGGTGGGTGGGAAGACGTCCAAAATACCGCCCCTGACGGCGAATTCACCACGGTGGGTCACCATGTCCACGCGGGAATAGGCAGCGTCGGCAAGGCGGCGTACCACGTCGCTGAAGGGCATTTCCTGCCCCACCCTCAACGTCACCGGGACCAGTTCTCCGAGGCCCGCCACGACCGGCTGGACCACGGCGCGAACCGGCGCCACGACCACCCGCAAGGGACCCGCCGTCGAGCTCTCCGGGTGGGCAAGGCGGCGAAGGACCGAGAGCCTGCGGCCCACTGTGTCCGAGCGCGGGGAGAGCCGTTCGTGCGGCAGGGTTTCCCAACTGGGGAAGGCCGCCACCGAGTCCGCCGGGAGATAGGCAGCCAAGGCCTCGGTGAGGTCCTCGGCTTCGCGGCCCGTTGCCGTCACGGCCAGCACCACGGCGCTGTCTTCGAGACTCTGGGAGGCGAGGCCATCGGCCATCTCGGCCAGCAGCGCGGCCCGCAGGCCCGCGGGGGCGCTGATCTGGTAGTCGGAACTGCGTTCGGTGAAGGCCCGGGAGGCCTCGGGCCGGACCCGGGCGAAGGTCCGGTCCTCACCCAGGGCCCGACGCAATCCATCAAGGGATGCGACAGTGCCGGCAGGGCTGATTCCTGAGTTGACCGCTGACGGTTGGCCTTTGGGGCTCATGGATGGCACTCCTGGAGTGGGGAAGGCAGCACGAAAACCCGAAATTCTCTCGAATCCCGGGGCGTTCCTAGCCTACCCCGCCCACACCGTAGGATGTTTGGGAGCCGCAAGAGCTTTCAACCGAGATATTCACGGAGGACCCCCATGGCCCTGAACGCATCCACCACCCTGCCCTACGGCGTCGACCGCGTAGCCGCCACTTTCATCGACGAAGACTTCCTGCGCCACACGAGCGAGTATGTCGGCGGCACTTTGGAATCATTCCAGATCGACGGCGACGTCGCCGGCGCCTTCACCACCACCACGGTCCGCACGTTGCCCACCACGCGCCTCCCGGAGATCGCCCGGAAGTTCGTGGGCGAGAAGCTCACTGTCACCCAGACCGAGAAGTGGGACGCCCCGACGGCCGACGGCTCGCGAACCAGCAACATCTCCCTCAAGATCTCCGGCGCCCCGCTGGATGTCACCGCAACGCAGCGCCTGGTGGCCGACGGCGGCAGCACCCGCGTCGAGCTCGAAGGTGCCGTCACGTCGTCGGTTCCGTTCCTCGGCGGCAAGATCGCCGACGCAGCCGAACCGATGGTGGGCAAGGCCTTGAACATCCAGTCCCAGCAGGCCCAGGCCTGGCTCGAAAGCCACTAGCGTGCAGTTGGCAGCCGGGCTGTCGATCGTGCTGATCGTCGCGGGTGCGTGGTCCCTCATCGTGTGGCCACAGTTCCTGCGCCGGGTCATGTCGGACCCCCGTGCCCGCGACGCCAACGGGAAGGCCACGAAGTTCCTCACCGTCCACGTCGTGCTGGTCGCCATCTCCATGGTGCTCGGACTCGCGACGGCGGCCATCGGGATCACGGCGCTGCTCACGTAACGCCCCTTCCGGCCCCAACTGACTCGCATTTGTTGTCGTTATGACGCCTCATAACGACATTAACTGCGAGCTAGTTGGGGCCTCGGCGGGGTGGGTGACCGTTCCGCTAAAATAGAACACAGGTGCGCCGGGAAGTCTGGTCGGCAATAGTTTTGTTGACCCCGCACTCCCCAAGGAGCCACATGGCGAACCGCCCCCACGACGCTGCCCCCTCAAGGGTATTCAGCAGATCCAGTTTCCCGGAATATCAACGGATCCTGGCTATTCTCCGCACTGAAACCGTTGGTGGCGCGCTTTTGCTCGCCGCTACTGTGGCCGCACTCGCCTGGGCAAACTCGCCCCTTGCCAACGGCTACTTCGCGCTGCGCGAAGTGAAGATCGGCTACGCTCCCTGGCACCTGGAATTGAGCCTGGGCCACTGGGCCTCCGACGGGCTCTTGGCCGTTTTCTTCTTTATCGCCGGACTGGAACTCAAGCGTGAATTCGTGGCCGGGGAACTGCGGAAGCCGGCAAAAGCGATCGTTCCGGTGGCGGCAGCGGTGGGCGGCGTGGTTCTTCCCGCGCTCATCTACGTGGTGATCAACCTCGGCTCGGGCGCGGAAACACTCAAGGGCTGGGCCATCCCTACTGCCACTGACATCGCTTTCGCGTTGGCCGTCCTGGCCGTCATCAACACGCATTTGCCCGCGGCATTGCGGACCTTCCTGCTGACACTGGCAGTGGTGGACGACTTGATTGCCATCGGCATCATCGCCTTCTTCTACTCGAGCGGCCTACAGCCCTTCATGCTGCTGGCCGCCGCGGTGCCCTTGGCCCTCTTTACGTTCCTGGTCCAGAAACGCGTCCGCAGCTGGTACCTGCTGCTCCCCTTGGCCGCAGCCACGTGGGCCTTCATCCATGCCTCGGGCATCCACGCCACCGTGGCCGGGGTCCTGCTTGGTTTCGCGGTGCCGGTCGTAGCCTCAGGCAAGAACGGCGAACCTGCCGCCGGGCTCGCCGAAAGCTTCGAACACCGCTTGCGTCCCTTCTCCGCCGGCTTTGCGGTGCCTGTTTTCGCTTTCTTCTCCGCCGGCGTGGCTTTGGGCGGGGCCGAAGGACTGGGAGCGGCCCTGCGCGATCCCGTGGCGGCGGGCATCGTCCTGGCCCTCGTGGCCGGCAAGACGGCTGGAGTGCTCGGCACCACGTTCCTCATCACCAAGACCACCCGCGCGCGGCTGGATGACGGCCTGGCATGGATCGACGTCGCAGGGCTGGCCATGCTGGCGGGCGTCGGTTTCACCGTCTCCCTCCTGATCGCCGAGCTGGGCTTCGGTAGCGGTTCTCCGCACGACGACCACGCGAAAGTGGCCATCCTCGCCGGTTCCCTCGCCGCGGCGGTGCTTGCCGCCGTCGTACTCAAAGCCCGTAACCGGCACTACCGCCACGTGGTGCGGGAGGAGCTAAGGGACGACGACGGCGACGGCGTGCCTGACGTTTTTACCCGCGCCTGACGTGCCGGGACCGCATACGAGTAGCCCCCATTTTAATGCGAGTAATGCCCTTTTCAATTGGGGTGGTCGGCACGCTGTTTGGGCGGTATCTGCAGGAATACCTTGCTGCTATGGACGCGAATAGTATGGAACGAGTGTGGCATGGGGCCCACAGGAAAGCCCAAGAGAAGAACTGGTCATTGATCTTTGTTTGGGTAATTCTCGGTCTCATGTCGATTTCGGTGCTCATCGCAGCGGGTACCCAAATGATGCGATGACTAGGCCAATGGTACAAAAAAGCTCGGACCGGTTTTTCGGGTCCGAGCTTTTCTTTGCCTCGTGCGGTTTTCCAACCTTTATATAGTCAGCCGTGAAGGCCGCAGCACAGCTGCGGTGAACCATTCGGCCTTACCGCACGAATCCCGCGACGGCGGCAAGAATTGTCGCGGCGACGAGGGCGAGCAACAATCCCACAACCACGAATTCCGCCCGGCGGACCCTATGCTGGCTCTGGCGCCATTCGCGCCTGCTCTCCAAGGTAATCATGCTTCGAGGCTAAGTCCGGACCACGGGCCGAAATAGAGTGGAGGGTACTCGACCTCGGCCCACCCGCACTAAAGAGCCTGGGCCAACCCTTGGCCCGCCTCGGCCTGGCGCAGCGCGTCCTCCGCGGCAACCCACGCGAGCATGGCGCACTTCACCCGGGCAGGATACTTGGCAACGCCGGCCAGGGCGGCAGCGTCTTGGAGGAGTTCCTCATCCGCTTCCAGCTTGCCGCGCGAACGCATCAATTCGCGGAAGTGGTCGATCGTGTGGCGAAGAGACACCGGGGACATGCCCGGTGCCATTTCACTGAGTATGGACGCCGACGCCATCGAAATGGCACATCCGTCGCCGTCCCAATGGATTTCCGTGACGGCCTGTCCGTCACCGGCGGTGCCAAGACTCAGCCGGAGGGTGATTTCGTCCCCGCAAATGGGATTCAGCTGGTGGCTCTGGCCCGTGTAGCTCTGTTCCGTGCCGGGGGTGCCGGTTCCCGGGGCCGGAAGCTTGGCAAGGTCTCCGCCGCTGCGCGCCTTGGAATGCTCCAGGATCAACTGCTGGTAGAGCGAGTCCAGGCCGCTCATGATGTGGCTCCAGGAGCCGCTACCCCAAAGTACGGCCTGATCCGGGCAACCGCATCCACCAACAGATCGACTTCATCGGATGTGGTGTAGAGGTAGGTACTGGCCCGCGTGGACGCGCTCAGGCCCAGCCTGCGGTGCAAGGGCTGGGCACAATGATGGCCCACCCGGACGGCGATGCCCAGCTCGTCGAGGTACTGCCCGACGTCGTGCGCGTGCACTCCGGCGACGTCGAACGCGGCAAGACCGGTCCGTTCTTCTCCCGGCCCGGGGCCCAGCACACGCACGCCATCGATGGCGCTGAGGCCGGTGACAAGCCGCTGGCCGAGCTCCGCCTCACGACGGGCGATCCGCTGCATTCCTGTTTCGCTGAGGTAGTTTGCTGCGGCAGCGAGGGCCACGGCCTGCGAAATAGGCTGGGTTCCAGCCTCGAAACGCTGGGGAGCAGGCAAGTATTGGGCTTCCTCCATGGTCACTGTGGTGATCATGGAACCGCCGGTCAGGAACGGTGGCATGGCATTGAGCAGTTCGCTGCGGCCATAGACCGCACCGATTCCCGTGGGCCCCAGCATTTTGTGGCCGGAGAACACGGCGAAATCCACGTCCAGCGCCTTGAAGTCCAAGGGGAGGTGCGGCGCGGACTGGCATGCGTCCAGGACCACCAAGGCGCCTACTTCCCGCGCCATTCCGACCAACACGCCAACGGGGTTGATATTGCCGAGGACGTTTGACGTGTGGGTGAAGGCCAGGATCCGGGTGCGCGGGGTGATGAGGCGTGCTGCTTCCTCGAGACGCAGCGCACCGGCGTCGTCGAGGGGAATGTACTTGAGGCTTGCCCCGGTCCGCCGGCACAGCTCCTGCCACGGAATCAGGTTGGCGTGGTGTTCCATTTCGGTGACGAGGACTTCGTCCCCCGGCTTGAGGGCGAAGCGTCCGGCTTCCCCGCCCGCACTGCCTACGCTGGCGTTCGAAAACGAATAGGCCAGGAGGTTCAGCCCGGCGGTGGCGTTGGCGGTCCAGATCAGCTCGTCGTCCTCCACACCCACAAAACGTGCCACGGTGGAACGTGCGTCTTCGAAGGCGTCGGTTGCCTCTACCGCAAGGTGGTGCGCTCCGCGATGGACGGCCGAGTTCCGCTGTTCATAGAATTCCTGCTCAGCCTCAAGCACGCTCCGGGGATTCTGCGAGGTGGCCCCGGAATCCAGGTAGACCAGCGGTTTGCCGTTGATTTCCTGCCCAAGAACGGGGAAGTCGTTGCGGATGCGACCGACTTCATCGTCATCGAGTGCGGAAACCTGGGCATCTCCCCACGCGGGGGTGGAAACCATTGTCAAAACCGGTGCTCCTTGTCAGGACTACGTGGCAATCGCCAGCGGCGGACCGCCAGGACTGGCGGCGTCACCTTGTAATTGTCCCACCAATAGGAGCGTTGGCCCTACTCCTCCGGCTTCGCGAGCTCGTCCCACAGTTCGGAAAGCTTCTGCCTGCGGGACACTCCGAGCTTGCCGTAGACCCGCTGCAGGTGGGCGTTGACCGTGTTCACGGCGATACCCAGGCGGGCAGCCACCTCCGCACTGCTCAGCCCGGAGGCCACCAGGGCAGTCACTTCGCGTTCACGCTGGGAAAGCTTGACGACGCCGGGAAGGACCGAGGATCCGGCCTCCGGACTGGCCGGGTGGGGTTCGTCAAAAACGAAAGCCTCCTCCTGGTCCAACGCTTGCTGAGGTTCTCCGATGCCTACTTGCCCAGTTCCCATTTCCTGTCCTGCTTCCTGTCCCGACGGCATGCCGGACTCGACACTCCACACCAGCTCGGACACTCCGGCCCCCAGCTGCCGGTCTCCCCGGGTGCCGGTACGGGCCGCAAGGCCGAGATTCAACATTTCAAGCGCCCGGTGCCCCTTTTTGGCGGCAGACCCGGCGAGTTGGAGCAGTTTCCGGTGCGAGTGCTCAGCGCCAATCAGCACCGACCGGGCGGCGGACGAATAGCTTTCGGCGAGCTGCGAGGCCAGGTAGTTCCCTCCGCTGGCCCGCGAATCGTAGGCAGCCAGGGCGCGACGGACCTGGTTGACGTCCCCCAGCAACCACGCAGCCGCGGCAAGTCCGCCGAGCGCCGGCGGGAGGAGCCCGTCAGGGTCGGCTTCATCCAGCCGGGCCTTGGCCTGGCGGAACTGTTCACATGCCAGTTCCAGGCTCCCCTGCCTGGCAAGTACGAGTGCCCTGTACAGATGCGCTGAGCCACCGAAATAGCTCATCCGGTTGCTGAAGCTGGAACTTCCGGCGCAGAACATTTCGGGCCCGCCCCATTGCCCGCGCCAGATCAGGTTGGACCCGTGGATGGTCAGCACAGTGGAGTGGAAGTCCACGGGGCAGCGCGGCAGCCGCCCCACCGCTTCGAGCGCCAGGGTCGAAAGTGCGACGGCGTCCGCGAACCGTCCGCTGACAGCCAGCCCTTGGGAGACGAGCGCCATCAACAGCACGCCGGCCTGGGTGGGCGGGGGTGGATGGCCCTCCGATCTCAATCCGGGATCGACCAATTGGCTATGGCAAAGTCTTTGGAACAGCTCGGTGTTGGCTGAAGGCCAGCTACCGTTTTGGGCGTCCAGATACAGCTGGAGGACGTCCAGTTCGTCCCGGACGGCGGACTCGCCAAGATGGGCTGGCTCGCCGGGCTGGATGCCGACGGCGGCAGCCTCCAGCCGCCGTCGGGCATCCTGGAGGACCGTCTTCAGCACATTGGCTCCCGGCGATGTCGGCAGAAGCGCATGCAGCAGAAGCCACACAGCGTGGGCGAAGTCGAGCGTCAGGACGTCGGGGGTGTTCGCCACCAGACCCTTCAAGACCGTCACAGCCCCGGGAAAGTCCCTTGTCTGATAGAGCGCCCTCGCCAGTTCCACGCCGGCAACCAGTCCGAGTTCCGGCGCCCGCACCGCTTCCGCGGCCCGCCGGGCCCTCCGGTTGTCGTGAATGTCGTTCGCGGCGATGGCCACGGCCAAAAGATCGGCGTCCGGCACCGGTAAACCGCTTGCCTGTTCTAGGTCCACGCGGCGGAACAGCGTCCACAGCGAATCATCGCCAACAGGTGAGGACGTCGCGTAGATGCTCCTCCGAAGTTCGAGGATCCGTTCAGGTCCCAAGTGCTGCCGGGCCAGCCTCGCTTCGATGGCATGGCTGAGCGTCGCCGTCTCCTGGCTGTCTTTCAGGACCCGGATGGTTCCGTCGGACCGCAGCGCGTCGATCGCCCGCTTTGGGCCGAGTTGTTCAAGGACGGCCAGCGGTATCGGCTCCCCCACCGCCAGAATGTCCACTACCTGCCGCTGTGGCACGGAATAGCCCTCAAGCCGGTGGCGGGTCAGCTCGAGCGCTTGCGAACCGTCCAAGCGGATTGGTCCGGACAACATCCAGGAATCGGCCTGTTCCACGATCTCGCCACGCGCTGCGGCTTCGTCCACCAACAACTTCGCGGTCTGCAGGTTTCCACCGGTGAGGGTATGGATGTCCCGGACCAGGCTGCGGGCTGCGCGCCCGCCGAGGCGATCATCAAGGAATTCGCGAAGCTGCTCCTGCGTGAGATCGTCCAGGGTCACCACCGACAGCTGCCGCGACACCACGGATTCCATGAGTTCCATTCTCAAGGGCCGGTCCGAGCGGTGGGTGGCAATCAGGCGGATGTCCGGTTCAACAAGCAGTTGGCTCAGGAGCCAAAGAGACATGTCATCCAGGAAATCTATGTTGTCCAGCACCAGCAGTGCGGCGGATCCGGACGTCGCTGCGCCACGCACCGCTTTGCGGCAAGCCGCCACGATGGAGCCCGGCCACACTTTGGCCCTCGCCGGCAGGTCCGGAACAAGTGCCATGGCGATTCCAAACGGAATGTCCGCGAACGACTCCGAGACGTTGTGGGCGATCACGCTGAAGGAACCGCCCAGCACTGAAGCCGCTGCGTCCAAGAGGGTGGTCATTCCTGAGCCTCCCGGTCCCGAGATGACTATCCCGGCCGGTTCCGGCCCGGACAAGGCAATAACAATCTCCTGGAGCTCCGCGGCCCGAATAATCGGGGGCGGGGTGTTGGTCCCTTCGGTATCGTCCATGGTCCTGTCTCATCTTCGGGCCGCCGGACACACGTTCCTGACGGCTGTGGCACGGACCGGTGTCATTTCCAAACGTTACCTTCGGGTTTCAGTCCCTGGATTGAGTGGTAACTACTTGGTTTTCCGGGGCTACTTGCACGAAACATCCCCGCTCCACGGAGCCTCCGGGCGACGCACCACGGCGCCGTTTCCACCCCGGTTTTCCCGCCGGATTTGCATCCTCTGTTACCGCTCTGTGATCTGACTGTGTAAGCTGGTGCCGCAAGAGTAAGTTCCGGCTGGCTACTTCTGGGGAGTTGAAGCGCAGCCGATTTCCGCAACAACTCTGTCGTGACACACCGTTTGGCCGTGTACGACGCTGCCGCACGTTCAGCTGCAGCTCGCCTTATCCATTGCCCAGGTCTCGTATGTCTATGTCCCCAACAGATATGTCACCCAAAATATGAAACACCTGTTCACAGCACTCATCGCCGTGGCTGTACTTGCCTTTGGTGGGTTCGCCACCATCTCAGCTGTCCAGTCATCACACAAATCCTCCTATCAGGCCGGCGACCGCGGTTCATATTCGCGGCCAAGCTCATCGCCTTCGCCTTCATCCGCGCAAACGCGCACCGCCACGCCGGCACCGACGCCGACGCCCACACCCAGCAATGTTCCGGCCGCGGCGCCGTCGAGCACGCCCGCTGCCGCCGCCCCCGCTCCGGCCGCAACAGCCGCCGGCGCACCCGCACCAACGGCAGCGCCCCTCCCCGTCACGGGAACCTACCCCCTCCACACCAACATCGTGAGCACCACCTTCTGGGTGGGCGAGATCTTCAATGCCAGCCTCTCGGACGGCTCCCAGGTCTGCTCCACCTACAACGGCCAGTGGGCCTTGCAGCACACGGGGGTCAACATGGGAACCACTCCGTCCAGCGCGAGCGGTTGTCCCGGCAGCACTTACGGCGGTTGCGACGGAGTCAGCTCCGGCACCGGCACGAGCTTCCAGTGCGCCACGGAACAGCGCGTAGCCAGCAATGGGTACTTCCCGCTGCACCAGCCCAAGCCTTTGCAGAACCCGTTCTACTTGGACCTGCCTTACGACGACGTCAATGACAGCGTCGCTTTCGCCGAGCGTTGCAATGTTATTCCGTGGGCCGCCGCGGACAACGCCAAAACGGGCGTCAACCACTGTGCGGACTCAAGCTACAGCTACATGAAGAACGCATGGGTCCAGATCACCGGCCCCAATGGCGCCGTTTGCTACGGACAAGTTGAAGACGCCGGGCCCTCGAGCGGTTCGCTCTACCACGATTCGGCCTACGTCTTCGGCGCGAACAACGCCCGTCCGGCCAACAAGTCCTTCTCCGGCGACCCGAGCCAGGGTGCAGGCATGGATGTCTCCCCTGCATTGAACGGCTGCCTGGGCTTCGCTGAGCTGAACGGCGACAATGACCACGTATCGTGGCGTTTCGTTGACCGTGCCAGCGTGCCGGCCGGTCCGTGGCTCAACGTTGTCACCACTTCGGGAGTCACCAACTAATATCCCGGGACCCACGGGTCAGCAGGACATTACCCACTCCGGGAGTGTCGGACGCCCATGCCACCCAGCCGCAATGGCTACCTGGCATGGGCGTCCGCGTGTCCGCCCACTTTTCCAGGGCTGTCCCTAGCCGGTCCGCACCACGGACGGCCCCGGCGTCGCGATTTCCTGAGGTTGGCGTTGGATCCTCCGAACCGGGCTGACCCACACTCCCGACGAACTCGCCGAGTACGCCTTGGGCAAGACCTGGAGGCAAATCACTGCGTCCAATATCCGCATCAACGGAAAGAAGGGCGCCATCAACAAAAAGCGCGGGTTGCGCATCGAAACTGCGGCAAGGACTGTCAAGAAGAGGTCCGGCAGGAAGACCCCAATGAGAACGTCCTGGGGCCGCAGGACGCCTGACAGAAAGATAAAAACCTCTGAGCGATTGCCGAAAATCCACACCTCGATGGCAGCGAGGGACGATAGCAGGAATGCCGGCACCAGAAGGACGAAGAAAAGGCAGCTGGCTACGAGTTCAACAATGTACAGCCCCAGGACAAACCAAAATCTGCTGAATTGCAGGCCGTGCCGCCTGACGGTTTGCCAGAAACCAAGAATCCACCGCCGCACCTGCTTGATATAGTCCTTCAGGTTGTCCGGATCCTGGGTGTACGCAACAGCCGCAGAGGGATGGAATGCGATCCTTCCCAGTTTCTTCGCATGGATTTCAAACGTCATGTTGAAGTCTTCAATCACCAGTCCCGGCGCCAGGACCTCTATTTTTGCGAGTGCACTGGTTCTGTACATGCTGGCGAATCCGGGCACGATGGAGACGACATTTGCCCCTTGCGCCGCTTGGCCGTATTTGAGGAGCAATTGGACCACGATGTACAAGCGCTCCCGGTATGCCACGAGGAATCGGCCGATCGCCGTCGGAGGTGCCGGGCTCATGATCGATTTGGCCCGTCCCGCGACGGCAACCACCGTCGGATCGTCAAACAGCGGCAACCCCGTTTCGAGGTAATCCGGCGTCGGGCGTGTGTCCGCGTCCAGGAGCATGACCACCTTGAACCGCTTGCACAGGTCGAAGTGGGCGATGCCCGCCGCGAGTGCGCCTGCCTTGCCACGGTTCGGTTCAAGGTCAAGGACCTTCACCCCCGCGGCCCGAGCAATAGCTGCGGTGTCATCAGTGGACATGTCCGAAACGACGTGGATGTTGCGGCGAGGTACCAAAGCGGACGCGGCGAGGATTGTCTCCCTGATGACCAGGGCCTCGTTGTGGGCGGCCACGAGGACCGCGACATTCGCCGGGTAGAGCCGCACCCCCTTCGCACGATGGCGGGCCCGCGGACGCCGAGGGATCGGTACCGTGCCGCCGCGCAGCAGCGCGATCCACCCCCGGATCCGGGAAGACAACCCCTTGACCCGCCACGACTCCTCACCCGCCAGGCGGACCAGCCCGGCAACCGACCAAAAGATCGTACTGACCCCCAGAACCAAGAAGATCGAAAGCAGAACTATCACGGCGACGGAGCTCCCACTGTGTCGTACATTTCGTAATCATCGGTAGCAAGCTGGCCATCACTGAAGAGGTTCAGTCCAAAGCTGATGGCCTCGGCTCCTGCCGGAACGGGCGGCGTATCCCAGATCGCCTGCTCGTAACTGGTGTTGGCCGCGAACCACGGACTGGCCGTCCAGTAGGTCCACGTGCCCAGCTTGTTGCGGTAATACACTTCGAATTGGGTCTTCGCGTTGGACTGGTACCACGCCCTGAGCGAATAGCTGTGGCCGGGACTCACGCTCGGAGCGCATGCTCCCAGATCGAGGACGGGAAGCAGTTTGGCATCACCGGACGAGTATTCGCTCACGTCCAGGCGTCGGGCCACAGCGCCGGAGTGTCCAGGGGTCAAGGTGCTCAGGACCACGGCATTCTTGCCATAGGACGACACCTGCCAGCATTGCGGCAAGCCATACTTTCCAGCCGTTTCCAGCCCCGGATTCCGAAGGGCATTCGTTCCTGGTGCAGCCGGCGCCGCGACGGGACCGTTCACCACGGGTTTCGCCACGCCGCCGATCACGTCATGTATCGTGCGCACGGCCATGGTCCCTTGTTGGGTCCTGGCCGCCAGCCAAGTGGCGAACTGTTCGAACAACGCGGGGCTGATGGAGCGGGGGCTGCCGCTGTTGTCGACGTCGTAGAAGGTCAATTGCAACCAGCCCCCGGCCTTTTCGGCCTGCGCTACTGTCGCCTGAAGGTCGGCCAACGTCCACTTGCTGCCGACTTCCGATGTTGCCCGTGTCCGGAACAGGTCCGCCGGACGGACGGTTTCCGCTGCAGCGCAGCCCGCGCAGTCGATGGGAGTGGTTATCTCGCCGAGGCCACGCGCGCTGTTGTAGCCACATCCAGCGACCTGCTCTTCCGACTTCGGCGTCGAAGCCGCAAACGGATAGGCAAAGGAGGTGACCTTGAAGCCCCAGTCCGTAAGGTTTACCCGATCGTTGCAGATCTGCCTCGATGCTTCGTCAGGCTCTACGGAAGTCACATCGGCAAGGGTGACCGTATGCCCGCCGATTTCATTCTGGTCCGCGGCCAGGGTGTGGAGATTGTCCGTTGTCATGTAGTCAGGCGCTCCAACAAAGCCCGAATCGATGAAAAACGTGCCCCGGAGGCCGTGGTCCTTCAAGATCCGGGCCGCCTCCATCTGGCTTGACCGGCCCGCATCAAACGTCAAGCTAACGGATGAGAGCGGGGCGGCAGACGGCGTGGGGCTGGTGGTTCCGGATCCGGAGGGAGCCTGGCTTCCGTTGATCAGCGATGTTGCGCCCGTCAACAGGAGCAGCACCGACACCCACGAGGCAGCCCAAAGACCTGCCCGCTTCCTCGACATGCGGATCGGTCCGGATGCGATGCCCTTCCCCCGCGGACTCATCGCCAACCCGCACTGCCGTGGTTCCTGAAGGGGCCGGTGGCGACTGGGGGAAGCCTCGGTCTCAAAGGCTTATTCACCACCGGCCCCCGCTCAGGGGCCCTCTCTCTGAGGGCGCGCTGCCGTCCGGCAGCGCCGTCAGTTGGCGCCGGGTCCATGGGAGGGACCGTGCTGGATCCCCCAAGAGCAGGTTCGAACTCCAGGCAAACGCCTTCTCGGTTTAATCCGCCGCGTCCTAATGCCGCTCGGACCAGAGCGTCCATTTCCATTGTGAGACCTGTCTTTCCCCCGTTGCCCTCAACCAACTGACACCATCAGCGTAAGAACCAGGGCGACGACGGACACGAGTACGCTCTACCCGTCTTTACACTCAACCTTGACGTCCGGACGGTGCCACTACTCGTGCGCTGCGCGCGCAACACCGGGCTCAAACGTCGGGGCGCGGGCAGGGGCGAATCCGATCCGTTCGTGGTCAAATGGTGCAATCAGGCAGTCGGAATTTAAGGATGGCGGAAGAGAGTGTCCAGGAACCGGGGAAGCGGCGCGTCCGTTTCGGCTGAGTCGGACGGCGCGCGGGACGTCCGTCGCTCGTCGTCCCCGGCCAAGGGACCTCGCCGCCAGCTGTCAGCTTTCGCCCGGGCCTGCATTGCCACAATCCTTGTGGTGGTGGGGATGGGGGGCATCCTCGTGTGGCGTTTTACCACGGACGCAAACGGTTCCCTCGAGCCCCCGTGGTTTTCCGGCTACGTCGACGTGACTGTGGTCCCTCAATACGCTTTCGAGACACCCGTGGGCGAGGGCACCAAGAATGTCACGCTGGCGTTCGTGGTGGCAATGGCTGGACAGCCCTGCACACCGAGTTGGGGTAGCACATACAGCCTCGATGCCGCGAAGACCTCGCTCAAGCTCGAAGAACGTATCGCCAAGCTTCGGTCAAACGGCGGCGCCTTCGCTGTGTCCTTCGGCGGCTCAGTCAACAGCGAGCTCGCCAACTCCTGCTCGAATACAACAGATCTGGAAAGGGCCTATCGTGCGGTCCTGGAACGCTACAACCCCGGAACAATCGACTTTGACATCGAGGGCGACAACCTGGCGGACAGCGCGGCCTGGCAGCGCCGCGCCGCAGCCGTCGCTGCCCTCCAGAAGGAGAGGATCAAGGAAGGGCACGCCCTCTCAATTTGGCTGACCCTCCCGGTCACCCCGCAAGGGCTGACCGACGCCGGAACCTCCGCCGTCGACCAGATGCTCGCCGCCGGCGTCGAACTCTCCGGGGTCAACATCATGACCATGAACTACGGTTCAAGCCGGAGCGAATCGCAAAGCATGCTCGATGCCGGAACCTCAGCGGCCCAGTCCACCAACGACCAGCTAAGCATCATCTACCAGCGTGCGGGAATCACCCTCAACAGCGAACAGATCTGGGGAAAGATGGGCCTGACCCCTATGATCGGCCGGAACGACCTCCCGGGCGAGATATTCGACCTTGACGCGGCCCGCGGATTGAACTCATTCGCCATCAGCAAGGGGGTTCAACGGGTGTCCATGTGGTCCTTGAACCGGGACACGTCGTGCCCCCAGGACACCCCCGAGGATCCGGCCAGCCATGTGTGTAGCGGGATCGAACAAGGAACCCAACGCTTCTCCGATGTATTGAGCGCGGGATTCCACGCCAAACTGCCCTGACCCGCCGATCAACGATCCCGCCGATTGGCAGGATCATGCCTGGCCTGGACGGTCCGCCCTGTTCTGGTTCTTGGCTTCGGCCGGGCGGGCGAGGTGCCTTCCGTTACCGTGCCGAAACAGCTTCTTAAGCCACTGCATGGATACCTCCGGTTTTCTTGGGACTGTCACTACCGGATTGCCTGGACGGCTCCGGTTGCCGGTGCTACTTCACTTGGCTGAACGTGACGATGTTCAGCCACGGTCCAGCGGGAACCTGGTCCCGTGGCACGAACTGCCAGTCGACTTTGTCCGACTCGCCATCAAGATCGGAGAAACCAAGGCACCCGTTGAGCGCAGGCGAGACGTCCATTCCGGCACCGTTGAACTTTTTGTTGGCCGGACGGGCGTCATTGGAGCCGAAAACGTAGTCCTTGTCGTGATACTGGCCCGGACCCGCATCTTCAATCTGTCCGTAGCATTCCCGGTTGCCCATCCGGATCCTGACCCATTGGTTCTTCATGTAACTGAAGGAACGGTTCTGGGCATTGCCCGCGAAACCCGGATCGTTTGCCCACGGGATGACACTGGCCCGTTCCGCGAAGGCGGTGGGATCGTTGACGTCGTCGTAAGGAAGATCGAGGTAGAACGGGTTCTCCTTTGGAGTCATGCTGGTCGGTGCATAGCCTTTGGCCTGCGTTCTCGCCTCGGTCTTGCAGCCGTTCGTCACGACGCCGTCACAGCCTCCATAGCTCTGCATCCACTGGGAGTCGTAGGTCGACATCACTTGGCTCCCGTCTGCCGCTTTGGGATCAAAGATCTCGCCGACCCAAAAGGTGGTGGACACAATCCCGGTGTGCCAGGGATACCGGCCGGCTGATTGCGTCGGACTCGGGCTCGGGCTCGGTCCACCGCACGCTGCCGTCAGCAAGGTCAGGACCGCAAGCACAGCCGCTCCACCCCGGCCGTGACGCTTGGATCCGGATGCTGGGCGATTCACATCGTGCTCCTGGAAAAGGGTTCGTCGGATCTTTCCTTGGACAAGGGCGGGCGACCGGTCAGCGCGTACTCCACTCACCCAGCCGCCCGTCCTTACGCTGTAGGCTATGCCGTCCCTTCGTTCACGACGCGAGGGTAATCTTCCAACCTGCCGGATCCAGGACTTTTGCGGGTTTGTAGTCGGCCGCGACGTTGAGGATGATCTCATCCAAGGTGGTCTTCGGCTCGAAGCCAACAAGCCCGAAGGACTTGCTGTTGTCCGGAACCCGCCGGCGCATGTCCTCGTAGCCCTCTGAGTAGGCCTGCTCATAAGGCACCAGAGTGATCGCGCTGCCGCTCCCAAGGAGTTCGACAATCCTCTCGGCCAACGTCAGGATCGAAATCTCGTAGCTGCCGCCGAGGTTGTACGCATTTCCGTAGGCAAGCGGTTCCTCGGAAATGCGGACGATGGCCGGAACGATGTCGCCGACGTAGGAGAAGCACCTGGTTTGATGGCCGTCTCCGTAAACCGTCAGGGGTTCACCGACGAGCGCCTGCCGCACAAGCCGCGGAACAACCATTCCATAGCGGCCTGTCTGCCGCGGACCGACCGTGTTGAAGAGCCGCACGATGGCAACCGGCAACCCGAATTGGCGCCAGTACGCGTGGGCAAATGCCTCGTCAATACCCTTGGCGGCTGCGTAGGTCCACCGGGACTTGAGCGCGGATCCCAGGATGCGGTCCGCTTCCTCCGAGAGGCTGTCCGAGGTGTTCTTACCGTAAATCTCGCTTGTGGATGCCAGCAACAGCGAGGCACCTGATTCAAGGACCGAGTCCAGGACCACTTCGGTGCCATGGATGTTCGTGCGAAGGCTCTCCAACGGGTGGTCGACGATCAAATTCACGCCAACCGCGGCGGCCAGGTGGAAGACCCTGTCGGCACCCGCCACCACCTTGTCCACTGCGTCACGGTCGAGAATGGTGCCCTCGACGAAGTGGAAGTTCCTGTGGCCGATGACGCCTTTGAGATTCTCCAGGCGTCCGGTCGACAAGTTGTCCAGCACGGCGACTTCGTCCCCGGCCGCCAACAAGTACTCAACAAGATGGCTTCCTATGAACCCGGCACCGCCGGTTATTGCTGTTTTCATTACTCCTGCTTCCGTCGAAAACCTGGTGGATCTAGAGCCGGGTTACGTTGCCGGCCTTGGGCAAGCGGTATGTCGTGTCCAGGACTGCCGGAGCTCCGGCCAGCCAGTCAAGTTCCATCTGGCTGTGCCTCGTGTGCAGGATCACCAGGTCCGCACCCCAGTCAGCAGGCGATTGCTCGGATTGAAGGGTCCCGCCATGGCCGTCGGGAGCCGTCTGGCACCAAGGATCCGAGAATGCCACTTCCGCTCCGTCGGCGATCAAGGCGGCAATGATTTCCAACGCCGGGGATTCCCGGAGATCTTCGACGTCGGGCTTGTACGCAACCCCGAGGACCATGACGCGTGCACCGGAAACACCGTGGTTACGGTCCGACAGGATACGCCGGGCCTTCTCCACTACCTGGTGCGGCCTGCCCGCAATCCCGGCCATCGCCTGCTCGATCACGGGGGCAGTCAAGCGGGCCTTGCGCAATTGCCACAGCAAGTAGTGGGGGTCGCACGGTATGCAGTGTCCGCCGACTCCGGGACCGGGTGTGAAGGCCATGAATCCATACGGCTTGGTGGACGCCGCATCGATGACGTCCATGACTTCCATGTTGAGTTCGTGGCAGATATCGGCGAATTCGTTAGCCAGGGCGATATTGACGGCCCTGAACGTGTTCTCCACAAGCTTGGTCATCTCGGCGACATCCGCCGACGGCACCACGTGAACCAACTTGGTGCTGGCGCTCAGGAGCCGTTCGGCAACTTCGCCGCACGCCGGGGTCACGCCGCCGACTACCCGGGGGACGTCTTCGTGGGAGAACGAATCCACGCCGGGGTTGATGCGCTCGGGCGAGAAGGCCACGAACACGTCATGGCCCGGGATAAGTCCCCGCGCTGCCAGGGGCAAAGCCAGGAGGTCGCGCGTGGATCCGACGTACGTTGTGGAGGTCAGCATCAGCAACTGGCCAGTGGTGGCGAAATCGACCACCGAGGCACAGGCCGCCCGCAGAATGGAGAGGTCCGGAACCAGGTACTCGTCCACGGGAGTGGGAACGCACACAACCACTGCCGCCGCGCGGGCAAGCAATGACAAATCGCTGCTCAGCATGAAGGTCGGGTCCAGCAGCGCGTTGCTGAGCCGCTCCCTGTCGGAGTCCAGAAGATCTGCCCGTTGCTCCCGGATCACGGCCAGGCGGGCGTCGGACACGTCAAGGCCGAGGACACGCCGACCGGAAGCGTTGATGGCGAGGGCCGTGGGCAGGCCCACATAGCCCATGCCCACGATCGCCACGTCGAAAGTAAACGCCTGATCTTGTGTGGTTGTCCGTGTTCCCGCGCCCTCCGGCCAAGCTGGTGCCTGCGTGTGCAAGGACTGCGAGCTCCCGTTGGGCTCTGCCTTGAGGGTCTTTACCTTCGTGTTCGGTGCCATGGTCAGTCGACCTCCCGGTGCCTGTTGTCTCCAGTGTGAAAGAAAGCCGGCGGCGGAACGGGACGTGCCCTGGTCTCAGAGGGCACATGACCGCCCGCCGCCGGCTCGATTGTGGGGGTGCCCGCGGAATGCGGGAAACCGGTCGCATTGGAGTTGACTTCTCGCTGGATCACCGGGTGGTTTTCCTGTAGCAAAGAATTCTTCCTGCGTTTCATCTCGAGACCCACTTATCCCCAAATGAGTGGCGGTTGCCATCAGGAAAAGCGTATTAACGAACCCCCAAGGCGGGCGCGAGTGGGCTCTACCCGTCTTTGGATGCGCGGTCCCTCCCGCGGCGATTGACTACCCGTCCGAGCGCTTTTAACCACTCGATTCAGTACTCGCTTTTAGGCCTTTCGCCCTTTGCGTGCCGTCTGTTCAAGCGCACGACGGCGGAACGCGGCTTCGGGGAAGCGGTCACCCGATCCCAGTGGTCAACCCAGTCGCGCCTGCGGCTAGCCCAGTCCCTGCGCGCCGTGGGCACCGTTCATCAAGTCTTCGCGGTGGCTGATGCCAAGCTTGGCGAACATTCGGTACAAGTGGCCTTCAACCGTGCGCAATGACAGGCCCAAGCTCAGCGCAATGTCCTTGTTGCTCGATCCCGACTGCACGAGCGTCGCGATTTCCTGTTCGCGCCGGGTCAGCTTCTGGAGATCCGGGGAGGCTCCTTCAACGGCCGGGCCGGCCTTGTCGAGAGCGGCGGTGCGACGCTTGAGGAGTCGCTGTCCTTCGAGCTGGCGAGCCTTGTCCCCCCTGCTTTCCAGGATCCGTAGGGCGTGGCTGGCGCAGTCAGCGGCGGCAAGCTCCAGTCCGTCCTTGGCTGCCGAATCACTCAGCTCAATGAGGCGATCCGCGTCCTTGTGCGCGAGGGCAAGCCCGACGCTCAAGGCGAACTCCGCAGTGCGGCCTTCGCTGCCCTGGGCTACCGCTACCAGCCGACGCGCCACACTGGGGTCTCCCAGCCTCAGGACTAACATCAGGATGTCGATCTCGGCGCCGATAGCCCCGTCCGCGGCCGCGGAATCCGCAAGGGACATGAGTCTCGAGATCGCCGTTTGCGTTCCGGTGTGCTCGGCTCGCGCAACTGCCGCATGACCTTGTGCCAGCAGCGACGGATGCACGCCTTCCCGGACCAATGTGTCGTATTCGTTCGAGTACGTCATCGCGGTTTCCCGGCGTTTCAGGATCGACGCCGCGTAGGCGGCGGCAGCAACGGCGTCGGGCAAGTCGCTCCCCATGTCGGAGACGCGCAGCATGCTGACAGCCTGGCGAAGCCGGGGCAGGGCCACTCCCAGGTCTCCCCGGCGCAGGTCCACCATTCCGGCAGCCAGGTGGAGCATCCCGCCCGAATAGATCAGGGAGTTCGGTGCTTGGGAAACATGGTTCTTGAGGAACGTTTCAAGAACGCCGAATTCGCCTGCCTGCTGCAAAGCCAGGATGTATCGGCGCATCACCATTCCTGCGTACTGGAGGCTCCAGTCGCCGCTCGCGGCGACCATTTCCTGTATCTCCATCAGAATCTGGATGGCGGACACCGGCCGTCCCGTGACCGCCATGGCCTCTGCGAGGAGGGTGCCCGCCACGAGGCGGGACTCGTCGTCGTCCGCTTCTTTCCAGATCTGGCGGAGTTCCCGCTCTGTCTCGACGTAGTGGCCTTCCGTTTGGAGGCCTTCCAGCGAAAGGAGCCTGCTTCCCAGTTTCCCGCGTTCCAGCTCATCGGGGTCGATGTCCTGACGGGATTCGGCAAGCCTGGCCAAGGCTGCCTCCCATTCGTACGCAGCCTGTTTGATGGCGTTCGGCCCGACGCCTTGCCGCCCGGCGAGCTGGGCCGCCAACATCGATGCCTGCCGGACCGTCCGCGGATCATTGGTCCGATCCACGACCCCCGCAAGCGAGGACACCGATCCCCTGATGTCGCCCCGGTACCATTTGGCCCGCGCCACCTCTACTTGGGCGGCAAGCCTCAGGGACGGATCCTTGATCGCGCCGGTAACCCGCTCCACGTAGCTGGGGATGAACAACCGGTTTGCCAGCTGGGCCGCCTCCAGGATGTCGGAGTCCGGAACCTCGGTGCCCGATTCCAATCCCCAGGAGACGTAGCGCAGCAGCCCGTCCATGGTCTGCGGCTTGGACTCCATGAGGTTCACGATGCGCCGCCGGATGGTCATGCTGTGGGCGGTCGGGACCAGCTGGCGGATGACTTCGCCAACCAGCGGCTGGGCCAGCCGGACATGCCGCTCGGGGTCGGACGCAATCTCGATGAAGTGCAGTTCCTGCAGTTCGTCCACGGCGCTGGAGTCGCCGGCCCGTTGCACGACGTTCAGCGGGACAGGCTCGGCGAGGGCCACCGTCTCCAGGGTGTCGCGCTGCGCGGCGCCCAGCATCAGGATCTGGTTCCGGACAAGGTCCATCAAACGCACGCTGGTTCCCCGAAGCTCACCCGAAAGCATCCAGGCGTCGTTGCGGCAGACCAGTTGGCCCAACGACTTGGCGTGTTCGATGAGTTCCAGCAGGAACATCGGGTTTCCACCCGAGTACTTGCAAAGGACGGCGCTGGTGCCCTGGACGACGGGCGCATCCAAGGCCTGGGCGCAAAGTTGGTTGACTTCCTGCTCGTTGAGCGGCTGCAAGTCGAATCGGTCCACGAGTCCCTCGGACCACATCGAGAAGACCTCTGCGGGCGGCGCCGGATACGGACGGCAAAGGAACACGACCTTGGCGGCTTCCGCGGCTGCCAACTGGGCCAGGACAGCCACACTGCTGTCATCGATGTGATGTGCGTCCTCCACGATCAGGACCGCCGGTGCCGGATGTGGCTGGCCTGCCGGGTTCAACGCCGCGACCACGGCCCTCAGGACCGACAATGGCTCGTTGATCTGGCTCGGGGTCAAGGCCGTCAAAAGGGGCGCCAAGGCAGCGAACGGTACCGAGGCCAGGGTTGGACCGGCAAAGACCCTGAAGGGGCGGACACGTTGCCCTAATTCATAGACCACTTCGTTAATCAGTGCCGTCTTGCCGATGCCCGCGTCACCGAAAAGCAGGACTCCGGGCCCATTGGCGTCGAGAAGGCAGTCGACGACGGCGGCCATCACGTTGAATCGTCCGACAAGCGCATCGGCCGCAACCACTTCAGTCATTTCGCACCACCTTCGACGTTGCCAAGCGCGAAGCTCAGCTCAGAGCGTTCAACGATTTTCAGCTTGCCGAAGATCTGGTAGAGATGCCCTTCCACCGTGCGAACTGAAACATGGAGCTTCGCGGCGATACCCTTGTTGCTCTCCCGGTTCGCCGCCAGCTTGGCGATCTCCATCTCGCGAGCGGTCAGCTTCAATCCCTCTTGGTTTCCGCTTTGCGGGGTGCGCAGGCGCTGCCGGCACGTTTCCGCGAGCTGCCGCGCCTTCCTGAGGGCCGTCTTGTCCAACTGAACCTGGTCCAGCTGCAACACCGTCTCCGCGATATCGAAGGCGAACCTGTCGTTCTGCATGTCTTCGGCCAACCGTGCAGCCTCAAGAAGAAGCTCTGCGCTTCCGGACATCGTCGCCCGTGCGTACGCAACGCACAGTTCCGCGAATCGTCCCTGGCAGCGGAGTGCCGAGTCCAACAGCCGTGGAGCGGCTGCCACCGCGCCAAGCCGAACGGCTGAACTGAGGCAAAAGATCTCGTGACCGGGGGCGCCCTCGTCCCGGTCGGCGTCGGCCAAGCGGAGGAGCTCCTCGACGGCGGCATCCGGGCCGTCGACCCGATCACGGGCCAACGCCGCGAGGTACCTCTTCGTCCGTTCCTTCCGCCACGTCGGCCGGCGCAGCTGGGTGGAGGCTTCCTTCAGGTAGCGCAGGGCCTGCTCCTGCTCGCCCTGCAAAGCCGAGGCGTAGGCCGCCGCAGTGCAGGCGACATCCAACATGCCTTCGTTGTCCTGGACGCGCAATTGGCTTATGACCGGAATGAGCGCGTCCAAACCGTCCTGGCCCCGTCCCTGGAGGCACCGGAAGATCGCTTTGGGAAGATCGATCGCTGTAGGCAGTGCCTCGGCGACGGAAACCAAGAGGTCGTCGCCGGGTTGGACCATTTCCGCCTCTTTATCCCACCGTCCTGCAAGTACGAAGGCGAACCGTAGCCGCGATGTGGCGCGTCGGGCCGCCGCGACCGAAACAGCAGGATCATGGCAGTCAGCCGTCAGCTGTTCCGCCATGTCCGCCGCCTCGGATTGCCGTCCCGTCAGGGCCCACGCCTCGCACAGCCAGCTTCCGGCAAGGAGGCGGAACTCGGTGCCGTGCGATTCAAAGTCTTGAAGAACTTCTTCCAGTCTTGCCGCCATCTCAGCGTAGGAACCCGAATAGCTGGCTGCCTGCGATTCGGCAAGGACAAGTTCCTCCCGAAGTGTTGCGATGTCCTGCCCTTCGCCGGTTTCGGCTTCGAGCCGCTGCCTTACGCGGGCCAGCGTTTCGCAGGCTTGCGCCGTGGTTTCGGGAAGGGCCAGAAGGACTGCGGCCTCGGCCAGCTTGAGCCGGACCCATTCGGCCAGGGTGGCTTCATCCCCGGGTTCATCCAAGTGAAGACCCAGCAGCTCCCGGGCCGCAGCGACGTCACCCAGTGTCATCATCGCGCGGGCTTCCTCGGCTACTGCCCCGGGCACCGTGGAGTGGCCCGGAATGGACCGGACCAAGCGCAGGGCCAGCCGCGCATCAAGTTGCCGGTTCGCCATCGCGGCAGCTTCAAGCGCTTCTTCCCTTCCCAGCTTGGCTCCGCAGTCCAATGCCCAAGCGGCCATGGATAGCAACATCGAGCGTTGGCCAAGGGCCGGATCCATCGATTTAAGGAGCAGGCCCCGGAGTTCGTTGCTGCGGCCAGGGGGTACGTTCGCCCGGACCACGTCACCGACCAGCTGGCTTTGGAGCCGGGCCATCCTGGGCAACGAGTCGTCGACGACGAGGACGCCCCTTTTCTCAAGGGAGTCCACATCGTCCGCTGAGGCGAGTGCCAGCAGGGATTCCAGGGGCACGGCCCTGGCCAGTGAAAGGATCTCCAGGACTTTGCGCTCACCGTCGCCCATTCGCCCAAGCCGCGTGGTGATCAGATCGGTGATTGCCCTGCCATGCTGTTCGCTCCGGGACGTCAGGACCCAGACGCCGTCGCTTTTCAGGAGCGAACCCGATTCGGCGAGCTCCGCTGCGAGCATCTTGAGGTAGTGCGGGTTGCCCCCGCTGGCCGTCCACAGGGCATGGGCGCCGGACGGGGAGACCTGTGCTCCGAGCCCGGCTTCGAGCCAGGCGTGCGATTCCTGGAAAGTCAGGGGCTTGAGGTCGATCCGGTGCAGGAAGCCATCCCCGCACAGCCGCGTGATCTCGCCGCAGAGCCGCTGCGGGTCGGTGCAGGTGAGGACAAGTTGCGCTGTGCCGTTCCTCGCAAGTTGGGCCACTGTCATGGCCGCCAGCTCATCAAGCTCGGTCGCGTTTTCTATGACCAGGTACACCGGCTTTCCCTCGGAGCGCTCACGGAGCAAATTGGTGAGTGCCGACAACACCAGGACTGGATGCGCCAGGTATCCCGGGTCAAGATCGCTCAGAAGGATATTGAGGGCGCCGTACGGTGATCTCGCCAACGCCGCGCTGCCGCGGATGACGACGACGAATGAGCGCCCGCGTAGTTCGTTCACCGCGCGAGTAGTCAAGTAGCTCTTGCCGCTCCCCGACGGCCCAGTAACAAGGACGCCACCCTTGGAAGCTGCCAGCGCGACGGCGATGTCCTCAACAGCGGCTCTGGGTCCAATCGGCGGCCAGGCCGTCGAAATTACCGATTTGCCTCCGGTTCCATCCGACGAAGACGTCGCCGAAGATGCGTCGAACGCCTGGTACCGGGACGCGTTCCCGGACCGAACGGCATGGACCGTAGATGCACTGCCTGCTGTCAACATGAGCGAGACCCCCAGTGATCGAGTGGTGACACCCCCCAATTAACCAGCTGGCCGTCAGGCCCACACCAGTAGTGAGTACTCGACTTTCCTGGTGCCGGATACTCGTATGCGGGTGTGAGTACCTTTCCCCCGGGTGGCGGGTACTCGTCGTTGGCAGTGGCGTCCGTTCGAATCGAGAGTGCACTACCACTCCCCCCGCGGCCATTCCCGGCTTCAGCCTGTACTCGACGCTCCTTGCGCGACGGCCGCGGCTCCTGCAAGTTCGTCCCTGCCGGTGATCCCCAATTTCGAATAGCAGCGGTATAGGTGCCCTTCGACCGTCCGGACCGAGATAAGCAGCGTGTCCGCAATCTGCCGGTCGCTGAGTCCCTGGACCGCCAGATTGACGATGTCCCATTCCCTCTTGGTCAGCTTCGGAACCACGGACTCGTTCTGCGTTTCCTCGCTGCCCTGGCCGAGTTCTTCGTTGCAGTGCGCCAGCCCCGCCCGCGCTACGGCGCTGAGCTCCTTGGTCTGGCCGCGATCCGGTGCTGCCAACGCCAATCCATATGCCTTCGCGGCCAGATGGTAGGCAGTGGCGGCCTGTAGCTTCTCCCCTGCGGACAGGTACCGGGCAGCTCCCCCGAACTTGAGTGCCCGTCCGTACTCGGCGAGCGCTTGTGCCCACTCGCCCTCCGTTGCAGCCGCGGTTTCACAAAACCGGTCCAACCTGCTGGTGTCTCCCAGGCCGAGCGCAAGCTCAAGGGCATGAAGTTCAAGGTACGTCGCGTTTTCCTTCGCCGCGTCGTCAGCGTTTTGGTGCAACGCTTCCACTCCCGAACCGTCGGCGTTGAGGAGTTCAAATCCGGCGTCGAAAAAACTGTTTGCCTGTGCCGCGAGAAGGTGGGTGCTGTGTTGTCCCCAGGCTTTGAAGTCCGCCCGGAACCGTTCGGCTTCAGGCAGCCCGGCGCCGGCTGCGGCATAGAAAGCCATGGCGGCACACAGTCCGAAGAGATTCTGCGGATCGCTGTCCCTCAAGGCTTCGAGTCCCGCCGTCAGCAAGGGCAGGGCGTCGCCGGTTTTTCCCTGCCTGATGGCAATGTATCCGGCCACCACGTAGGCCGCGCCGCCATAGGTCGCCATCGAGACGCCCGACGATTCGTAGTACCTGTCGAGGAGATTTTGTGCGTCGGCCCAGTCACCTACGGCCAACGCGCAGATGACGAGGCGGGCGGAGATGAACTCGGGGATGAAGAAGACATCGTTCTCCTGGGGCTGCGCCAAGGCGGCAGCTTCGAGAACCAATAGCCTCGCCTGGCGCCCGCGGCCGAGGGCGCACATCATTTCTGCCTTAAGTGCGAGTGCCAGGCCCCTGAACAGTGGGGCCAAGGAGCCTTCCACGGTTCCCGACTGGAGGAGCACCCGCTCCAGTTCCGGGCCCATCCTCTTGTAATCGCCATCGACGGAGCCGGCGAGCAGCCCGATCACGGTGGCGGCGAGCGTCACCGCGGCTTGCGCGGCCGGCGTCCGCTGGCCGTCGAGGCCGGGCTGCTGTTCGCCCCATTCGCGGAGGATCTCGGCCTCCGCCCGGATCAAGGAAGCCGACTGCCCGACGGCTGCACGCGTGGCCGCGCGAAGGACGCTGCTGGATACGACCTGGGAGGGTCCGGCGTCGCCATCCACAGTTTCCTGGGCCAAGGCTGCCGCGGCCTCGTCCCGGCGGCCGAGATTGAAGTATGAGCGGGCCAAAACGGCTTGAGCAATCGATTGCCATTGCACGTCCCGGACCGCGGACGCCATACGCAATGCGGTCTCGCTCTGCAGTAGCCTCGCCGAAAGGACCGCGGCCCGGATCAAAAGACGATCGGGCACGTCCGCCCCGCAATCAAGTGACCATGTCACCATCCGCAACAAGGAATCCGGGTTATCCTCCAACACATCCATCCGGGAGATCAGCTGCCGATGCAGTTGGAGGCTCTGCGCGGCCGGGACGATGCTTCTCAGCACCTCTCCGTAGACCGGATTGACGAGCCGGAGATTTGGCAACCCGTTGCCTCCGGGCTTGATCAAATGCTGGTCAACCAGCTCCTGGACGGCCGCTTCACCGGCCACAACGTTAATCAACGTCTCGTCCACCGGTTCTGCCAATGCGATCAAGTTCAAGGCTTCCCGGCCCGCGGCCGAAATGCGCATCAGCTGAAGTTTGACGACGGCCTCCAGCTTTACCGTGTGGACCGGAGTCGCGGCCGTCTTGAGCCAAACGCCGTGCCGTTGGACGAGGGTTCCCGAGCTCTCAGCTTCGCGGACAAGGGTCTTCAGGAGGAGGGTGTTGCCGCCCGCCTCCGTCCAGAAACCATGGCTCGTGCTGTTCAAGACGATTCCCCCGAGCAATGCCTCGCACAGTTCGTGGCCTTGCTCAGCGGTCAAAGGCTCCAGGTCGAACCATTCGGCGGTCCCCTCGTGCCACATGCGCAAGAGGGGTGCTGGAACTCCCGGCCGTGGAACGCATGCGGCCACGACTTTGGCCCATCCTGCCTGGACAAGCTCGGTCAGCATCGCGCACGTGGCATCGTCCAGGTAGTGCGCGTCATCGACCAGCAGCAAAGCCGGTCCTGTACCTACGCGGATGCCCTCGAGGTGATCCCACAGTGAGCGAAGCACGGCAACCCGGGAAGATATGTCGGCGAGTGAAAGATGGGCAAGGAAAGGAGCCAGTACCCCATACGGGACAGCGGTCAGTGACGGACTTCCGTGTATCGGGACTACCGTAACTTCCCCGCCAAAAACGCTGCCCAGCTGGGCCAGGAGGGACGACGCGCCGAGGCCGGAATCGCCCACGATGAAGACTGCCGAACAATCATCCGCGCGGATGGCGGCCGTAATTCCGGGGAGCAAATGCCCATAGTCGAGCCACGGTTCGGGCGGCCTTGTAGCGCGTTCTCCGGCATGAGCATGAACCGCCGCAGCGTTGTCATGACTGCGCGGTTCCTTCAAGCTCGCTCCTCGATGAGATTCCCATTTTCGTGAAGATTTGGTAAAGGTGGCCTTCCACTGTGCGCACGGAAACTTGCAACTGGTTGGCTACCTCTTTGTTACTCAACCCTTGACTGGCCATCTTTGCAACCTGACGCTCCCTTTCCGTCAGTTCGGGTCCAAAAGTGTGAGGTGTCAGGGGAAGTACCGGCACGGTCCCGACCAAGCGGTCCAGCCGTTGCTGGGCCAGCCTTGCGGACGCTGAATCGCCGGCTTCCCGGGCGATGTCCAAGGCCAGGACGGCACAGCGGGACTCCACCGCATCCAATTTCAGTTCCTGGGCAACCGAAGCTGCAAGTAGTAACGTCTTCGGGTCCTTCTTGCGGGTTCCCTCCGCCACCATCCGGTTGACTGCGGCCATCTTGCCCTGGCGGCGGGACGAAACCTGCTCCAGGAGCAACAGTTCCTCCTCGGTGCCGTGGACGGTGGCGCCGAAGAGGCTGATGGACGCCGTGGTGATCCGTCCTTTCGCCAAATCCCGGTTGGCCGACTCGATGAGGCTTTGCTTCGCCCCGGGATCCTTCAGCCAACGCCTGGCCATCTTGACGCAGAATTCGGCCATCCAGGCGGGGAACCAGGCCGTTTCCCCTTGTCCCTTTTCGGCCAATTCGAGAAAAGTCCGGGATTCCTTCACGTCTCCGGCCTGGGCGTACGCAAAAGCGAGCGCGGAGTAGGCCAGTGCTGGTCCGTAGTAGTTGCGCCTGATTTCCAACTGCGCCTGGGCGCCCAGCAGGGTGTCGATCGCGACTGAAGCCCGTCCTGCGTAGGTGTAGGAAACGCCCAGCGCCAGTTCGGCGGCACCGCCAAGATAGTGGATGTTCTTTGGTTGCTGATCGAGGGTCGCAGTCAGCATCCGGGCTAGTTCTTCCCACTGTCCGCTGCACAGGAGTGCGGCAAACAAGCCTTCGGACAACCAGTTGTGCAACCGCGGCCGCGCCTTTGCACGCTGTATCTTGTGCCTCAGCTCGCGCGCCAGCTCGATCGCTTCCATTTCCCTGCCCAACACCGCCCAGGCCATGATCAGCAGGCTCCCGCAGCTCAGCCTTTGTTGAAGATCGATGCCGTCCCGGTACTCCTGCTCCAAGGCTTCGGCAACTTCGGCATACTCGCCCTGATGGACGTGGAGCTCGAAACTCGCGAGCCTGAGCATCCCGCTTGCCCGTTCGATTTCCGTGGCATCCGCTCCGGTTTCCTGCGATCGGCGGGAAAGATCCTCCCGGGCCTCGGCGATGAGGCCGGGTATTTGGAGGTGCCCACCTGGAACCCACAGCAGCGCGCTGCAGAGTTCCTGGACATAGTCCGCGTAGTCATACGCCGGGAGGCGCCGAAGCTGCTCGGGCGTCACATCCTTCAAAGCGGCCACCGCGGCCTCGTGCTCGGCCAGAATAACGTGGGAAACGCAGCGCTGCTGGGCGGCAGCCACCCATTCCTTGTCCTCGCGGCCGATCTGCCGGGCGCATTCCAAGGCGAACCAGGGATCGAATTGCCTGTTCGCTGCCGTCGCAGCTGCCAGTGCCACTCCTGGTTCAAGGGTTTCGCGGACGTTCAGTGTCGAAGAGGCAAAGCCCAGGAGCGCCTCGGCATCAAGGTCCCGGGTGATGCTGCCGATCACCCCGGCGGCGAGCCGCCGCAGTTCATTCCGCCGTGGCAGATCCATCCAGCCCCGAATAACCTCACCCATGTACTCGTCTCGCAGCGCCACCCGGCGGGCGCCTGACGGTTCGACGCGCAGGTAGCCGGACCACTCCATCTCGGCAACCACTTCAGGTTCCAGGACGTCCAAGAGCACGGCGAGCGGGGCCGTTCGAATGAGGGCAAGCAGCTCCAGGGCTTCCTGGACCGCGGGGGTCTCCCGGGCCAGGCGCGAGCGGACCAGGTCGGTCAGGACTTCAGCGGAAGAAAGGTGGATTTCGCCCTTCATCGCCCAAACCTGTCCGGCCAGGTGCAGGTTGCCTGAGCGGAGCTGTTCGGTGACGATGGCCTGGAGCACCAAGGGATTTCCACCGCTGGACGCGTGCAAAGCGCTTGCAGCAGTAGCGGTCACCCGTTTTCCAAGGACGCCGCTCAGTAATTTAGCAACTTCCGCCCGTGAAAAAACCTGAAGTTCAACTTCGTCCAGGAGGCCGTCTTTCAACAGCCTGATCAGGTCTTCTGGCATGTCTGTGGCTTGGCGGACAGTGACGAGGACTTTCGCTGTCCCACTGATTAACAAGTGCACCAGAAGGGCCGTGCTCATGCTGTCCAAAGCGGGCAGTTCCGAAAGGACCAAGAGCACTTCGCGCCCCGCGGCGTCCGAACTTATCAAATGCGATATGCCGTGGATGATCGCGCCAGGGGAATCTGCGGCATCGACGGGAAGCCTCGCCACCAGATGGGCCAGCGCCCCAAAAGGAGTGCTGACGTCCGTGGAGCCGTGGAGGTGCAGGACGTGAGTCTTTGGAGTGAGCCGGGCCTCAACCGAACGGGCGAAAGTCGCTTTGCCGACGCCCGGCGCGCCAACCACCACCACTCCGTACAAAGACGGGTCGCCGAGCGCGTCAATAACCGTGTTCTGAAGATCCTGCCGGACCAGGGACGACCATTTTCGACGCTCTGCAGCGCCCAGTGCTTGCCGCTCCGTTGCGGGTCGCTCTGTTTCAGACTCCGGTGTTGCTCGCAATTTAGATCACGCTACCTTCGCAGCTCTGGCGGACGTGACGTTCAGCGGGTCGTTTGCTTTTGTATTTCCTCTTCACCCCCAGCAGTGATTTGCAAAGTATCATAGCGATCGGCGTGAATCAATTAGCCAGCCGACTAACGATCAGGGTACTTGTTAACCACCGAAATGAGTGCACGTAGGCCCACGCTGCTAGGCCTTGACGGGGTGGAACTTCTGCTGGGCGGCAAGCAAACCTTGAGTCATCAATACCTCGACGGCATCCGCAGCTTCATCCAGGAGGAATGGCAGCTCCTTTTTCTCGGAAGCTCCAAAATCCCTGAGGACATAATCCGCGGTGTCCATTCTTCCGGGCGGCCTGCCCACCCCCACGCGAACCCGCAAGTAGTCCTTTGTAGCCAAGGCCTTGGAAATATCCCGCAGGCCGTTATGCCCGCCCTCTCCGCCGCCGATCTTCAGCTTGACCGTATTGAAGGGAATATCAATTTCGTCGTGGACGGCAATAACGTGATCAGGGGCGATGTCGAAGAACCTGGCCAGGCCGGATACGGGTCCCCCGGAAACGTTCATGTAGCTCATCGGTTTCGCCAGCACTACGCGCGGTCCGCCGATCCCCAGCCTGCCCTCGACCACTTGCGCCCGGGCCTTGTGGGCTTTGAAGCTTCCGCCCATCCGTGAGGCCAGTTCGTCCAGGACCATTTGGCCGACGTTGTGGCGGTTGTGGCTGTATTCAGCGCCGGGATTGCCAAGGCCTACGATCAGCCAGGTGTCTGTCATGGAGTCATCCTAGGGAATCAAGAGTGTGGAATGAAAAAGAAGTGGCCGGGACCCCTCAGGGACCCGGCCACCCGCTAAGGCTAATGCCGCAATTAGTCGGAAAGACTAATAAACCGAACGACTACTCAGCGGCAGGAGCTGCCTCTTCTTCGGCCTCCGAAGTGGCCTCCGAGATGTTGATGATGAGGGTCTCGGGATCGGTGAGCAATTCCGAACCGCTCGGGAGGACGATGTCCGAAGCGTGGACGTGCTCGCCGGCCTTGCGGCCTTCAATGCTGATTTCGACGAAGGTGGGCAGGTGCGTAGCCTCGGCTTCGAGGGAAACCGTGGTGGCTTCCTGGTTGGCGACAGCGCCAATGGCAGCTTCACCGATAACGTGGACGGCAACGTCAACGGTAACCTTTTCGCCCTTGCGGACGGTCAGGAGGTCGATGTGCTCGATGATCTGCTTAATCGGGTCGCGCTGGATGTCCTTCACGAGGGCAAGGTGCTCTTCGCCGTTGACGTCCAGGGCCAGCAGGGCGTTGGAAACGCGGACGGCCAGGGTGGTGGCGCGGCCCGGGAGGTTGATGTGGATGGGCTCAGCGCCGTGACCGTAGATGACGGCGGGGATCTGGCCGGCTGCACGGGCGCGGCGGGCGAAACCCTTGCCGAATTCAGTGCGCAGTTCTGCTGCGAGCTTCTGCTCAGACATGTGTACTCCTTGATTACTGTGGCGCCGGCGAATTGCCGGCAAGTCGATCAGCAAGGGCGGAGGTCTGTGGTGACCTTCCACGCCCGGCGGAATGCCAGCCGCTGAGCAGCAGGTTCGGTCCGCCTTCGTTGAAGGAGATTCAGACCCAGTCGATAACGGAGACCCGCAATCCGGTTTTAACCCGGATGTGCTCTCCCTCGCCAAGGTATCCCCAAGAGTTTAGCAGCCGCGTCCCGCCAAAGGGAAAACGACCCCGCCCCGCCCCAACTGGCTCGCATTAGTTGTCGTTTTGAGGGCTCATAACGACAACAACTGCGAGTTAGTTGGGTTGGACCAGCGATGAGTGGGCCCACGCCGGCGAGGGCCCCGGCCTGAGCTTGCGAAGGCTGGGAGCCGGTGGGGATCAGGCGTTGCCGTCGAAGAGGCTGGTGACGGAACCGTCGTCGAACACTTCGCGGATGGCGCGCGCAATCAACGGTGCGATCGACAGGACCGTGAGCTGCGGGAAGCGCTTGTCGGCCGGAATCGGCAAGGTGTTGGTGACGACCACCTCGCGGGCACCGGAATCGGCCAGGCGCTGTGCCGCCGGCTCGGAGAAGACGGCGTGGGTGCACGCGATGATGACGTCCTTGGCGCCGGCGTTCTTGAGGACCTGGACGGCGCCGGAGATCGTTCCACCGGTGTCGATCATGTCGTCGATCAGGACGCAGGTGCGGCCTTCGATCTGCCCGACGACGGTCTTCGAGACGGCCTGGTTCGGCACCGTGAGGTCGCGGCTCTTGTGGACGAACGCCAAAGGCGCACCGCCCAGGCGCTCGGCCCACTGTTCCGCAACGCGGACACGGCCGGTGTCCGGCGAGACAACGGTGATGTTGTCCGCTTCGACCCTGGTGCGGATGTAGTCGGCAAGCAGCGGAATGGCCATGAGGTGGTCCACCGGGCCGTCAAAGAACCCCTGGATCTGGGACGTGTGCAGGTCCACCGACATGATGCGGTCCGCGCCGGCGGTCTTGTAAAGGTCTGCCACCAAGCGGGCGGAGATCGGCTCGCGGCCGCGGCCCTTCTTGTCCTGCCGGGCGTACGGGTAGAACGGCGACACAACCGTGATCCGCTTCGCGGACGCGCGCTTCAGGGAATCGATCATGATCAACTGCTCCATGAGCCAGTTGTTCAGCGGGGCCGGGTGCGCCTGGATGACGAAGGCATCGGTGCCACGGACGCTCTCCGCTGAGCGCACATAGATCTCGCCGTTCGCGAAGTCGTAGGCGTCGATAGGCAGGAGTTCGGTCTCCAACTCCTTGGCGATTTCCTGCGCCAGCTCGGGGTGGGCCCGTCCGGCGGCGAGAACTAGTTTCTTCTCGCCGTGTGCGGTAATTTCGCTCATGCCTGTGTGCCCTCTTCTGTGGTTGCCGGAGTACTTGAGGAATCGGGGGTGGCAGTGGAGCCAAGCGCGGCTTGCGCAGCCTGCGCCCGTTGGGCCGAGTTGCTGCCCTGCCGGTTGGCGATGACCCAGCCTTCCGCGTTGCGCTGGGGAGCGACACTCAGGGTGAGGGCTCCGGCGGGAACGTCCTTGCGGATGATGGCACCGGCGCCGCTGTATGCGCCGTCGCCGATCGTTACGGGGGCCACGAAGACAGTGTTGGAACCGGTCCGTACACCGGAGCCGATCACCGTGCGGTGCTTCTTCTCGCCGTCGTAGTTGGCCGTGATGTTGCCGCAGCCGATGTTGGTGTCCTCGCCGATCTCGGCGTCGCCGGCGTAGCCGAGGTGGGACAGCTTGGAACCGCGGCCGATCGTCACGTTCTTGGTTTCGTAGAAGGCGCCGATCTTGCCGGTCTCCCCAAGGACAGTGCCGGGACGCAGGTAGGTGAACGGACCAACGCTGGCTCCCGCACCGATGGTCGATCCTGAGCCGTGGGTGCGGGTCACCTTCGCGCCTTCGCCCACCGAAACGTCGGTGAGGGTCGTGTCGGGGCCGACGACGGCGTCGCGCGCCACGGTGGTGGTGCCGTGGAGCTGCGTGTTGGGCAGGAGGCGGACGTCTTCGTCCAGTGTGACGGTGGAATCGATCCAGGTGGTGGCCGGGTCAACGACCGTGACGCCTGCACGCATCCACGCCTCGATGATGCGGCGGTTGTGCTCTGCGCCGAGCGCGGCGAGCTGGATACGGTCGTTGGCGCCCTCGACCTGCCAACGGTCGGCGGTGACGACGGCGGAAACCCGGCCTCCGGCGTCGCGCGCCAATTCAAGAACGTCAGTGAGGTATTTTTCTTGCTGGATGTTCTCGGTGGTCACTTTGCGCAACTGCTCGCGAAGCACCTTTGCGTCAAAAGCGTAGATGCCGGAGTTGACTTCGCGGATGGAACGTTCCGCGTCGCTCGCGTCTTTGTGTTCGCGGATGCCCAGCACGGTGCCGTCCTCGGCACGAAGGATGCGGCCATAGCCATTGGCGTCGTCGAGCACCGCGGTCAGGACCGTCACGGCGTTGCCTTCGGATTCGTGCGTGGCGACCAGCTCGGACAGAAGGGAACCGGTCAGCAAAGGCACATCACCGTAGGTGACCACTACCGTGCCGGTGAGTTCTGCCTTCGCGTCCAAGGCGTCAAGGGCTACTTCCACCGCGCGCCCGGTTCCCGGAACATCGTCCTGGTCCACGATGACGGCGTCGGGATCGATCAGTTCAATGTGCGCGGCGACGAGGTCCCGCTCATGGCGGACCACGAGGGCCAGCTGCCGGGGATCGATGGAGCGAGCTGCGAGGATGGCGTGCGCCACCATGGAGCGTCCGCCGATTTCGTGGAGGATTTTGGGAGTCCGTGACTTCATCCGCGTACCGGCTCCGGCAGCTAGGACAATTACAGCGGCGGGGCCAGTAGTATCGGGGCTCACGAAGTCGCTCTCCTTGCTCGGTTACGTCCGGGCGAACCCGGCTGCGGCATCTGCTCTATCCTACTCTTGCCGATTCACAGCCTTCCGTGCAGCCAGTGGACAGCTTCGGGAGAGACGGTGCCTTCAGAGGCGGCGCCGGCAGACCACCGACAAGTTCCGCCCATAGGATTCGAACCTATACTCCACGGCTCCAAAGGCCGGGGTGCTGCCATTACACCAGAGCGGACCGTGCGCACTTAGCCCTTGCGGACGCAAGGTCCGCGGGGTTCCCGATTGACCGGGTCGCACACACAAGAATCTAGTTTGCCATGACCATCGCGGTGTTCGCGACTTGGCGCAACCCCGAGTCCTTTCCAGCGGTATTGGCGGGCACTCCAGAGGCCGCTTCACGCTTGCCATAAGGCATGATGGATGCGTGAGCAACAGCACAGGACTTCCCCGGCAGTCGACGGGTTCCAGGGTGATCAACCACCCACCCGCAGCCCAGGTTGTCCGTGCCCGGATGACAGGCTCCCAGCGCCGCTCCCAGCTCATCGAAATTGGCCGGGGCCTCTTTGCCGCCCGCGGCCTGGACGCCACGACCATCGACGAAATCGCAGCCGCCGCGGGCGTGTCCAAGCCGGTGATTTACGAGCACTTCGGCTCGAAGGAAGGCCTCTATACCCAGGTTGTGGAGTTCGAATTCCGGATCCTCCTCGACGCCATCAACGAGTCCCTCGCCGCCGAAGCCAAACCACGCGTCCTCGTTGAACAGGCGGCCCTTGCCTTGCTCGGCTACATCGAGGAGCGGAGCGACGGCTTCCGGATCCTCATGCGCGACGCCCCGCCCTCCCAGCCCGAAGGCGCCTTCTCCACCCTCCTCTCCCACGTGGCCGATCGCGTAGAGGACCTCCTCGCCGACGAATTCGCCCGGCGCGGTTTCAGCGCAGCCGACGGCGCCATGTATGCCCAAATGCTCGTGGGCATGGTGGCGATGACCGGCCAATGGTGGCTGGACCACCGCGAGCCCGACAAACGCGCGGTAGCCGCCCACCTGGTCAACCTGGCATGGAACGGCCTGACGGGCCTGCAAAAGGAGCCGGAACTCCGGAGCGAGGGCTAGGGCGTCTGGTTGGCTTTTGCGGTTGCGGTTGCGGTTGCGTCCACGGTTGCCGTGGTCGCCTCCGTGCTTGCGTTTCCGTGGTCGCCCACCCGGCGCAACGGGCCTTTCGCACGCATCCGTGCTCGCTTCCGCGGCGCAACGGGCCTTTCGCACGCATCCGTGCTCGCTTCCGCGGCGCAACGGCCCTTCGCCGTCGCTTAGCGCGGAGGTTCCTTCCCAAAGCTCGCAAGCTCACTTCGGGGCCCTCGGAACGCCGCTTCAACGCAAATGGGCCCCTGCGGTCGCTGAGCGACCTCCAAACCCCGATGCGCCGCGATGCGCTCCTACCCGAAGGCCCGCAGCACCGCTCTTGCCATCGTTCCGTTTGGCGCCTGGCCTTCAACGCCGAGGCGCTCCGTCGACACGCAAAATTCCTATCGACACTGGAATCCGCGCATCGGATTTCACTTTCTGCGTCGCTGGCAAATTTGGGGGTCGAGAATCGCCCCCGATTCCCCAGCAACGATTTCCGACCCGCGCCCGGACCTCCGACGCCGATGTGCCCCGTCGACGCGCAAAATCCCGCTCGACACCGGAATCCGCGCAGCGATTTTCTCGATCTGTGTCGCGGGCAAATTTGGGTGTCGAGATTCGCTCGTTCGCGACGACCTACCGTCTCCTTCGAGCCTCGAGTTCCACGGCCCCCTACCCATCCCACCGCTGGCGGACGACGCCGGCAGTCCGCCCCCGCGAGGTGACTTACCCCCGCCGGAGGCCGTTCTTCCGAAAGGAGCGCATCGCGACGCAACGGGCCGGGGAGGTCGCTCAGCGAGCGAGCGGACCCTCTTGCGTCGAAGCGGCGTTCCGAGGGCCCCGAAGCGAGCTTGCGAGCTTTGGGAAGGAACCTCCGCGCTAAGCGACGCGGAAGCGCCGGCTCAGGCACCAAAGGCAACCGCAAAGGATGCCGGCGCCTGTCCCAGCCCGCCTACTCCCCCAGGATCTCCGCCGCCTCGAGCCATTCGAGCTCTAGGCCTTCTTTTTCGTCGAGGAGTTCCTGGAGCTTGGTGTTCAGTTCGCCGAGGGCGTCGAAGTCGCCGGATTGGGACTTGGCCGCCATTTGGACGTGGAGCTTCTCTTCTTGTTGCGCGATTTTGCCCAGTTGACGGTCGATCCTGTTCAGGTCTTTGCGGGCTTCGCGCTTCTCTGCTTCGCTGGGCCCGGAGGCTGCGGCACTCGAGCCGCTTCCCGCCGTCGGCCTCGCGCTGCCGCTCGACGCGCCGCCGGTCACCGCGCCGCTCGCCAGCGCGGCTTCGCGCAATTCCAGGTACTGGTCCACGCCGCCCGGAAGTCCGCGGAGCTTGCCGTCACCCAGGAGTGCCATTTGGGAATCCGTGACGCGTTCCAGCAAGTAGCGGTCGTGACTGACAACAACCAGCGTGCCGGGCCAGCCGTCCAGGACGTCTTCGACGGCGGCAAGCGTGTCGGTATCGAGGTCGTTGGTGGGTTCATCGAGCATCAGGACGTTCGGTTCGCCCACAAGCAGACGCAGAAGTTGCAGGCGGCGCCGTTCGCCGCCGGAAAGGTCGGTGACGGGAGTCCACTGCTTTTCCTTCGTGAACCCGAGCTGCTCCACGAGCTGGCCGGCCGTGAATTCCTTGCCGCCCACGCTGAAGGAGCGCTTCTCGCGTTCGATGACCTCGATCACGCGAAGGTCGGACACGTCATCGAGTTCCTTGACGTCCTGGCTGAGCACCGCCGTGACAACAGTCTTGCCGCGCTTGACCTTGCCGGAGCTCGGCGTGATCTCGCCGTTAAGGAGCCTCAGGAGAGTGGACTTTCCGGCACCGTTGACGCCCACCAGCCCCAGCCGCTGCCCCGGAGCCAAGCGCAAGGTGACGTCGTCGAAGAGCTTCCGGCCGGCGTCGTCCCCCTTGAAGTCCAGGGAGACGCCTTCAAGGTCCAGCACGTCCTTGCCGAGGCGGGCGGTTGCCATCTTGCTGAGGGCCACCGAGTCGCGCGGATCAGGAACATCTGCGATCAGCTCGTTGGCGGCTTCGATGCGGAACTTGGGCTTGGACGTGCGCGCAGGGGCGCCCCGGCGCAGCCACGCCAGCTCCTTCTTGACCAGCTGTTGGCGCTTGCTTTCGACGACGGACGCCGTGCGGTCACGCTCGGCGCGGGCCAACACGTAGGCAGCGTAACCGCCATCGAACGGGTCCACTATGGCGTCGTGCACTTCCCACGTCCGGTTGCAGACTTCGTCCAGGAACCAACGGTCGTGAGTCACCACAAGGAACGCGCCTTGGTTGGCGCGCCAGCGGGTCTTCAAGTGCCGGGAAAGCCAGGCGACGCCTTCCACATCGAGGTGGTTGGTTGGTTCGTCGAGCATGATGACGTCGTGGTCTTCGATGAGCAGCTTGGCCAGGGCGACTCTGCGCTTTTGTCCGCCGGAGAGGGCATGCACGTTGGCGTGCCAATCGACGTCGGCCACGAGGCCACCCATGATCTCGCGGATTTTGGGGTTCGCGGCCCATTCGTGGTCGGCTTGGTCGCCGACGATCGCGGCGCCGACCGTGAGGTCGCCGTCGAGCACGTCGGACTGGTCGAGGTAGCCGACGTTGACGTCGCCGCGTTTGGTGACGCGGCCGGAGTCCGGCGTCGAGCGCAATGCCAGCAAGCGCATCAGCGTGGATTTGCCGTCGCCGTTGCGCCCGACCATGCCGATCCTGTCGCCGTCCTCCAAACCAAGGGTTACGCCGTCGAGGATGGTGCGGGTTGCGAATGAAACGGTGAGGTTTTCACCGCCAAGCAGGTGGGCCACTGGGTACTACTTTCTGGTGTGAACAGTCAGGGCGACGTGTCAAAGAAGGGTATCGGAGATGATTCGGGCACCCGGAACCGGGCCGTGCACAGCAAGGGCGTTGTGTCCCAGGTGCCGAAGATCCTCGGCGAGCCCCTCGGCCGCCCGGGGGTTGTGGGCAAGCAAAGCCACGGTGGGGCCGGAACCGGAAACAATCCCGGCCAGGGCACCGCTGGACTCCCCTATCCCTATGGTGTCCCGCAATTGCGGGGCCAGCTCGATCGAGGCGCGCTGGAGGTCGTTGATGAGAACTTTGCTCAAGGCATCGGGATTCCCGTCGCGCAGCGCCTGAAGGATCTTGGCGTCCACCTCGAGCGGCTCGGGGATGTCGAGTCCCTCGGTGGTCCGAAGCCTGTCCAAGGTGTGGAAAACCTCGGGTGTGGAAAGTCCGTAGTCTGCGCAGACGAGGACCCAGTCCATCTGCGCTTTCGCGAGTGCAGGTGAGAGTTCGTCGCCCACGCCAAGCCCGACGGCGGTACCTCCGAGAAGCGAGAACGGCACGTCCGCGCCCAGCTCGGCTGCAAGGTGGGCCAGTTCTTCGCGTGACAAACCACTGTTCCAGAGGGCATCGCAGGCCAGGAGTGTCGCCGCGGCGTCGGCCGAGCCGCCGCCCATGCCCCCGGCGACGGGGACGCGCTTGGTGATTTCCAAGTGCACGCCCGTGGCTTTCTCCGAGACATCCCTCATGATGGCGGCAGCCTTGTAGGCCAGGTTCCGCTCGTCCAGCGGGATGTCCACACCGTCGAGGTCCAAGGTGCTTGAGGGAGCGATGCTGACCGTGATCCCGGTCCCCTCCGTGCTCGTTGCGGCTACTTCCTCGTACAGGGACACCGCGAGATACACGCTGGCCACAGAGTGGTAGCCGTCGGGCCGCAAGGGGCCGACGTTGAGGGAAACGTTCACTTTGCCGGGTGCCCGGACGCGGACGGTCCGTGCGACGAAGCGCCCGCGGTTCGCACCGCCGATTGCCGGATTCATGCGTCCAGGGGGTGGCGTGCCTCGGCGATCCGGACAAACGCGTTGATATCGAGCACCTCTCCGCGGGCAGTCGGATCAACGCCTGCAGCGACAATGAAACGTTCGGCCTCCGCCGCGCTCCCCGCCCATGTCGCGAGGGCCGCGCGGAGCGTCTTGCGCCGCTGGGCAAAAGCGGCGTCGATGACTGCGAAGACCTGTTCGCGCGTGGCGTGCGTTGCCGGCGGCGCGCCGCGGGTGAAGGACACCAGGCCGGAGTGGATCTTGGGGGCCGGCCAGAAGACATTCATGCCGATCACGCCGGCCTTGCGCATGTGGCCGTACCAGGCGGCCTTGACCGAGGGGACTCCGTAGATCTTGGAGCCCGGCCCCGCGGCCAGCCGGTCCGCCACCTCGTCCTGGACCATGACCAGCCCGTGTTGCAGGCTCGGGAAATGTTGGAGCAGGTGCAGGACCACGGGGACGGCGACGTTGTACGGCAGGTTGGCCACGAGAGCCGTGGGCTGAACCGGAAGTTCGGTGACCTTCATGGCGTCGGAGAGGACCAGGTGGAATTCGTCCACGGCTTCCGGGCGCCACGTGCGCACCGTTTCCGGCAACTTGCCGGCCAGTACGGGATCGATCTCGACGGCGACAACTGTCTTGGCGGCGTCGAGCAGGCCGAGCGTCAGCGAACCCAGCCCGGGGCCGACCTCCAGCACGGTTTCCTCGGGATCAATACCGGCGGCGGAGACGATCCTCCTGATCGTGTTGCCGTCGATGACGAAGTTCTGGCCCAGGGTCTTTGTGGGGCGGACACCGATTTCCTCGGCGAGCCGTCGGATGTCCGCAGCTCCCAGAAGGGGCGCGACGGCGGCGGGTTCGGAATTCGGTTCAGTCACCTAGGTATCGTATCGTCTGAGCGACCGGCGGGAGCGCCGCCTCTTGGCTTCAGCACGCGAAAAGGCCGGGCCCGAAAAAAATTCCGGACCCGGCCACTTTCATTTTTGCCTAGCTGGATGCTGCCCATCCGCAGCCCCACGGAGACAGGCCGCGCTGCGCGTAGACGCGGTTGGCGATGTCGATCTGCTGGGCCTTGCTGGCGGCGGCGGCGTTGGGAGCGTAAGCGCCACCGCCGGAACCGATCCAGGTCTGGATGTCGAACTGCAGGCCACCGTAGTAACCGTTGCCGGTGTTGATGGCCCAGTTCCCGCCGGACTCACACTGTGCGATCTTGTCCCACATTGCCTCGTTCGGCGCACCCGTAGGTCCGGAGGCAACAGCTGCGGCAGGTGCGGGCTTGGGGCGTTCCTTGGTTCCGACCGTTACCTTCGCGGAGACCGGCTTGACGGTGACGTCCGAGGAGACCAACGTCCGGGAAGCCTCACGGCCATCCACCAGGACGAGCTTGAACGTCTTGCTGAGCAGCCCGAGGACCCCTTCCTGGGTGACCGTCTTCTGGTCGCTGAACTGGGTGGCGTCTTCCGTCGTGACCGTGTCGAACGGGACGTTCTCGGTCTCGGTGGCGGTCTTGCTGGTGTCCACCCGCGAAACCTTGATCACCATGTTCTGGACAACGGGAGCCGAATTGGGCTGCGAAACCCGGTCGTTGGCGCCAAGCGAGACGCCGGCATCGCTGAGGACGGTGCCCACGTCGGCCGCCGTCGTGGTCTTTGCCGAGCTCTGACCGTCGACAATCAGGCTGATCGTCTTGGGGGTCAGGATCGAAACGTAGGATCCGGAGACGGCCAGCTGCGTGTCTTTCGGCTGCGAGACGGCCGATGCGCTCGCGACGCCGAGCTCGGAAACGAGGCCTTCGACGTTGGGGGCGGTGGTGTTGACCGTCCGCTGGGCGCCATCAAGGCTGACGGTGACGGCTTTGGCCAGGTTGACGTTGATGATGGAACCGTTCTGCACCGAGGCGTCCAAGGCCGGGGATACCCGGTCTTCAGCCTTCAGATCGACCTTGGCTGCCTTGACCACTTGGTCAACGGTGTTGCCGAAGGTCTGGACGGAACTCACTTTGCCGTCGACGTTGAGGGTGACTGATTTGTTGTTGCCTGTAAAAGCAACCACTCCCAGCACCAGTGCCGAAAGCACCAGCAGCTGCGCACCGACTTTGACGAAACTGAACTTGCCGCCCGTGGTGAAGAACTTAACCATGTTTGCCCGTAACTTTTGGACCATCCGGGCACGGGGAAAAGCGCACAGGGGCCTCCTGCCGCGGTCCCGGATGCCTGCCGAAGCATGCTGGAGGACTGCAGCGGAGTTGTGCGCCGCCACACTCAATTCAACTGAAAACACCAATTGCGAACGGAGTTAGTTGTCCGAAGGCCTTCCCCGACCCCGGCTACTGGTTACCCACTGTAACCGAAGCGTTATAAAGTGACCAAGATTTTTACATACTGGGTATGTAAACCGGATTCGGCTCAGTCCCAGGAACCGTACGTTGCGACGGTGTTTTGGGCCAGTTGCGAGCACAGCGTGGAAAGCTCGGTTCCGGTCACTTCGGCCATGGAACGAACGGTGTACGGCACCATGTAGCTCGCGTTCGGACGGCCCCGGTAGGGGTGCGGCGTGAGGAACGGGGAATCCGTTTCGACGAGCACCAGTTCCGGATCCGCGATGGCCAGCGCGTCCCGCAGATTTGCGGCGTTCTTGAACGTCATGGTGCCCGCAAAGGACATGTACCAGCCGTTCAGGTTACAGATCCGCGCCAGTTCTTCATCGCCCGAGAAGCAATGGAACACCACCCGCTCCGGGGCCCCCTCCTCCCGGAGAACCTGGACGACGTCGTCATGCGCGTCACGGTCGTGGATCTGGAGGGTGAGGTCCAGCCGCTTCGCAATATCGATGTGGCGGCGGAACGAATGGCGCTGGTGCACCAGGCCGTCGCCATGGGTGCGGTAGAAATCAAGGCCGGTCTCACCGATCGCACGAACCCGAGGATGCGCCGCAAGCTCCTCGATTTCCGCGAGCGCCGATTCCAGCTCTCCGCGTCCCGCGTACACGGGGGCATCGTTGGGGTGGATCGCGACAGCTCCGAGGAGCCGCCGGTCCGCGTCCAGCGCCTGGACCGTGAACCGCGATGACTCAAGGTCGCAACCTACCTGCACCGCGCCCTGGACCCCCACGGCTTCGGCGGCGTCCAAAGCATCCGTGACGGCTACTTCGAGCAGGCCGTGCCGGAAATCGAGGTGCGTGTGGTTGTCCATCACGGGGACCGGCAGCGGTTCGGGAGCCGGCGGGTATTCCTTGCGGGAATCGCCGGTTTCAGTTGCGCGGTAGGAAGCCGGTGGGAGGGAATTGCACATGGATCCACCCTATCTTTCCCTGCTGATGCCTTCGGGACCGCGAACTAATCCCCCGTGTATCCATTCCTCAAGAACATGCCTCTGTCTGCGGCGGCCCTAGGCTGGGTAGTCTGGTACAAAAGGCGGTATATCCCGGCCAGGGCACCGCGGCCCGGCTGGGGTTTCTGTCATGGCTGAGGGGATTGTCCATGGACTCAAAGCGACACGGCACCGTTGACGAAGAGTTGCTACGGGACGAGGCCGTGGTTGCCTTGCCGCCTGAGCGCGAGTCCCTTAACGGGCACAAGCCGAGCGTCATGGATCCTGGGCAATTCCATGCTGCCAGCGAGAAGATCCTGGCGGCCATCAACAAAGTGATCGACGGCAAGGCCGAGGCCGCCACGCTTGCCCTCACCGTGCTCCTCGCCCAAGGCCACCTGTTGGTGGAGGACGTGCCGGGCGTTGGCAAGACGCTGCTCGCCAAGACCCTCGCCCGGACCATCGATTGCAAGGTCAGCCGTATCCAGTTCACCCCGGACCTGCTTCCTTCGGATGTCACGGGCGTCTCCATCTACAACCAGTCCTCGCGGCAGTTCGAGTTCCGGATGGGTGCGGTGTTCGCCAACATCGTGATCGGCGACGAAATCAATCGCGCCTCCGCGAAGACGCAGTCCGCCCTCCTCGAATGCATGGAGGAACACCAGGTGACAGTGGACGGCCATTCGTACCAGCTGGGCGAACCGTTCATGGTTGTCGCGACGCAGAATCCCATCGAGATGGAAGGAACGTATCCGTTGCCGGAGGCGCAGCGGGACCGTTTCATGGCCCGCATCTCAATGGGCTACCCCGACAAGCTCTCGGAGATCGAGATGCTCGAGACGCATCAGGCTGTCTCACCCCTCGCCAAAGTCACCCCTGTGGTCACTTCCGCGGACGTAGCCGCGATGATCGCCACGGTACAGCAGGTTTACGTTTCCCAATCGGTCAAGGAATATACGGTTGCCTTGGGCCGGGCCACGCGCGACAGCGCACGCCTGCGCCTCGGAGCCAGCCCCCGTTCCCTGCTGCAACTACTGCGGGCGGCCAAAGCGACGGCCGCCCTTGACGGCAGGGATTTCGTCCTTCCCGACGACGTCATTTCCGTCGCTGAGTCCGTTCTGGCACACCGCATCATCCTTGACCGCAAGGCCGCGAGTTCCGGTGACACTCCGCAGAGCATCATCCGGGCCATCCTGGCCTCCCTCCCCGTCAGCCAGGACGCCGGCGCGGAACGCCGCGGCGCCTAGGGAAGCGAAGAAGGGGGCAGGCATGGCGCTGGTCGATCTACTTCCGAAGCATCTGTTCACGACCCGTGGGTGGGGCTTGCTTGCCAGCGGCGTGGGTTCCTTGCTGCTTGCCCAGATCATGGGCAGGCGGGATCTGCTGGCCCTGGGGATCCTGCTGTTGGTGCTGCCGCTGGTATCGCTTGCCGGGGTCCGTATCCTCAAACCGCGCTTCCAGGTGTTCCGCGAATTCCATCCCTCCTCCGTGGAAACCTCTTCCACGGCCACGGTGCGGTTGGCAGTGGCACGGACCGGTGCAGCCGCCGGGCCGGTGATCATGGAGGAGCAGTTGCCGCCGCGCTTCGGCGAACCTCCGGCCTTTCGCTTTCCTGCCCGCGCCGCTTCCGGCGGTACCAGCCGCTATGAATACCATTTGCGTTCCGGCAAGCGCGGCCAGTTCAAGATCGGTCCGGTGACGGCCGAGTTCTGCGATCCCTTCGGCTTGTCGCTGCACCGCCACGAGATCGACGACGGCGACATCCTCACCGTGACGCCTGCCGCCGTCGAACTCCCCGCCACCGGCCTGGCCGGCGCGCGCGGAAACGACGGCGTGACGGCCACCCGGATCCGCGCCAACCCCAGTGACGACGACGTGATGACCCGCGAATACCGGCACGGGGACCCCATGCGACGCGTCCACTGGGCCGCGACAGCGCGGCACGGAGAGCTCATGGTGCGGCAGGAGGAATCCGTCACCACGCCAGAGGCGACCATCATACTGGACCAGCGCTATTCCGCTTTCGTGTCCGGCCCGGCCGCGGTCTTCGGCCCTGCCCACGACGACGCTTTTGAACTGGTGAGCAGCGAGAACTTCGAATGGGTCGTGACGGCGGCGATGTCGATCAGCACCCACCTCGCCGATCGCAACTATTCGCTGCGGTTCCTGGATGCCGCGGGACACCCCGCATTCCGTTCATCCCGCTCCGCCCCGTATCCCGAAACCGAGGAATTCAGTGGTTTGGGAGGCCTGCAGTCCATTGCCGAAAGCCTCGCCGCCATCCAGCTCAGCGGTCCACGGCACGTCCACGGCGAGCGCGGCCGTAAAGAAACCGCCGCCGTCGAGGGTGCAGAGGCCCCCTTCGACGACCACCTGATGGACAAGCTGGCCGCGCACCGCCTCCGTGGCCCCGTTCTCGCGCTGCTGGGCAACATGCCGCTCTCCGAGGCCCGGGCGTTGGCGCCGGCCGCCGGCTATGGGGCCAACGCATTTGCCCTCGTGGTTACCGACCACCCGCGCCATGTCCAACCTGTCATCGAAGCCCTCAAGCTGGGCGGATGGCGTGCCGTCGCCGTGAGCTCGAGGACGGACCTTCCCGCCGCCTGGGCCGGCTTCGATCAGGGAGAGATCCTCGCAGCTGCTGCCGCAGCGATGGACGTCCGCCGTGGAGCGGCGGTGCCACGATGACCACAACCTCCAGGAACGGCCCTCCGGGACGGCCCCCGAGCCCGCAGCCGCCGGGGACAAGTGACCCATCCTCCAATAGTCCGGGAAGGTCCAGCGGTCCGGGAAGGGCGCCCCTTTCCCCGCGGAAGCCGGGACCTGGAGCCTACCCTTGGGCAATGTCGGCGGCCATCGCTTTCGCCGTACTCGGAGCCTCGTTCTCCCTCAACGGGGTTTTCAGGGGCTGGGCGTGGTTGGTTCCCGCTATCACCACGGTGTTCGTCGTCGGATTGACCCTCGCCGTCCTTCGTGCCTTGAGGGTCCACCCGGTACTCACCACTTTGGGCGGGTTTCTCGCCTTGGTGTTCATCCTCGACTTCACGTTCTTCCGGCCGGAAAGCATCGCGGGCTTCATTCCTTCCGGCGCGACCCTTGACACGCTGGGCCAATTCCTGAAACGGGCCGGCGAAACGGTGGTATCTGAGACGGCGCCCGTCTCCCCGAACGCCGGAATAGTTTTCGTTGCGTGCGCGGGGCTGGGCTTGGTAGCTATCCTCATCGACGCCTTGGCCGTCCCGCTCGGCATGCCCGCGACAAGTGGACTGGGCCTGCTGGTAGTCCTCGTGTTCCCGGCGACCATCAAGCCGCAAGGCGGCGGCCTGCCCGGATTCCTGGCTGCCGCCGTCGGATTCATCCTGATCCTGGGCTGCAGCCAGTGGTTCGCACCGGACTCGAGGCTGCAGACCGACAACGCCCACGGTACGGGGCAGCTCAAACGGTCCATCGTGATCGGTGGCGTGGCCCTGGTGGTGGGGCTGCTGTTGCCGTTGGCGGTTCCGGGCTTTGAGCGCGGGACGTTTCCGGTCGGTTCGAGGCTGAATCCCTGGGGCGTGTCCAACGGCCTGAATCCCATGATCACGCTCGGCAACAGCCTGCGGAATCCCACCGGTGACGGCAGCATCACCTACGCCACGAGTTCCACGGCCCCGGTGTACTTGCGTTCCGTCACCATTGACAAGTTCGACGGCGATACCTGGGCGCCGGACGACCGCGAAGCCTCCCGGCGCATCGGGCCTGGCCGGATGGCGCCCGACTACCCGCTCCCCGCCGAGCTGGTCCGCCAATTGACCGTGGTCGATACCGGACAGTTCACCAGCCCGTATCTCCCGGTCCCCTATGCCCCGACCGCCGTCAACGGCCTGAGCGGACGCTGGTCCTGGGATCCCGAGACACTGAGCATCCGCGGCGAGGACAGCACCACCCGGAACCAGCAGTACACGGTATATTCGGCGCTGCCTTCCGTGACGTCCGCGACGTTGAGCCAGGACAATGCCAAGCCCACCTCCATCTCGCAGGATTTCATCCAGTTGCCAAGCAATGTTCCTGACATTGTGAAGAACACCGCCAAGACAGTGACGGCAGGCGCCAACGGCAACTATGCCAAGGCGATGGCGATCCAGAACTATCTCCGCTCGTCCCAGTTCAGCTACTCCCTGCAGGCTCCCGTCCAGGGCGGTTATGACGGCAACGGCCTGTCCGTGCTGGCGGATTTCCTGCAGCAGAAGAGCGGCTATTGCGTGCACTTCGCTTCCGCGATGGCCGTCATGGCACGGCTGGAGGGAATCCCGAGCCGCATCGCCGTCGGCTACGCGCCGGGCCACGCCACGGGGGCCACAGTTGCCGTGGCGGGACAGGAACCCCTTCCCGAATACCAGGTGGATGCCCGCGACGCCCATGCCTGGCCCGAGCTCTATTTCGAGGGAGTCGGTTGGGTCGCCTTCGAACCAACCCCTTCCCGCGGCGTCGTCCCGCCCTACGCGAGCGACCCTGTTGCAGCCGGCGGCCCGAGCACCAACCTGCATGACGAAAACCTGGCCCCGGGTGCCTCGACTCCCGCGCCGAGCACCGCCGCTGTACCGCCCGTTGCGGGTCCGGGGGTCGGATCGGGCACGGGCACCGGTTCCGCGGCCATTTTGTACGTCACCGCAGCGGCGCTCCTTTTGGCGGTGTTGGTGGCCTCCCCGCGGCTGGTCCGCTCCGGCATCCGGGCGCGGCGCCTGAGGCCGGGTGGTCCGGTCCTGGCGTGGGCTGAGCTCCAGGACCTCGCCACGGATTACGGTGTACCGCCGGTGCCGAGCGAAACGCCGCGGCATTTCGCGGCCCGATTGAGCAACTCGGCTGTGCTCGGCGCGCCCGTGGCGGCAGCGTCGCCGTCGGGAGCCGACGACGACGCCGGGCAGCACGCAGTCGCCTCGCTCACGGGCGACTTCGAACGGCAGCGCTACGGTCCCCCGGCGGGCGTCCCTGCGGACACTGCGGCAGAGCAAGCGAACCCGGCCCCGATCCGGATCGCGGCTGTCCGTGCGGCGTTCCGGCGCAATGCCACATGGTTCGAGGCCTTCCGTGCGGATTGGTTCCCGCCATCCTTGATGTCCCGGTGGTTCCAGCTCCTATCGACGCCCTTCCGTTGGCTGGGTGGCATGTCCACCGCCGCGGCTCGCCGTGCGGCAGCATCCTGGCAAAGGCTGTTCAGTTCCATCCGCTGGCGGCCCTGACCCAACTCACTAGCAGTTGTTGTCGTTATGGGCGCCTAAAACGACAGTGAGGGGCCACGCCGCCAGGGTTCCCTGGCCGAGCTTGCGAGGCGAGGGTGGCGGTGGGGATCAGTTGGGCTTGGAACGGCAAAAGCAGGGCACCGGAACCCAAAGGTTTCGGTGCCCTGCCTTTCACTCAACGGCAGTTCCCCGTTGCGAGAGGTCCGCCGAAGTCCTACTAGTCGGCGTAGGGATCCGCGATGCCGACGTACTGCGTGGTGAGGTATTCCTCGATGCCTTCGAAACCGCCTTCACGGCCCAGGCCTGACTGCTTCACGCCACCGAACGGTGCCGCAGCGTTGGAGATGACGCCCGCGTTGAGGCCGAGCATGCCGGTCTCGATCTTTTCGCTGACGCGCAGTCCACGGTTCAGGTCCCTGGTGTAGACGTAGGCCACCAGGCCGTATTCGGTGTTGTTGGCCAGTTTGATGGCCTCATCCTCGCTCTTGAAGGTGATGATCGGCGCAACGGGCCCGAAGATTTCTTCCTTCAGGATGCGCGCGTCCGCGGACACGTTCTTGAGCACGGTGGGCTGGTAGAAGTAGCCCGGGCCGTCCACCGGGGCACCGCCGGTGACGGCGACCGCTCCGTTGGCAACGGCGTCGGACACGAGTGCATGCACCCCGTTGCGGGCCTTGCCGTCGATCAACGGGCCGACCGTGGAGTCCGGTTCGGTACCGCGCGCGGTGTTCAGTGCCGAGATCTTGGCAGCGAACTTGTCGGCGAATGCGTCAGCGATGGAGTCATGCACAATGAAGCGGTTGGCTGCAGTGCAAGCCTCGCCCATGTTGCGCATCTTGGCCGCGACGGCGCCTTCGACAGCCCTGTCCAGGTCGGCGTCCTCGAAGACCACGAACGGGGCGTTGCCGCCGAGTTCCATGGAGCTGCGCAGGACCTTGTCCGCGGCTTCGCGCATGAGGGCCTGTCCGACGGCGGTGGAACCCGTGAAGGAGATCTTGCGCAGGCGGTCGTCCTTGATCAGGGGCCCGGTGACGGCGCCGGCCGTGGAGGTCTGGATGACGTTGAGCACGCCTGCGGGGAGGCCTGCTTCCTGCATGACCTGTGCGAAGAGCAGGCTGGTCAGCGGGGTCAGGTTGGCGGGCTTGAGGACCATGGTGCAGCCGGCGGCCACCGCGGGAGCAATCTTGCGCGTGGCCATGGCCAGCGGGAAGTTCCACGGGGTGATCAGGAGGCAGGGACCAACCGGCTTCTTCTGGACGAGGATGCGGTTCTTGCCGTCCGGAGCTGCGGAGTAGCGGCCGCTGACGCGGACGGCTTCCTCGGAGAACCAGCGCAGGAACTCGGCTCCATAAGCTACTTCACCGCGGGCTTCGGCCAAGGGCTTTCCCATTTCCAAGGTCATGAGCAGTGCGAAGTCTTCGGCACGTGCCGTGACCAGCTCGAATGCCCGGCGCAGGATTTCGCCACGCTCGCGCGGAGCTGTACGGGCCCAGGAAGCCTGGGCGGCAGCAGCAGCGTCCATCGCCGCGGCGCCGTCCTCCACTCCGGCGTCGGAGATGCTCACAAGCACCTTGCCCGTGGAGGGATCCTCGACGTCGAACGTCTTGCCGGACGCGGCAGGCAGCCACTGGCCGTTGATGAGCAGCCCCGTTGGAACGGAGGCGAGAAGTTCGCTTTCGCGATCGGCGGTAACAGTCACAGTGACTCCTTCGTCAGTCAGCGCACGTTGTAGCGATGCACCAACACTTGATTTTTGTGGAATTACTGTCACGGTACTGCCCGCCGCGAAGCAGTGTCTACGCCTTCGCGCACTGCCGCGGGCGCAAGAGTTTGTGCAGTTGCACAGCCCCGGAGTGGGGGCTGAAGCAACCGCGCCGCAAGCACGGCCTAACGCGCCGCGAGCACGGCAGAGTACAGCTCGCGCTTGCTGATGCGGGCGTCCTCGGCCACTGCGGCCACCGCCTCCTTGAGCCTGATTCCCTGGGCGATGAGTTCATTGACGGCGGCAACATGGTCCTCAGGCTTGCCTGGCGCCTGTTCGGGGGCGCCGGCGACGACGACGGCGATCTCGCCGCGGACCTCGTTGTTTTCGGCCCACTCGAGCAATTCCCGGATGGTTCCCCGAATGACTTCCTCGTAGGTCTTCGTCAATTCGCGGCAGACCGCGATGCGACGGTCCGAGCCGAAACGCTCGTGCAAGGCACGGAGCATTGGCTCAAGCCTGTGCGGGGCCTCGAAGAACACCATCGTCCGGCGTTCGTCGGCGAGGTCCGCAAGCCGGGAGCTGCGTTCTCCGGCTTTGCGGGGCAGGAATCCTTCAAAGCAGAACCGGTCGGTGGGCAGCCCCGATAGCGCCAAGGCCGTCAACACGGCGGACGGGCCGGGGAAGGCGGTGACGAAAAGCCCGGCGGCCACGGCTCCCTCCACGAGGCGGAAGCCGGGGTCGGACACTGCGGGCATTCCGGCGTCGCTCACCATGATGATGGTCTTGCCGGCCCGGACGTGGTCCAGCAGTTCCTCGGTCTTGGCGGCCTCGTTGTGCTCGTGGTAGCTGATGACCCGGCCGGACACGGTGATGCCGAGCGACTGGACGAGCCGATGCAGGCGCCGGGTGTCCTCCGCTGCGACGATGTCGGCCGTCTGCAGCAACTCGATGAGCCGGCTGGAGGCATCGCCAACGTTGCCGATGGGAGTGGCAGCCAGCACTATCCGGCCTACGCCGTCGGGCAGGTCAGGAAGCGCGTGCGCCTCAAGGGACTCCGCCGAATCAGGAACGGTGGTTTCATCCGGGGAGCTCAGCTGTTCAGTCACCCAACAAGCCTAATGCCCTGGCTCCGCCTCCGGCCTTCAGGGAGCTACCGGAGGCAAAAGGTAGCATGGGCTGAGTGACCGATACCTCCGTGCGCCCCGCCCCGCAAACCTGGTTGATACGGCCCCGGGAGGCTTTCACGGCCGAGGCCCTGCGGACGCGGCTCATTGGAACCATCCAGAGCTGGCGGGATTATCCGCCGTCGTTGAGGCTGTGGTTCTGGCTGATCCCCGCCATCACGGCCGTGATCGGCGGGATTCTGCGTTTTGTCCGCCTCGGTGACCCGCATAGCCTCGTCTTCGACGAGACCTACTACGTCAAGGATGCCTACTCGTTCCTGGTCAGCGGTTACGAGCGGAGCTGGCCGGACAAGGCCAACGATGCCTTCAATGCGGGCAACCCCAACGTCCTGCTCAACTCCCCCGAGTACGTGGTGCATCCACCGGTAGGGAAATGGATGATCGCCTTCGGGATGTGGCTCTTTGGTTCGGACAATTCCTTCGGCTGGAGGTTTTCCGCGGCTCTGACCGGCACGCTCTCCATCTTCCTGGTCGCCTTGATCGCGCTGAAGCTGTTCCGTTCCCACATCCTGGGCGCGGTGGCGGGACTGTTGCTCGCCGTGGACGGCCACCACCTGGTCATGTCGCGGACCTCGCTCCTGGACATCTTCCTGATGTTTTGGCTGCTCGCCGCCTTTGGCGCCCTGCTGATGGACCGCGACGACGGACGACGCCGCTTGGCGGCACGGCTTGCCGCGCTGGCGGGCGGAGCCAAGGACGGCCGTCCGACGGCGGTGCACCTCGCCTCGGGCCCGTGGCTCGGATTCCGGTGGTGGCGGCTGGCGGCGGGTGTCTGCCTCGGCTTGGCGGTCGGCACCAAGTGGTCGGCGCTGTTCTTCGTTGTTGCTTTCGGCTTGATGACGGTGTTTTGGGACATGAGCGCGCGGCGCATTGCGGGCATCCGGAGCTGGCCCAGCGCAGGCATCATCAAGGACGGCATTCCGGCGTTCTTCACCATGATTCCCGCGGCGACTGCCGTGTATTTGTCGACCTGGACCGGTTGGTTCCTTTCCAACGACGCCTACTACCGGCACTGGGCCGACACGAATCCTTCCGCCACGTGGGGCTGGATTCCCGGGCCGTTGCGCTCCCTGGCGTACTACCACGTGCAGGCTTACAACTTCCATCAGGGCCTCAGCTCGCCGCACCCGTATTCGGCGAGTCCGTGGACCTGGCTTGTCATGGGGCGGCCCACATCGTTCTACTATGAGTCCCCCAAGCCGGGCACTCCCGGCTGCGATCTGCCCAACTGCACTTCGGCGATCCTGTCGGTCGGCAACCCGGTGGTCTGGTGGGGTGCCACGATTGCGCTCTTTGTGGTGCTGTTCTGGTGGGCGGGACGGCGCGACTGGCGGGCAGGGGCCATCCTGGCCGGGGTCGCCGCCGGGTATTTGCCGTGGTTCATGTACCCGGAGCGCACCATGTTCTACTTCTATGCGCTTTCCTTCGAGCCCTTCCTCGTGCTGGCCCTCGTCTATGGATTGGGACTGGTGCTCGGCAGGAGCGGGGCTCCTCCATGGCGGCGCCGCTCCGGCCTGTACCTGGTGGGCCTTGTGGTGGTCCTTGCCGTGCTGTTGTCGGCGTTCTTCTATCCGGTGTGGACGGCGGAAGTGATCAGCTACCAGGACTGGCGGATGCGCATGTGGATGCCGTCCTGGATCTGAGCGGCCTGACCGGAAGGCCGGGACGGCTCGCACACTAAACACCCCCGCATGAACGAAGCGGCCCGCCTGGGATTGGAGATTCCCAGGCGGACCGCTTTCCTTGTTGTTGCGGTGGTGCTACTTCTCCGGCGTGCCGGCTTCCGCGCGGACCTCCGGGTCCGCATCCGCGCTGTGTTCCGCAGCAGCTTGGTTCTTGGGTGCAAGTCCGCGACGACGGCGGGTAGGCCAGGTGAAGATGAGTGTCAGCAGGGCCGTGATGAAGACCAATGCACCGATCGCAATCCCGGAGTCCATCCAATATTGCCCCGGGAACAAGCGGATCAGCGTGTCGTCGAGCGCAAATGTCCAGGTGCCGTTGGCGAAGAAAATGTGGTGGAAGTCCGTGAAGAACTGCTGCCAGCCCAAGGCCGCAAGCGTGCCCAGTCCAAGGATGAGCACCAAAGTGACGATCGAACCGGCAAACATTCCGCGGCGGATTCCGCCCGTGCTTCGCTTGCGCAGATAGAGCATGGCGATGATGCCGATGATGATCATGAGCGCGCCGGCACCGAATGCGGAGAGCATCACGGTCTTGACGTCGGCCATGTGGGAAACTTCGCCTTCCTTGAACAGCTTCTCGCCGTTCTGGTTGACGAGCTCGCCCAAGTAGCGTGGACCGGACCAGTTGCTGAGATAGTCCAGGGCGTAGGACCCATAAGTCATCCGGTCATCGGCGTTGAAGCCGTAGCCGTCGCCAGGGAATCCCGGCCGGTAGTACTCCACCCACAAGAACAGCGGGCTCGCCACGGCGCGGATTGCCAGCACCAGGAGGACCACCGGGTAGAAGACGGCCAGCAGGACCTGGAAAATGCGCGGGGCCAGCGGCTTGGCGTTGGCGGCCTGCTCCCGCTCGTGGTTGCGGCGTTCCACTTCGGCTTCCGGGGGGCGGACCTGAAGGGCCGATGTCGGCAAGGGCTCCGCGAAGAGGGCTGGTTCCTGTCCGGCCTCCGCAGCCTCGGCGGCTTTGCGGTCAGCCCGGCTCTCCGCCTGTTGTCCTGCGACGGGAGGTCCTGCGACGGACGGTCCTGCGGGAGGCCGTGCCGCTTCGCCTGCGGTTGCCGCTCCCACGGCGCCGTCTCCCGGTCTGCCCCCTTCGGGCTCCCGTGTGCTCAAAGAGTCCCGGGCTCCGTCAGGGGCCCCGGCCGGACGTGCATCAGTGGCTGCGGACTTGGCCGCGGGCTTCATCCATTCGAAGGCCGGCTCGTCGCCGTCGTCGTGGATATCCGCGTCCGGATCTTTGGGGATCGGGCTCTTCTCGGTCACTTGGATTTCACTTCCGTAGGATTCACATGCCGGAGCAGGAACGGTCCGCTGGCAATCTTCTCTGCCATCGAGCCTACCGTCAGCCCTCGCGGAGAGACGATGAGCCACCCCGGCGGACGTCGGATTGCGGCCGGACCCGGGTGCCGTCAGGCGGCAATCTCCCGGTATCCGGCGTCGTTTGCGTCCAGGTCACCCGTGGCGCCGGCGCGGAATGCCCGCCCGCCCAGCACCAAGGCATAGATCCAGTATGCCGCGAGAACGAGCGAACCGATCAGGATCTTGGCCCACACGGGAAGCGGGCTCGGCGTGACGAAGGCCTCGACGAGTCCGGAAACGAACAGGACAAGCACCAGGCCCAGGGCCACGGTGATCAGGGAACGGCCTTCTTCCGCGACTGCCTGCATCCTGCGCCTCGGACCCGGTGAAACCATCGCCCAGAAAATGCGGAGACCGCCCGCGGAGGCGATGAACACAGCCGTCAACTCCATGAGGCCGTGCGGGAGGATGTAGCTGAAAAACACGTCCATCTTGCCGGTGGCGGCAAACACGCCAGCGGCAACTCCCAAGCCCTGGGCATTCCCGAACAGCATGTAGGGTACCCAGAATCCGGTGATGCCCAAGGCCACGGCCTGCGCCCCTATCCAGGCATTGTTGGTCCAGACCGCGCCGGCGAAGGATGCAGCAGGGTTCTCGGAGTAGTAGTCAACGAAGTCGTGGTCGACGTATTGCTTCACGGCGTTGCTGCTTCCGAGGGCCCTCAAGGCATCCGGGGACGTTCCGATCCAGAACGTGTAGGCACCGGCCACAAGGCAGAAGAAAACCCCGCACCAGACAGTGAGCCACCGCAATCGGTAGAACGCGGCTGGCAGGGACACCACGAAAAAGCGGGCGAGGTCTTCCATGAAATTCGATCGTGCCCCGGTGAAGCGCGTGCGGGCCTGGGCGAGGGCCGCCGACAAGGAGGCGGAGAGTGCGCTCTCCGGGGCCACGGACCGGATGAGGGACAGGTGTGATGACACCACTTGGTACAAACGCAGCAGCTCGTCGGCTTCGCCGCCGTCCAGGCGTCGTTTGTGCGCGAGCTCGTGCAAGCGGGCCCATTTGGTCCCGTTCACCACGGAGAAGGCATCCATGTCCACGGCTCTACCCTAATCCCCACCCTCCCCAAACAGTCCCACATCCACGCAAAGCCCTCCTCCGCATCGGCGGCCGCGGTTAGACTCGATCCAGCGGGAGCCGTCCGGTCCTGCGGAGGTCGTGGCAATGCTTGGGGGCGGGCTTGAGTTCTATCATTACCGGCGAGGCCGTAGTCCTTGAACTGCGGCCGGCATCGTTCGGGGCGAGGGCCCTTGGGCTCATGCTCGATGTCCTGGTTCACGTCGTGTTGCTGGTGGGCCTGTTGTTCCTGATCGGTATGGCGGCACCTAATGTGGACGTGGCCGCGGGCAACGCGATGGTTTTGTCCAGTGGGGTGCTGTGCCTCGTGGTGGTCCCCGTGGCGGTGGAAACGCTGAGCCGTGGCCGTTCTCTGGGCAAGCTGGCTACCGGGCTCAGGATCGTGCGCGACGACGGCGGATCCATCCGTTTCCGGCACGCGGTGATCCGCGGCTTGATCGGGTTCCTGGAGATCTATGCGACGTTCGGCGGATTGGCCATTGCCGTGGCACTGTTCAATGACAAGTCGAAGAGGCTCGGGGACGTCGTGGCAGGAACCTATGCGCTCAGGCAGCGCGTTCCTGCCGAACCCAAAATTCTCCCCTTCGCGCCTCCGCACCTGCAGGCTTGGGTGGCGCTCGCCGATATCGGCAGGGTTCCCGACGGGACGGCGAGGCGGGCCTCACAGTTCATCCAGCAGGCCTGGCGGATGGCTCCGGACTCACGCGCCCGCCTGGCCGCGGCCCTTGCAAGCGAGCTGGCGGCTTACGTCGCTCCACCTCCGCCGCCCGGAACGACGCCGGAAGGCTACCTGAACGCAGTGTTGGGCGAGCGGCGAAACCGGGATCTGGAACGGCTGCGTCGCGCTGAACAACGCAGCGCCGTTATGGGCGACCGGCTCAACAGGCTCCCGTTCACGCGCTAGCAAAGCGCGCGGCACGCACGGTGCGCAACGCAGTCGGGCACAACTGCCTCCACGTCCCGGCAGGGCTTAGCGCTTCGCGTAGCCGGCCCAGGCGATGTTCCAGTCCCCGAAGCCTTCAAGCGGTTCAACCGCGGGGGCTCCGGTGTTCAGTACCTGCACCACATCCCCCGTACGCATGTTGTTGAAGAACCACGCGGCATCGGCCGGGAGCAGGCCAACGCAGCCGTGCGAGACGTTGTATGCGCCGACGGCCCCGTAAGCCGATGGAAGCGCTTGGTGAACGTAGACCCCTGAGTTCGTGAGCCGGTTGGCGTGCTCGACGACGAGCGGTGCGTAGTAGCCCTTGTCACCGGGTTTGAGTCCGATGCTGCCGGCGTTGAATTTGGAGTGGCGTTCCTGCTCCATGATCACGGCGTATCCGGTGGGCGAGAGCCAGTCCGGGCTGCCAAGGGTGACGGGAGCTGTCTTGACGAGTGCGCCGTCGAAATACACCTTCATGGTCTTGGTGGCGTCGTCCACTACCGCTATCCGCTGCGGACCGGTCGTGAACACTGCCTTGACGTTGGAGTTGCCGATCATTCCGTTGCCGAAATCCTTGCCGAACAAAGGCATGTCCACTGTGACGCTCGTGTTGGCCGCCCAGAAGGTCTCCGGGCGGATCCGCACTTTGCGGTCCGAGTACCAGCGCCAGGCCACTTCCTGGCCAGAGGAAACGCCGATCTTCACGGCCTGTTCCATGGCGGCTTTATCCGCCACAGGCTCGCTGAAGTTGATTTCGATGGGTTGCCCCGAACCCATGACGGAACCGTCGTTGGGGAACACCAAGGCATTGGCCTCGTTGGGCGTGGATACTGTGCTGAAGGATTGCGTCTTCCGGGTTTCCCGGCCCGCGCCGTCAACAACAGTGAAGCCATAACGGTACTCGGTGTTGAACGCCAAGGGATCCAGCGTGGACCAGGTGCTGCCATCGGAACTGATGCTTCCCGTGATGGCCTTTCCGCCCTTGGCCGGGACGAGTTCAACGTCCTTCAGCGTGCCGTGTACCGCCTTCACGGAAGGCCCGACGGCGGGATTCACTTCGCGGGCGCCGTCAAGGGGCGTGATTCCCAGTTCCACTGCCTTGACGACAGCGGACGCCAACCCGGCATCCGTGCGTTGCGGAGATCCCGCTTCTGATTCGACCGCCGTTTGCAGCCAGTTCGGGGCGGTTGCAACACCGATTCCTCCGACCGCAACGCCGGCACATATCCCCATGATTCCGAGAATCTTCCCGGTCTTGCTTTTCCTTTGCGACGCCACAGTGCAACTCCACATCCCCCGGCAGAAAGCCAGCCCCCAAGACTGACCCGCCAAGTCTACCGGGGGTTCCGATGCGTCCGGGGCAGTGCGCTCAGGCGCGCCCTATCAGTTGGCGTACTGGGTCAGTCGGCGTATTGGGTCAGTCGGCGTATTGGGTCAGTTGGCGTATTGGGCCCAGGGGATGTTCCAGTCGCCAAAGCCGTCGTCGTAGTTGGCGTAGTCACCCTGGGTATTGACCACTTGGACGACGTCTCCGGTCGTCATGTTGTCGAACACCCATTTCGCGCCGTCAGGTCCCAATCCGATGCAGCCGTGGGAGAGGTTCGTGACGCCGATGTACGGCAAGGCCGAGTCGGTGGCCTGGTGGATGAACTCGCCGCTGGGCGTCAGGCGCGTCGCGTAGTTGACGTCAAGCTGTCCGTAGTAGGCCGGATCCCCCGGCTTAAGGCCGATGGTGGAGGCGTCCATGTGCTCCACCCGGTACTTCTCCATAAGGACCAAGTAGCCGCGCGCGGAAGGGAACCTGGTGTCGCCCATGGTGTCCGGCCACTGGCCCACTTGCTGGTCGTTGATACTGACCGTGAACGTGTGGGCAACCGCGTCGGCCACCGCCACCTTCTTGTCGCCGATCTTGAAGGTGTTCGTCTTGTTGAAGTTGCCGATCTGGCCGTTGCCGAAGTCCACCCCGAACAGCTTGAGATCCACGGTGACGGTGCTGTTCGCTGCCCAGAAGTTCTCCGGACGGTAGCGCACCATGGTGTCGCTGAACCAGTGGAAGGCCCCCACCTGGCCCGACGTGGAGGTGACCTTGATGGCCTTCTCGACAGCGGCCTTGTTGACGACCGGTTCGCTGAACGTGAGCTGGAGCGGCTGCGCCACGCCCACCTTCGCCCCGTCCAGGGGGTACATGGCGGCGTCGGCCTCGTTCTGCGTGGAGACCGTCGTGAAGGATCCGGTCTTCGACGTTGCGCGACCGGCCGCATCGGCAACGGTGTAATTGAAGGTGTAGGAGGAGTTGAATTCGAGCGGAGTGGATGCCGTCCAGCTCAGTCCATCCGGGGTCAACGCACCATCAACGGTCTTGCCTTGAGCGCTCGTCAGGGAGACCCTGTCCAGGGTTCCGTCCTTGACGCTGATAGTGACAGGCGCGGCCGGGTTCACCTGCTTGGCTCCGCTCGCTGGCGAGGCAACCACCGTGGCAGGCTTCACGACGGGCAGCACCGCCGCGGCCTCGCTGCGTTCACCTGATGATCCCTCGGACTCGATTGCCGCACTCGCCGCATGCGGGGCCACTGCGGCGAACGTGCCGCTGAGCGCGGCAATGAGGCAGACAACCACGATCCAGGCGACTTTGCGGAACCTGCTTCGCTTCGTCGGCCCAGCATCCATGTGCCCAGCGTCCAAGTGCCCAGCATCCAAGTGCCGGGCACTGCCGCCGTCCTGCTCGGTGTCGAAGAGCCTCGCAGCGTCCACTTGCTCGAAAGTGTCCGCTTGCTCGCCGTCGGGATTAAGGCCCATTCCTTTTTTCTCCAAAACTCACGCCCCCCAATAAAACTCACGCCCCACAGCCGCATCCTAAGGGGCGCGGCTTGATATTGGCTGGGAGCCCGCCTTCCGGCGTGCCCCCAGCCAGTGTTCTTAGTACCGGTAGTGTTCCGGCTTGTACGGCCCGGCAACGTCAAGGTCCAGGTATTCCGCCTGTTCCTTGCTGAGCTCGGTCAGTTCCACGCCCAAAGCATCCAGGTGCAGGCGGGCAACCTTCTCATCGAGGATCTTGGGCAGGACATGGACCTGGTTCGAGTATTCGCGCTCGGCCTCGGGCTGGTCCCTCTTGGTCCACAGCTCGATCTGGGCGATCGTCTGGTTCGCGAAGGAGTTGCTCATAACGAACGAGGGGTGGCCCGTGGCGTTGCCCAGGTTCAGGAGGCGGCCTTCGGAAAGCACGATGATCGAACGCTCCTCGCGGCCGTCGGCTGCGGCGAACACCCACTCGTGGACCTGCGGCTTGATTTCCACCTTGTGCACGCCGGGGACCTTTGCCAGTCCGGCCATGTCGATCTCGTTGTCGAAGTGGCCGATGTTGCCCACGATCGCCTTGTTCTTCATGCGGAGCATGTCGGAGGCCATGATGACGTCCTTGTTGCCCGTAGTCGTGATGAAGATGTCGCCCTGTTCCAACACGGAATCCAGCTTGGCCACCTGGTACCCGTCCATTGCTGCCTGGAGCGCGCAGATGGGGTCGATCTCCGTCACGATCACGCGCGAACCCTGGCCGCGGAGCGCCTCTGCGGCGCCCTTGCCGACGTCGCCATAGCCGCAGACGACGGCGACCTTTCCGCCCATCAGGACATCCGTGGCGCGGTTGAGGCCGTCCGGCAGGGAGTGGCGGATGCCGTACTTGTTATCGAATTTGCTCTTGGTCACCGAGTCGTTGACGTTGATGGCCGGGAACAGCAGCTTGCCCTGTTCGGCGAGCTGGTAGAGCCGGTGCACGCCCGTGGTGGTTTCTTCGCTCACGCCACGGATCCCGGCGGCGATGCGGGTCCACTTCTTCGGGTCGGCGGCAAGGCTCTTCCGCAGCACGTCGAGGACCAGCGCATACTCTTCGGGATCATTCTCCGTGGCGGTCGGCACCGCGCCGGCTGCTTCGAATTCGACGCCTTTGTGGACCAGCAGCGTGGCGTCTCCGCCGTCGTCGAGGATCATGTTGGGCCCAAGCTCAGGGTTGGCGTCCGCGCCCGGCCAGGTGAGGATCTGCTCGGCGGTCCACCAGTATTCGTCGAGGGTCTCGCCCTTCCAGGCGAACACGGGAACACCCCGGGGATCCTCGACAGTTCCCTTGCCGACGACAACGGCGGCCGCTGCCTCGTCCTGGGTGGAAAAGATGTTGCACGAGGCCCACCGCACCTCCGCGCCGAGGGCCGTCAGCGTCTCGATGAGCACCGCGGTCTGCACGGTCATGTGCAGGGACCCGGCAATACGCGCCCCCTTGAGCGGCTGGCTTGGACCGAACTCGGCGCGCAGCGACATGAGGCCCGGCATTTCGTGCTCTGCCAGGCGAATCTGGTGGCGCCCGGCTTCGGCCAGGGAGATGTCTGCAACCTTGTAGTCGAAAGTCATGGAAGTCCTTTGGAAGTACCGAATGGTCGAGTCAGGGGGGCTCAGGCGTCGTGCTGGCCTGCGTCGTGCTGGTCTGAGGCCGCGGCGTTGGCGGCGGCCAGCAGCTCCGGGGGCAGGAGCAAGGGGATTCCGTCCTGGATTGCATAGCGGAGCTTCTCACCCGAGGCGGACCCGGCCGTCGAGACAAGTTCCTCGCCGTCCTGCTCCAGCGGGGACCCGGTGACAGGGCACCGCAGGATGGACAACAATTCAGGACTGACCTTTGGCATGGTTGAAGCTCCCTGGATGGCATCTCGCGGACGCCGCTTTGGACAGATATGGCAGCTTCCAGAGTACAACCCAGCGGCGCTGCACACGGTGTCACAATGCTTGTCGCTCAGGGAGCCGCGACACATTGGGCGACACACGCGGCGGTACACGGAGGCAATGGACGCGTGGTTGCTGTCGTCCGGGTTCAGGACGGATCGCGCAGGATACGCAGGTGGCGCCTTGTTCCCTCCACGGGGGCCGGTCCGTCAAAGGGGGCCCGGACTGTGCGCTGTTCCGGCGCGGCAGGCGCCGATGCGGCTTCCCGCACTGCATTCGCCAGGGCAAGGAGATCGTCCGGCCCCGGCTGGGGCGGTGAGGACGGCATGGCGAGCCGCATGACTTCCCAGCCCCTCGGTACGGTCAGCGACTCGGCATGCTGCGCACACAGATCGTAGGAATGCGGCTCGGCATACGTGGCCAACGGACCAAGCACCGCCGTGGACTCGGCATAGACGTACGTCAAAGTAGCCACCGCGGATTGGCGGCAAGCTGATCTGGAACACTGACGAATTGCACCCACAACATCCCAGATTAGCCGCACTTCCCCGCGGCGCGGTGCATTGCCCCTTTGCGCGCATTATGTCGCGTTGGCGGAATCACGGGTCTAGAGTCGATATATGCAGTCACAGCACCACGTTCCGGGCTTCACAGTCCATTTGTCCGGCACCGGGGACAGCCAGGAAACGACGACGGCGGGCACGTCCGCACGCGGCTTCAGGGAGCGCCGCAGGAACCGCCACGGGCGGGGCTTGCGCGGCGAAATCATCCTTCCCAACCTTCCCGGCTACCGGACGCGCGCCGAAAGGTTCGACGACCTCGTGCTCGATTCCGCTGAACGGCTGCAGGATATGTGGGGCAAACGGCTCGACGGCGTCGCGTTCGCGGTGGACGAGATCCCGCCGAACCTTGAGGAACTGGTGGCACAAGGCACCGCTGCACCGCTGGGCTCGTACACCCCGGCAGCCCGCGGCGCGGGCCCCGTCATCACCATCTATCGGCGCGTCGTCGAGCACACCACCGGCGGCCGCGAGGACCTCCAGGACCTGGTGCACGACGTCGTCGTCGAGTACACCGCCGAGATGCTCGGAGTGCCGCCGGAGACCCTGGACCCCGTGTACCGCCGCCGGTATCAGTAACCGAGCGTGACCTGCACTTTTTCGTGGCCCGCAGCGCCATCCTGGATGGTCAGGACCGAAACGCCTGGTTGATCGCCCTGGCCGAGGACGAGCGCGCCGTAGGCCGCATCCCCTGCCGCCGACACGATGTAGCCCGAAACCGCCGCGCCGTCGGACTTGTCCGGAACGCCGATGACCGCGGTGGTCCCTCCGGCGATGTCGACCGTTTGCGCCTTGTGTACCTTGCCGTCCGAGGTGACCGGCGTGTAACTGACAGTGGCCCGTCCCGTCGGCACACCGAAGCTGAGGAAACGGGTCCCTCCTTGGGGTACCGCCATCACATGCTGGCTGCCCAAACGGACCGCAGCCGGAGACCAGGCGAAGTCAACGGGGTCCTCCGCCTTGAGCCCCCGCGTTACGCGGGAGGAAGCTGCGAAGGAAACATCCGAGGTAGCGCTGACGGTATACATACCGGCCGGGACGCCCGCGAGCGGCACTTCGGTGACCGAACCCGCCTTCGCGGTCACGGCTCCCCCGCCGGGCAAAGCGCGCTGGCCGTTCGGCCCGTACAAGCGCACGTCCACGACGGCGTCCACAGGACCGGGAACGGTGATCTGCAGGGCCGGAACGACGTCGGCAAAACCGGGCTTGTCCGCGAGTGACTTCACGGCGGCCGGGTCCTGGACGTCCACCCCGGTCATGACCTGGGAATCGGCGGCGCCGGCACCTGGAGTGATGACCTCGACGCCACCGGCGGTGAGGCCCCGGAGGACGCTTTGCTGGATGGTTGCCGCGACCGGGCCGCCGCTGCTGCGCAAATGCACCGAGAGCTGACCCTCGTTCGGGGCCAGTCCGGCCAAATTGATGGACCGGGTAGCTCCCGGCGAAACCAGCAAGCCTCGGCTGTCCGGGGCTTGGATCTGCCCATGGGCGCCGAACAGCTCGAGATTGACGGTAGCCGGGGTGCCCGAGGCATTGCTGATGTTCAAGACCGCCGTTCGCCCGAGTGCAGTGTTCGCTCCAAGGAGCCATGCATCATTGACCGGCTGCTGGCAGGGTGCGGCCGCCAGTCCGCGGAGGTCGCCGTCGCTCGCGGTGTAGCTCATCAGGCCCGCTACCGCGGCCTTCTGACCGCTGATGGGATCGGCGCCCACCACGGTGACGTCGCCCGCAGGCCGCTGGGCCACGACGCCGGCATTCAGCACGGGCGGCCCGGACGCAGGGGCTGGGGCGGCGGCGGGAGGCTTGGCAATATCGGCGATTGCAGAACCACCCAGCGAGGCGAGGTTGCTCCCGGGAACGGATCCGCCGGCGTCGCTGAGCACCACCGCGTCCAGGAAGCTCTTTGCCGAACGCGAAACAGGGCTGAACTGGCTGTCGGTGCCCGCGCTCGTTCCCTCGGCGAGATGGGGAGGTGCCGGACACACTGCGGCTGTCCTGCCCGCCGGGACATCCGCGAGGGTCATGTCCAGCGTTTTGCTTCCCGACGGCGACGGCAGGATCGAGGCTGCCGACACCATCCCGGCCCCAGCAGCAAGGAGCAACGTCGCGGAAAGCGCTCCCAACACAACGGCCTTGTTCTTGTTCTGGCCTTTGCTCTGGTTGTGGGCTTTGCGCTGGCCGCGCTTCCTCGACCCCGCTCCGGGCTCGGCTGCCGGTCCTTGGTTGTCAGACACTGCTGTACTCCTTACGGAGGGAGTTTTGTTCCTTCAGGAGGCCGGCTTTCGGCCTGCGGGCGGGCATGGGGATGGCCAGAAGGACGGTCAATCCAATCACCACGGCCTGCAAAATGCTGAGCCAAGGCTCCCACACGGTGGTATAGCGGATCTCGATCTGGCCGCCCGCGGACGGCAAGGTGAATGCTTGGGCCCATCCGGACGTCGTCGGGCTCAGTTGGCGGCCATCCAACCAAGCGCTCCAACCGGCATCTGCCCGCTCAGCGAGCACCACCAGGCGACCGTCCCCGCCCGCCGGGATGTTGCCGGTGGCAGAGGATCCAAGGGAAGGCAAGAGCGCAACGACGGCACCTTTTGCGTCCACCACCCTGACACGGTGTGCCGTTTCGGCGTCGGCCGCGGCGGCCTGGTTGAGCGGCGTGACCCGCCACAGCCACCCGGAATCGGTTTTGCCCACAGCCACCAGGCCGGGCACGGAATCGATCCGGTTGGCCGTCAACGGTGCGGCGGTGTCGGCTGACTTCAGAACCACGAATCCTGCGCCAAGCTGCTCAAGGGCGGGCCGCGGGTCAACCCCTGTTCCCGCGACAATCGTGGCTACGGCGTTCCGGATGGACGCGGTAGCGTCGTCGTCGGCCACGAGGCGTTCCTGCCCGGGTGATCCCACAATGGAACGTCCGGCAGCGACAGTCGAGAGCGAGTCCAAAGTAGTTCCGGCTCCGCGCATGAGGGACGACGTGTAGCCACCGTTCTCACCGGCGGTGATGACCAGCGTGCGGGTCTGTTCCGGGCCCTGGCCGTGGTCAACGGCCGTGGCCGGCAACGTGCCGGGACCTGCGGGCTGGACCAGTCGCGGCGTGCCCAGCGCGCCGCTAGCCGAGGGCGGGCTGTCTGGGCCGGCCAGGACATTCTGGGTTGCCCAGAGGCCCATGCTTGCCAGGGGTCCGGCAATAAGGAGAAGCGTCGCTACAGCGGAGACGATGCGCACTGCCGCGCGCTGGACCGGGCGGCCGTCTTCCGCCTTGGCCTTCAGGTGGAGGAGGTTATCGGCGCCGATCAGCGCCGCTCCCAGGAACGCGAACCCGGCCGCGGAAACTGCCGGACCCGTGAATGGCGCGACGAGCAGGTTGCCGTCGACTCCGGTTGCGACGTGTCCGGCGAGCCATGCCCAGGCGAGGAGCACAAGGGCTCCGGCCCAGAGGAAACGCGTGACGCGGGACCGGCCTCCGGGGACAAAGAGTGCGGCGATGGACAGGAGCAGGACCGGCGCGCCGATCAGCAGGGCAAGCGCCAGCGCCCACGGAATACCCGACGGGCCGAATAATGCCAAGCCGGCCAATCCGCCGTTGACGTCGAATTTCAAGGGTTGGCCAAGCAGTTGCTGCCACAACGGTGCGGCTTCGAATCCCAACGGGACGCCAGGATCGGCCAGCATGGTGCGGGGCCGTTCAAGCGCCGAGAGGACGTACGGCGCAAAGAGCGCGGCGCTTGGAAGCAGCGACCACCAAATGGTCCGGCCCCGCCGCCCCAAGGCGATGCCGCAAAAAACAATGAGGACGGCAAAGGGAGGAAGCAGGGATGGCGCAGAGGCAGTCACCACAGCCAGCGCCAGGCCGGCCGCGGCAGCAGCAGTCCACGACGGAGTGCCGTTGACGCCCGGTTTGCCCGGCAACGGCCTGGTTGCGGCGCGGCCGGACTGCTGGACCTGGTCCAGCGTAGTCCCGCGCCCCAGGGCTGATCCGGTGGCCCGGAAGAGTGCCAGCACCAACAAGGGCATCACTACGTGGGCCAAGAGGGCGCCGGCCCGTCCTTGGTTCACGGCGACTTGAAGGGCCGGGGCTGCGGCCCAGATCAGCGCCGCCATGAAGCGGTAGCGGCGCAAGCTGGTCATCGCGCCCGCGGCAAACCAGGCGCCCAATCCTGACAGTGGCATCGCCAACAACAACAGCCACACGATCGCCGTGCTGGAATCGCTTCCCCCGAGCAATGACACAAGCCACAGGATGTAGGCGAACGGATCCCCGTGTCCGGGCAAACCCGCGCCCAAGCCAATCCACCACGTGGATGCCGACCGCCAGATGTCGCCTGCGGCGGACAACGGCAAGAGGCCGCCGCCCGTCACGCCGTTTGCACCCAGGAGCCCCAGCAGCCCCACGATGGAGGCAGCCAGTGCAACAAACGCGGCGGCCACCGCGCCCGTCCCGATCCAACCCCGCTCATTCGTTGCTAGGGCCACAAAATCGTCACCTGCGTCACCGCTCGGTTCCGGAGCCAGGGAGTCGGTCTCCTGGAATTCGTCTGCGCCAATCGCCTCGACGAGGGAGCGTCGATGGGCCCAAACCTCGCGCCGCGGTGTCTGCAGGCCCTTGACCATTGACCGCGGCACGCGTCGCGTCCGGGCGGCGTTTCGCCGCGAACGCCAAATCGCCCCGGGACGGCCGAGCGCCGCAACGGTCGCGCCAAGCTGGGAAATTCCGTGACCCGGTTCTTTGACCAGGATGCTTAAGACGAGCCTGACCATGCTCCCGAGCAACGCGCCGAGCGCGTGCAGCGGAACCTTCCACGGCGAAGCGTGGGTGAGCCTCAAATGGACTTGGCTCTTGCGTGCGGCCGCAGGTGTCGCCAGGCTGTGGGGACGGTTCTCCACGTGGAGCATGCGCGCCGCCGGAACCACCACCACCCTGTTGCCCGCCAGCCAGTTGCGCCAACAGAAATCGACGTCGTCTCCCACTCCGGGAAGCGCGGGGTCGAAGCCGCCCAATTGCTCCCAAGCGTCGCGGCGGATCAGCATGCCGGCGGAATTCACCGCGAAAGTGTCCGTGCGCCCGTCGTATTGGCCCTGGTCGAGTTCGTCGGCTTCGATGAGCGTCAGCCGTTCGGCCCAGCGGCTCGTGGACAGGCCGGCGTCGACGAGCCTGCGTTCCGCGTTCCAGGACAACTGCTTGCAACCGGCCACTGTGACCGAAGGGGCTCGCTCGACTGCCTGAAGCAGTTCGGCGAGTGCATCCGGGGCGGGAGCGGCGTCGTCGTGCAACAACCAGATCCATTCCACGGCTCCCGGCTCCCGCGACGGTGGCGCCGAGCGGGCCAGGCCGGCCATGACGGCCGCACCGAAACCTGCTTTGTGTTCGCCGGTGCCGGTGACATTGGCCTTGCCGAGAGCCCGCTGCAGCAACGCGGCGGACTTGTCGCGGGAGCCCGTATCAATGCCAATGGCGGCATCTGCCGGACGCGTCTGGTCCAGCAGAGCCGCCAGGGTTCTGGGGAGATAGTTACCGCCGTCGTGCGAGACGACGACGGCGGTAACGTGTACTGCCTTGAGAATCAGACCGCTCGCTTCCTCAGCCTGCGGCGTTCACGCTCGGAGAGCCCGCCCCAGATACCAAAACGTTCATCATTGGCGAGTGCGTATTCAAGGCACTGCGAACGGACATTGCACGCACCGCAAACCTTTTTGGCATCCCGCGTGGAGCCGCCCTTCTCAGGGAAGAACGCCTCCGGGTCCGTCTGGGCGCACAAGGCGTCCGTCTGCCAGCCGAGTTCGCCTTCGTCGTCGAAGTCCCCCTGGCGCGGAAGCCCGATCCACACCGGCTGGGCCGGGTTGTCGAGCGGACGGCGCAGCTCCATCGGAGGATCGTCGAGATCATCCTCCGGATCTGCCGGCGTGCCTCCCACAAGAGCCTCGTGGGCAGCAAGAAAGGCTGTTGCCTCGTCTTCCAGCGACTCCCGAGTGGTCTCTATGTAGCGGTCCGCCGCCTGCGGATCTGCCGGGTCAACATACCAATCCCCCGGAACTTCACGCGACCGGTACTTCACCGACGCATATTCCGCGACGACTGCATCTTCCTGGATACGCAACGCTTGCCCCATGGCGTCCCTCCTGATGTGTGCAGCTGCTGCCGTGCTCATTCGGTACTCGGTTATGTACCCGATACTCCCGCAGCGGCGTTCGATATCTAATTACACGCGTGTAACTACCAAGCCGTCAAGCCGCGCCGGGATAATAATCAACTTTCCGCACTAACTCCCGCCGCGCCACGCCCGCGATTTTTTTGCCCCATCCGCGCGCTTCCGCGGAAAAATGGAAGCTTCGACTCACTTAAGATGTATTTTCATTGAATTTCAGGGAAATTGCTTGGCCCCTCAAGCTCCGTGCCGTCACCGGCCCTTGGCCCCGTGTGGCGCAAGTCATACCCGCCGGCGCCGGGCCGGACGCCCCGTGGCAAGATGTAGCCATGAACACCCCCGCGATGAACCTGATGGCAGCCCTGCGCTCCGGACACGCCACATCCCCCCGACTGACCTGGTACGGGCCGGACGCCGAACGGGTGGAGCTCTCGGGACGGGTCCTGGACAATTGGGTGGCCAAGACCAGCAACCTACTCCAGGACGAGTTCGACGCCGAACCGGGCATGAGCCTTCGCCTCGACCTGCCGGCCCATTGGAAGTCCCTCGTATGGGCGCTGGCCGGATGGCAGTTGGGGATGGAACTGGTGCTCGACGGCGGCAGCGCCGACCTGCTTGTCACGGACACCCCCGACGTCGGTGCGGGAGCCGACTTCGACGCCGTCGTCGCCGTGGCGCTCGCGGCACTCGCGATGAGCTGGCCGGGAGAACTGCCTGCCGGCGTCGTGGACTACGCGGCCGAAGTCCGCTCCCACGGCGACGTGTTCATGGCGCACGCCGAACCGGACGCCGCGCTGCCGGCGCTGCGCCGCCCTGAAGCCGGACACTCGCACGGCGAATTGCTGGACGGCTTCGCCAAGGAACACGACGCCGGCGTCCGCCTGCTGGTCCGCGCGGCCGACGGCTTGGAGTCGGCCCTCGCGGACGCACTGGGCGCGTGGAGCAAAGACGGTTCAGTGGTCCTCGTGCACCCGGACGTCGACGTCACCCGGCACCTGCTGGACAACGAGCGCGTCAGCGGCGCCTAGGCACGTCAGCGGCGCTTGACCGCGTCTTCGCCTTGGTCCGAGCCAGTCTCGGAGCTGGCAACATGCATGGCCTTGGCCTTGGCCCTGTGGTGGGCCTCGATGATCTCGTGGTCATGCGAGAAGGCGGGCTCTTCGTCGAGTTCCTTGTTGAAGACCAGGAAGCGGTAGGCGAAGAAGCGCACGACAGTGGCCACGAGGATGCCGACGACTCCGGCGGCGAAGAGGACGTTCTTGTCCTGGATGTTCATGCCGTATTTGGCGATGGCGGTGAGGCCGGTGGAGATGCCGATACCAATTCCGTTGATGATGATGAACATCACGAACTCGCGCACCACGTTCTGCTGGCGGCGGTGGCGGAAGGTCCAGAAACGGTTGGCGATCCACGAGAACACGGTGGCCACGGTGGCGCCGACAAAACGGGCCTTCGCCTCACTGTCCGACATCGGGCCGTGCATGAGATAGTAGGTCAAGCCGTTATCTATGACGAACGCAACACCGCCGACAGCGCCAAACTTGGCTACTTCGCGCCAAAAGAGCGAGGCGAGCCCGCGGATGCGATCTGCAAGTGTGTTGATCATGACCCTCCATGGCCGTTGTTCTAGGGGGCCGATGGGCCGAAGCCTCCATTTTAGCTCCGATTTCTTGGAGCTTGCCCATTTGTTCCGTGCCGACGGCTTCGCGCCGGGTTCCAAGGACCCAGCGGCGAGCAGAATCTGGGAACCAGCCGCTGGTTCGGTAGGCTGAACCTTGTGACTTTTCCTGTAATTGGCGTGGTGGGCGGCGGACAGCTCGCACGAATGATGGCCCCGGCCGCAACCGCTCTCGGCTTTGAACTCCGGGTCCTTGCTGAAGGTGAGGACGTTTCCGCAGTCCAGGCCGTAGCAACGGCCCCCATTGGCGACTACAAGGACCTCGCGGCCCTTCTTGAGTTCTCGGAGGGCTTGGACGTCATGACCTTCGACCACGAACACGTTCCCACCGAGCACCTCCGGGCCTTGATCGAGGCCGGAGTCAACGTCCAGCCCGGCCCCGATGCCCTGGTGCACGCGCAGGACAAACTGGTGATGCGCGCGGCGATCGACCGCTTGGGGCTCCCCAATCCGGCGTGGGCTGCAGTCCACGGCGTCGAGGACCTCGTGGCATTCGGTGAGCAGACCGGTTGGCCGATCGTCTTGAAGACCCCGCGCGGAGGCTATGACGGCAAAGGCGTGCGCATCGTCCATTCCGCCGTCGACGCCCGGAGCACCACGGACTGGTTCGACGCCATGAGCCCGCTGCTCGCGGAAGAGAAGGTTGACTTCAGCCGCGAGCTTTCCGCCCTCGTCGCAAGGACCCCAGACGGCGAATCCCGTGCTTGGCCGGTAGTCCACACCGTCCAGGTGGACGGCGTTTGCGACGAAGTGATTGCGCCGGCCCAGGACATTCCCGTAGAAGTCGCCGCGGCGGCCGAAGAGGCAGCGCTGCGGATCGCCAATGAACTCGGCGTCACGGGCGTCATGGCGGCCGAACTCTTCGAAACGCCCGGCGTCGGAGTCGGCTTCCTGGTCAACGAGCTCGCCATGCGACCGCACAACACCGGCCACTGGACGCAAGACGGCTCCGTCACGAGCCAGTTCGAACAGCACTTGCGAGCGGTCCTCAACCTCCCGCTCGGTGCCACCGACGCGCTCGGCGCAGTAGTTGTCATGAAGAACTTCCTGGGCGGCGACAACCAGGATCTCTTCAGCGCCTACCCCAAGGCCCTCGCCTACGAACCTGCCGCAAAGGTCCACTGCTACGGCAAGTCCGTGCGGGCCGGCCGCAAGATCGGGCACGTGAACCTCGTCGGCAACTCGACGGCGGACGTCGACTCCATCCGACGCCGCGCCACCGTAGTGGCCGACATCATCCGCGACGGCCGCATGCCGGCCGAAACCACCTCCGAGGAGACCGTATGAGCGCAGAGAACATGGAAGCCGAAAACGCGGATGCGGCTGTCGCCGCCCCGATCATAGGCCTCGTCATGGGCTCCGACTCCGACTGGCCGGTCATGGAAGCCGCGGCGGACGCCCTGGCAGAATTCGGCATCCCTTTCGAAGCCGACGTCGTCTCAGCCCACCGCATGCCCACGGAAATGATCCGATACGGCCAGACTGCCCATGAACGTGGCCTCCGCGTCATCATCGCGGGAGCCGGCGGCGCGGCCCACTTGCCGGGGATGCTCGCCTCCGTCACCCCGCTGCCCGTCATCGGCGTCCCGGTCCCGCTGAAGACCCTGGACGGTATGGATTCCTTGCTGTCCATCGTGCAGATGCCCGCCGGTGTTCCCGTCGCCACGGTGTCCATCGGCGGCGCCCGCAACGCCGGCCTCCTGGCAGTGCGCATGCTGGCGTCCGGAACCGACGAGCTGGCCGTGCGGCTTCGCGGCGAACTGCTCGAATTCGCCCAGGAGCTCAACAACACCGCCACCGAGAAAGGCGCCCGGCTCCGCGACAAGGTCGCCGAAGTCTTCTCCACCGCGAACGTCTCCGCCCGAAGCAGTCGTTAAGAGCCCGGGCAGCCGTTAAGAGGTCATCCCCGGCAATCCCGAATGTACCGTCCCGCAATGACAAGGATCCCCTGCCGTGTACCAGCTTGAGAATGTTCTCCGCCCCTACGCATGGGGATCGACGACGGCGATCGCCGCTCTGCTGGGAAGGCCCGCCTCGGGCGGTCCGGAGGCGGAGTTGTGGATCGGAGCGCACCCAGACTCGCCGTCCGTGGCCACCCGTCCGGATGGATCGTCCGTCGCCTTGGACGCCCTGATCAAGGTGGACCCCGTGCATTTCCTCGGTGAAACGAGCGTGGCCGAATTCGGTCCGCGCTTGCCGTTCCTCACCAAGCTCCTTGCGGCCGACAAGCCCCTGTCCTTGCAGGTCCACCCTCGCTTGCAGCAGGCCAAGGACGGATACGCGAAGGAAAATGCCGCAGGCATGGCGGCGGACGCGCCCGAGCGCAACTACCGGGATGACAACCACAAGCCCGAGATGATCTTTGCGCTGACCCCGTTTCACGCCCTCTGCGGTTTCCGTCCGGCCGCGGATTCGCAGCGTGTCTTCGAGCATCTCGCAACCCTCCTGGACCTTGCCGCCGTCGACGTCCCGGACGTCATCACCGGTGTCATCGCGGATCTCTCGGAGCCCGATGAGCCCTCGGCACTCAAGGCTGCGTTCACCCGGCTGATTACCGGCGGGGATGCCGTCTCCGCCGCCACCGATCAGGTGGTTTCCATCCTGAAATCGGGCGCACCGATGGGTCAGCACGCCGCGGAACTCTCCACCTTGATGGACATCAACAATGAGTTCCCGGGCGATCCCGGTGTCCTGATTTCCCTGCTCTTGAACCTCGTCTTCCTGTCCCCGGGCGAATCGGTGTACCTGCCGGGCGGAAACGTCCACGCCTACCTGAAAGGCCTCGGTGTCGAGGTGATGGCGGCCTCGGACAACGTGCTCCGTGGCGGCCTCACCCCCAAGCACATCGACGTCCCCGAACTCCTGAAGACCATCGAATTCGCTTCCCTCGGCGTACCGCGCATCGAGCCCAGGATCTCCGGATTCGGCCAGGATCTCTATGTGCCGCCCTTCAAGGAATTCCAGCTCCAGCGCATCGAGTTGGCTCCCGGAGCGGAACCGGTGCCGATGGCGCAAGCCGGTCCCGCCGTCGTCGTCGTGGTTTCGGGTTCCGTGGTGCTCGACTCCCCCAAGAGCGAGCTCGCCGTGGAACGCGGCGGGAGTGCCTTCATCCCGGCATCCGAAGAGCCCGTGATGGTGCACCCGGTTTCCGGCGCAACGGGAACCAGCGTCGCCTTTGCCGTCACCACGGGCCTGGGGAACTAGAGGGTGGAGTACTTCCTGCAAACGCCCGCATGGGCGGCCTTCCAGCGATCCCTCGGCCGCACCGTGCACGAGGAGTCCGGTCCGGGGTGGCGTTTCCTCGCGGTGGAGGAAAAGAACCCGGCTGGAAAGGTCATCTACTCCCCCTACGGCCCCGTGGCCGACTCGTTGGAAGCCTTCGACGAAGCCCTGGCCGCGCTGGTGGCGATTGCGCGCCGCAGCAAGGCGGTGTTTGTGAGGATGGAACCCGTCACTGCTGGATTTGAAGCGGCCGACGCCGCTGCGGTGCTGGGGGGACGCGGCCTGCAGCCCGCGCCGTCCAACCAGCAGCCGGAATTGAGCTGGATCGTGGATCTGGACGGCGACTTCAAAGACGTCCTTGCGGGCATGAAACCCACCAACCGGAACCTGTACCGCAACATCCATAAGAAGGGCGTCACCTTCCGGTCCTCGCAGGATCCCGCAGAGATCTCGATACTTCTCGACTTCCTCCACATGACAGCGGCACGCAACGGCTTCAAGCCCCAGAGCGACGACTACCTGAGTTCGGTGGCCCGCTCCCTCATGCCCGCTGGTGCCGGCACGCTGTTCATCGCCGAACTCGAGGGCGAACCCATTGCGGCCGCCTTGGCGTACGACTCCGCCGACACCCGCACCTACGCCCACGCAGCGCTCGATGACACGCACCGCAAGCTCAGCGCGGGCATTCCCTTGCTCGTGACGCTCATGGCCGATGCCAAGGACAAGGGGCTCAAGCACGTCGACCTGTGGGGCGTGGCCCCGGAGGACGAGCCCGACCACAAGTGGGCCGGATTCACCGCCTTCAAGAAGTCCTTCGGAGGCAGGGAAATCGCCTACCCAGGCACCTGGGACCTTCCCGTCAACAAGCTCCGCTACGGGGCCTACCAGCTGGCCCGGAAGCTGCGCGAAAAGCTCCGCTAGGGTCCCTTCGCGCGAACTGGCAGCAATTGCCTCCAAATCTCGGGCAAAGTCATATGGTCGTAGCAACGCTCTGATTGATGGAGCGTTTTCATGGTCA